>JAICQQ010000003.1 GCA_025937785.1 Polyangiaceae bacterium
CCAGGCGGTCGAAACGCTCGAAGCGCTCCCTGGCGTGCGGGTCTACATCGACGCGGGGCACTCCCGTTGGGTTCCTGCCGAACAGATGGCGGAGCGGCTCAAAGGCGCGGGGATCGAGCTGGCGCGCGGTTTCGCGCTGAATACGTCCAACTTCATCGCCGACGACGAGCTCATCGGGTACGGCAACGACATTGCCGGTCGCCTCGGCGGAGACGTGCACTACATCATCGATTCGAGCCGCAACGGCAACGGTGCGGCGCCCGACAACCAATGGTGCAACCCTCCAGGTAGGGCGCTCGGGCGGCGCCCTGCGCCAGTCTCCGACGGCTCGCGGCTGGATGCGTTCGCCTGGCTCAAGAGTCCCGGTGAATCGGACGGCAGCTGCAACGGCGGCCCGCCCGCGGGGCAGTGGTACCACGCCATGGCCCTCGAGTTGGCAAACAACGCCAAATGGTGAAGTCACCGCCGTGCGGCGTCGACGCACGCACGATCGGTGACCAAGCGCATGAGCCGGCGTCCCGCTTCGGCGAGCGTCGCGTCCTGCTTCGAGAAACAGAACCGGACCAGCTTGGATGCGTCGGGGCTGCCCTGTCTGTAGAAGCTCGAGGCAGGCACCACGGCCACGCCGATCGATTCGACCAGGAAGCGCGCGAAGGCGACGTCGTCCAGGTCGCCTCGCGCAGGGAACTCGGCCATGACGTAGTACGCGCCTTGGGGTGCGTACGGGCGAAAGCCCGCCGCGCCCAGCAGCGGCAAGAAGCTGTCTCGACGCTTTTGGTAACCGTCGCGCAGATCGCGATAGTACTCCGGGCCCAGGGTCAGCGCGGCGACCGCGCCACGCTGTAAGGGCGCGGGCGCCCCCACGGTGCAAAAGTCGTGGACCTTGCGGATGGCCGCGGTGATATCCGGCGGCGCGATCGCGTAACCGATGCGCCAGCCCGTGACACTGTAGGTCTTACTCAAGCCCGAGATCATCACGGTGCGCTCCCGCAGCTCGGGCAGACTATGCGGGTAGACGTGTTGTCGCCCGTCGTACACGATGTGCTCGTAGATTTCATCGGTATAGACCAGCGCGTCGAACTCGTTCGCCAGGGCAGCGATCTGCTCGAGCTCGGCTCGGCTGAAGACCTTGCCGGTGGGGTTGTGCGGAGTGTTGACGATGATGCCCTTCGTGCGCGCAGAAAACGCGCGGCGAAGCTCGTCGGGATCGAAGGAGAAGTCCGGCGGATGCAGCCTGACGAAGACGGGGACCGCACCCGACAAGATCGTGTCGGGGCCGTAGTTTTCGTACCAGGGTTCGAACACGATCACCTCCTCGCCGGGGTCGACGGTGGCGAGCAGCGTGCTCAACATGGCTTCGGTCGAACCGCACGTGACTGTGATCTCCCGTTCCGGATCCACTTCGACGCCGCTGAACGCAAGGTGTTTCTGCGCAAGGGCTCGGCGAAACTCGGCGGCGCCCCAGGTGATGGCGTACTGATTGACGTCCTCCGCGATCGCGCGTCGAGCCGCCTCTTTCAGCTCCGCAGGCGCGGGAAAGTCAGGAAACCCTTGAGCCAGGTTCACCCCGCCGTGTTCCAGACACAAGCGCGTCATGTGCCGAATGACCGACTCGGTGAACTGCGAGGCCTTGTTCGATACTTTGCTGCGCTGACTCATCGCGGCCAGCATACACCGCGCGCTCACCTTGCAAATCCTGCTGTCGAACATGCGATAGTTGCCTTGGATTGCGCGCAGGTTGCACCCTACCGGCGTCATACGAGCGGGGAGTACGGCCGGGTGCACCGCCGTCGGACTCGCGTCGCCTGCGCGGTGCTCTTCCCAGCAAGTATGCGCAGGTGGCTTTGCGGGATGTGGGCACTTTGGGTTGACCTCTGAGCTAACGAGGCTAGCCTCTCGCTTCGCTGACGTCCGATTCGAAACAAGAAAGGAGAAGTCATGCGCTCACTTTGCTCTCAGGGAGGCGCCGTACCTGGCGCCTGCGCTCCACGTGTCTCCTGGCTGATCGCGCTGGTGCTCGCCAGCCCGATCGCTTGTAGCTCGGGTGGCGAGGGTGAAGGGACCGAGGGCGCGACGGCGTCCAATAGCTCGACCGTCGGGAGCGCCTCGAGCACTCAGGCGACAGTAGCCACCAGCAGCGCAGCATCGACGAGCACGGCGACGACCGGAACCGCCATGGAAGACCTCAACGTGAGCCTGTCACTGAGTGAAGCCATTCAAACGGTAGGCATCGTCGAGTTCTCGAGCCCGAGTGCAATCACGGAAGCGCGTGTGGACTTCGGCAGGCAAGCTGGAAGCTTCGAGTTCAGCGCGCCGGTGGACCTGACCGAGCCGAACTACCGCACGCTGCTGCTGGGGATGAAAGCGATGACCACCTACTACGTGCAGGTGGTTGCGCAAGCCGGCGGCGCGGCGCTAACGAGTGAGGTGCTGACGATCGACACCCGGGATCTGCCGAACTCTACCCCGAACGTCAGCGTCAACGACGTGAACCCCTCCGCGTTGTACGGTGGATTCACCATCAACTGCACCGGTGTGGGCGGGCTTGGCGGCAACCAGGGCAGCGGCGTTGCCTTCATCATCGACCAGGACGGTGATCCAGTGTGGGCTTACGACCTCCAAGGCACCGTGGTGTCCGGTTGCTCGCGCGCGCGCATGTCGTTCGACGGCAAGGACATGTGGATCGGCAACTTCAGCAACGTGAGCCCCGACGGCGCGCTCATGCGCCTCCGCATGGATGGCAGCATCAGCGAGACGTTCAGCTTTCCGGGGCGGCATCACGACTTCACGGTGCTTCCCAACAACAACATCCTGTTCCAAGAACAAGAGAACGGCGGTATGGGAATGGGCGGTGCCGACGAGGGGCCAGACCTCATCCGCGAGCTCGACGTCAATACCGGCACGGCCCGCGACATCTACCACGAGAATACCGATTTCGCCGAGCAGATCGCCGAGTCGGGCGCGCACACGAACTACATCAAGTACGTGCCGCACCTGAATGGGATTTCGTTCTCGATGCGTCACACCAACACCATCGGCGTGATCAGCTATCCTGAGCCGGGTGAAACGGCAGAGCTCTTGATGGTGTTCGGCGGACCGCTCAACGACTTCGATTTCGAGTGGGAGGTCCAGCACGGACACCAGGTACTCGAGGAGAGCATCCTCATCTTCAACAACAACGCCGAAGGCAGCTTCGGTGAGTCGGCGGTGCTCGAATACGAGTACGACTTGGCTGCCGGCACCGGGACGCAGGTGCTCGACTATCGATCGGGCAACAACTCCGGCGCTTTCGGGGATGCGCAGCGGCTTCCCAATGGGAATACCTTCATCACCTACTCGACCTCGGGCGTCTGGCACGAGATCGACGCCAACGGCGACCTGGTGCGGGAGATGACGACGGATGGGCTCGGCTACTCCGAACACCGCAAGAGCCTGTACGGGCCGCCGCCCCACTGACGCGCGTCATTTCGGGATTTCGAACTGCGGTTCGCAGGCGAAGTTCACGGCCAACGTGGTGGCGGCGTCGGCCTGAACGGTTTGGCACGCGTCGGTGCAGAGCACGATGCGCGACGGGGTTTCGGTGTCGTCATAGTGCCACGCGAGCCCGTCGCATTCGGGATCGTACGCCAAAGCGTTCGGAGATCCGTTGTCGACGCTGTACGTCACCGCCACGGCTTCCTTGTCGAATTCACGACCGGCAGGTGGTTCGGGGATAGCCACGTCGCACGAGATCGCCGACCCGCGGATCTGGTCGATAGCGGCGCGGAAGTCTTGCGACGTTTGGGTGGGGTTACCGGTGTCGATGAGGAACGCGCGTTCGGTGCCGCCCGCTTCGGCGATGGCCGCCAAGTTCGTGACCGTGTCCGGGGCATCGTCGAACGGCGGATTGGCGACACCGATGACGTACGTGGGGATCGCGTCGGCGACCGAGGCAGCGAGCTCCGCCACGTCGTCTACGCTCGCGTCGTCGCAATCTTGCGGGTAGCCGTCCGTCACGAGCACAATCGCGTAGCGGCCGGGCCGAGAAATCCTCTGCTCTTCGATGTAAGTGACGAGGCCGCTCATCACTGCCAGCGTCGGAGTCCCTCCGATCCAGTCTTCCTCGGGCACGGCATCCAAGGCGGGCTCGAAATCGCCGTTGGGCAGCGCCGTCATCGGGATTGCCGGCTCGGTGTACCGCTCGGGATCGCAGCGCTCGTCCTCCTCGCTCGAGTTGGGGAAGAACGTGAGCGCTGCAGACAGTCCCGCCGAGGCAGGATCGGCGAAGAACGCCGAAGTGGCGGCGGCGACGGGATCCCACTTGAGGCTCTGGTCGTGCCAGTCTTCGTCGCCTTTCCCCATGCTGCCGGAGCGATCGAAGCCGAATGCGAGATACACTGGCTCGAGGTCGGTCGTGCTCGTTTCCGTCGCGCAGGTCTCCACCGTGCCGGTGACCGTCCCGCTAGGACCAGAGCCGCCGATGCCGAGCCCGGAAGTTCCCAGGACCGGTCCCGAGCCGCCCAGTCCCGCGTGGCCGGTGGTTGTTGTGTTCACGAGCCCCGTCGAGGTCGATACCGCACTGGTTTGGCCCGTGGTGCCGTCGGAGCTGGAGGCGTCCGTGCCGCAGGCCGCGCCTCCGAGGGCAGTCAGAGGCACCATGAAAGCAAAGGCAGATCGCATGGCTGAGAGAACCTCGACGCAACGAGGCCGCTCCGGGTAATGCCTGGTGTCGAGCAGGCGATCTCGATACTTTTCAAAAAAGCGTCGACGGGGACTCCGGCCCCCGAATTCATGGGGGACCACGAGTCGTGGTTCAGTGGGGCGAAGCGCCGCCGCGTGGGCCGACGGGCACGTCGAGCGCGTCGAGCATGAACGCCTGCACGTCGACCTGCTCGCTGATCCGCGCGTCGAGCTTGGAATCGCCGCCGTGGCCGGTGTCCGCGTCCGTGCGTAGCAAGATCGGGGAGCCGCTGGTGTTCACTGCTTGGAGCCGGGCCACCATCTTTCGCGACTGCATCGGCTCGACGCGCGGATCGTTCTCGCCGGTCAGCATCAACACGGGCGGGTAGCCCGCGGCATCGGGGACGTTGTGGTACGGCGAGTAGGCGCGGAGTGCGCGGAACTGGTCGCGATCGGCGACGCTGCCGAACTCGGTGATGTTGAAGGCACCGTTCGGCGACAACTCGACGCGCAGCATGTCGTAGATGCCGACGGAGGAAACCGCAGCCCCGAACAGATCGGGGTGCTGCACCAGCGTCGCCCCCATCAGCAGGCCGCCGTTGCTGCCGCCAATGATCCCGAGCCGCTGGGGCTTGGTGTAGCCCCGTTCACTCAGGTGGCGCAGCACCGCGGCGAAGTCGTCGAACACATTTTGCTTGTTGGTCAGGTTGCCTGCGCGATGCCAGGCTGCCCCGAACTCGCCGCCACCGCGTAGATTGGCCACCACGAACAGCAGGCCCTGCTCGAGCCAAAGGCCCGCGCTCGCTCGAAAGTGCGGTTCGAGGCTGACGCCGTAACCGCCGTACCCCGTAGCGATGCAAGCGTGCGTTCCGTCCAGCTTCAGATCCTTGGGGGCCAGGATGTTGAGCGGGACGCGGGTGCCATCCTTCGAGATCGCGAACTCGCGCAGCGCCTGGTAAGGAGCAGGGTCGAACGGCGCGCGATCGGCGAGCGCCGTCTTCGTGAAGCGTTTCCCGTCGTCGTCGAGTCGATACCAAGCGGGCGGCTCGAGGAACGACTCGGCTTGCACCAGCACGCTGCCGGTCCCGTCGCGCGTGAGCCCGACGAATGACGCCACCGACAGCGGTAGCTCGAGCGGTTCGGGTACGCCCAAGTGATCGAAGCGCCGAACCGCGGTCGGACCGCCGAGCTGATACGTCAGGTACAGGTCGCGGTCGCTCACGAGCAGCGTGCGCTCGCCCCAAAAGTCCGTCACGATCGGGTGTTCGCCGGCAGGTACAATCGTGCGCGCTGCGCGAGCGTCGAGCGTGGCGGCGTCGATGCGGATCACCTCACCCTTGGGTGAGCGGGCGCGCGTGATCGCGAGCAAGTCGCGTGTGTGGGGCAGGAATGCTGCTTGAATCAGCTGCTCGCCGAAGCGCGAAAACTGACGCCATTGGCCCTGCTCATCGCGGAGGTAGTGGGCGAACTCGCCCCCATCGCCGTTCTGTACCGTCAACAGCACGCGCCCCAATCCGTCTACCTCCAACTGGTTTTCGGCGATACGCGGAAGTTCCTTGCCGATTTCGTAGCGATCGCTGCTCTCCTGCGTCCCGAGCGTGTGGAAATATACCTGCTGATAGAAGGCTAGATCCGCCGTCGCGCGTTCGCCGACGCGCGGGTAGCGCGTGTAGTAGAAGCCCGATCCATCCGGCGCCCAGGCCAAGTCGCCGCCGGCGGTTCCGCCGTTGACGCGGGTTACGGCGTCCTCGAGCTTGGCGCCGTCGGCCACGCGGTACACGCTGACGTCGCCGAGTTCGGTGCCCGCGCGCGAGAGCGACACCGCGAGCAGCGTGCCGTCGGGCGATGGCACGAACCAGTCGATCGCCGTTTGCCCGGTGCCGTCGAGGTGATTCGGATCGACCAAGACCTTCCCGGAGCTCGGCTCGGCGCCGGGCTCGAGCGCGACGATGACAGGTTGCTGGGCAGGGGGTCGATGCACCTTGACGAACCAGCGGCCCGCCACGGCTTCGACCCACTGATATCTCGGAGGCTCCGCCGCGAACAGTGCTCGCACCCGATCTTGGATCAGGTCGCGCCCGGGCAGCGCGTCGAGCACGCCGCGTGTGTAGCGGTTTTGCGCGGCGACCCAGCTTCTCACCGCCGGGTCGGCAGAGTCTTCGAGCCAGCGATACTCGTCGGTGACGGCGACGCCGTGGTAGCGGTCGACCACCGGGTGCTTGGGGGTGTCGGGCGGCTGAACCCCGGCGCCTCGCGTGTGTGGTGTTGGTTCGGGGGGCACCGACGTCGACATCGGCGCGCCGCTGCATGCGACAACGAGCGCGACGGTGCCCGCGCCGACGAAGCTCTGCACGCCACCCTCGTTTCGCTTGCGCATGCCGGGAACGATAGTCGACTCCGTGGCGCTGCAGAACCCAAATGCTCGGCGGCGGCGCTAAAGCAGTGCGGGGCTCGAGGGCGCTGACTTGCGAGGCCCGACGCCTCAGAGTAAAGAGGCGGAGCTAACGAAAGAGGAGCCAGCATGTTCGGACTCGTCGGAAAGTTCATCGCCCAAGAAGGAAAGCGCGAAGCGCTGATCTCCGTGCTCGCGGCCGCGACCGGCGAACTGCCAGGCTGTCTCAGCTACATCGTGGCTCGCGACGCCCGCGACGCGGACACCATCTGGATCACCGAGGTCTGGGAGGACGCCGCCCACCACGCGGCGTCCTTGAAGCTGCCCGCAGTACAGCAGGCGATCCAGCAGGCGCGCCCCTGGATCCGCAGCATGGAGCAGGTGGCCACGACCGAGCCCGTCTCCGGCGTAGGCCCGTCTCCGGCGTAGACCCATCCCCGGCGTAGGCCCATCTCCGGCGTAGGCCCCGCGAAGCACCGTCGCGGTGAAGTCAGCGCTCGGTGACTACAGCAGGCACTGTTCGAGCCCATCCGGGTTCGACGCCTGCATCGCGCATTCGAACTCGCGGCGCGATACCCGATCGCTGCACTCTGCGAAGGCCGGGTCACGATTTGCCTTGGCGCGAGCTTCGTTCTTGAGCTTCAGTCGATCGGGGGGTGACGTGTCCGGTCGATCCGACTCGAGCAGAAGCTCGACGTATTTGTCGAGCAAGCTGTAGCACTCGTCCTGAGTCAGGCTTTTCTGGCACCCCGCCGCCAGCACCAGGCAGACGAGGGCCGGGGCGCGAACCGCGCTCAATCGAAGCAGTCCTCGGCGGCCTCGTCGGCGGTGGCAGCGTTTCGTACACACTCGAGCGCCTTGTTGGTGATGCGCTTGCCGACGCAGTCCTTCATCGTGCTGTCCTTCAGCTCGCGCTTGGTCGCATCGATTTCGGCCAGAATGGCCTTCTCGTTGCTGGAGCCAAGCGTGGCCCGAAGCTCCAAGCGTGCCACTTGCTCGATGATTTCTTCGCATTCTTCGACGGTCGCGGGGTGGCCACAACCGCTCGCCACGCAAGCCAAAAATGGCAAAAGACGACGCCTCATGGGATGCCGGAGCTTTGCGCCTGGAACGCGCGAAGGCAAGTCTCCGCAACGAAATCTGGACGTGTGTGCAGCGCCTGCTATTTTCTTAGCGAGTATGCCGGCCCCAGGCAAAGCCCCCCCCGAAACCGCGGAAGTGTGGTTGCGCAAGGCGACGCTGGCACCGCTCTCCCGCGAACGGGCGAGCTTCGCTCGTAAGGGGCTACGAGCGCGGGGGGGGCGTGATCCGACGCTGCGCGCCATGCTGCTTCGCCAGCTTTACTTGGCGTACATGGAAGATCGCCTGTTCCAGAAGGCGCTCAAAGTGGCCCAGGATATCGTCGCCCTCGACGTCATGCCGGATGTCGCCCGGCAAGACGCGGCCCGTGCCTGCCTCGGCTTGGATGCGGTGGACGACGCCGTCGGTCACCTGCGGCTCGCGTGCCGCGTGTGCCCGCCGTCGCGGCGGGCCTTCCACTCGTGGACGCTGGGCAGCGTTTACTATCTCGCCGAACGCTATCATGAGGCAATCGCGGCCTTCCGTAAGGCGGCGACCTGGGGCACCAGCGACAAGCCCCTCTATCGTGCGCAACTGGCGCTCGCGACGCTCGCGGTCGGACAGACGGTAGACGACCTGGAAGGTCTGCGGGACGCGCTCGACGACGCGCCGTGTGGTCAAGGGTACGGCAAGTTCGTGCTCGGCGAGCTCGCGTACTACCTCGGAGATCTCGATGAAGCACACGCGTGCCTGGGATCGTTCGTCAAACGTACGGCAGGTGGTCGCGTCGCGCTGCAGGTGGCCCTCGAGCGCGAGCTCGAGAAGGCGCGCGCCCTGCTGGGGCGCCTGGACGAAGCGCGTATGAAGCGGGCTTGACTGCGCAGCGCTGGCCCCCAATAAAACCCCGAAGCACCGCTGGGTTGTTTCCACTAGTACTAAAAACGATGCGTCCCCAAGCCTCGATAGCGTTTGCCGGCATTCCCTTCGTTCTGGCGCTGTCGTCGGTGGCGCACGCGACCACCGAACCCGACCTGTTCACTCAGGCGCTGGCGAAGGGGCCGTTGTACGCGGCTGGCGCGGCGGTGCTGGGGGGTCTGGCCGTGAGCCTGACGCCGTGCGTGTACCCCATGGTGGCCGTCACCGTCAGCGCGTTTGGCGCGCGCGAAGCGAAGAGCCGCTGGGAAGGGACCAAGCTCTCCGCCGCCTTCATGCTGGGTATCGCTTGCATGTTCACGCCGCTCGGCGTGATCGCGGGGCTCACCGGCAGCGTGTTCGGCGCCGTGCTGCAAAACCCGTGGGTCGTGCTGGGCATGGCTGGCTTGTTCCTGGCGATGGCGGCCTCGATGTTTGGAGCGTTCGAGATGACGTTGCCGTCGTCGCTCACCAACAAGCTGGCGACGATCGGGGGCATTGGTTACAAGGGTGCGTTCGGCCTGGGCTTCGTCTGCGGGGTCATTGCGGCGCCATGCTCGGGACCGGTGTTGACGGGCATCCTCACGTGGATCGCGAATACCCAAAGCGCGCCTCTGGGCGGCGCGGCCATGGCAGCATTTTCACTGGGGCTTGGGTTCCCGTTCTTTCTGGTGGGAGCGTTCGCGGTTCAGCTGCCGAAGAGCGGCCCCTGGATGGTGCACGTGAAGTCGGTGCTGGGCATCGTGCTCATCGTCGTTGCCCTGTACTTCATCAACCTGCATTTTCCAGTCATCTCGAGCTTCGCACATCCCGGCGTCGGCTTCTTCGTGGCAGCGGGCGTGGCCGTGGGCGTGGGCGTGCTGCTGGGCGGGGTGCATCGCGACTTTGCCGAGCCCAGCAACGGAGGTCGCGTGCTCAAGGCGTTGGGCGTGCTGCTGATCAGCGGCGGGGCCTTTCTCTGCATCGCCGCGGCGCTCAAGCCCAGCGCCACACTCTCCTGGGAAAAAACCGACTACGTGCTGGCACGTGAGAAAGCCCTGGCTGCGGAGCGGCCGATGCTCGTCGACTTCACGGCGTCTTGGTGTGTCGCGTGCAAAGAGCTCGACAAACTCACGTTTTCTCACGACGCGGTCGAACGAGAGGCGGGCCGTTTCATCGCCGTGCGAGTCGACGCTACCGACGACGAAGACCCCAAGGTCGAAAAGGCACTGGCCGAGTTTCGCGTGAAGGGCCTGCCCACGGTCATCCTCTTCGACTCGGAGGGGCGCGAAGCCAGGCGCTTCAACGATTTCGTCGAGGCGGAGCCTTTCCTCGAGGCGTTGCGCAAGGTCAACTGAAGCGCCGCCATCGGGCGCCACCCTGGAACGCGCATTTCGATTTGCCCGCTCAGCGCGAGCTCAGCCGGTGCTATGCGGCGACCATGCTACGAGCTCCGAGCGCGGAGTAGCGCGGACGGTCGCCGGCGCTGAGCGCCGCCTCAAGATGCGCCGGCCAACGTGACCACCCACAGTGTTCCCACGATGGTCGTGGCGAGGGCAATCGGAAGCCCGGCCTTCAGGTGCTGCCAAAAACCGAGGCCACCCACGTCGCGCGCTGTCTCGGCCACGATGATGTTGGCGACCGAGCCCAGCAATGTCAGGTTTCCCGCGAAGGTGCTGGCCATGGCCAGCAACTGCCAACCGAGCGTCGCATCACCCAGGGCGTTGACTTGATCGCGAACCACGAGGATGAACGGAACGTTGGACACCAGGTTCGAGCCCACCAAGAAGATCCCGGAAAGCCAGAACCCGTCCGCGAGCCCCTGGCCGTGCTCCGCGAGCGGAAACCTGGCGAAGAATGCCGCAGGGGCGCCGCTCTTCTCGAGGGCTGCCACGACGACGAACAGGCCCGCGAAGAACAGCAGCAGCGTCCAATCGATGCGAGGCCAGAGCTCGCGAGTATCACGCCGGTGGAGCAGCATCAGCGCCACGAATCCGGCAGCCGCCGCCCAGGCTAGGTTGGCTCCCAAGGCGTAGGCGATCGACGTCAAGAACACGACGCCGAGACTCATGCGGGCCGCGCGCGAGATCGGTTCCACGCGTCTCGGAGGCGTGAGCGTGGCGCTCCTCAGTGGTTCGCGAAAGAGCAGCCCCAAAATCAGATGGTTCAGCGCCAGGCCCAGCACCGCGACCGGCGCCATCACCAGCAAGAACTCGCGATACACGAGGCCCCCGAGCAGCCCGCACAGCATGTTTTGGGGGTTTCCGACCAGCGTGGCCACGCTGCCGGTGTTCGCGGCGGTCGCCAGCGCCAACAGAAACGGCGTTGCCGGCAGCCGGTGTTCGCGAACGATGCGAACCACCACGGGCGCTCCCAGCACACACACGGCGTCGTTGGTGATCGCCGCGCTCAGCATGCCCGCTCCCCACACGATCATTCCGAGCAAACGTCGAGGCGTGCGCGCCCACGCGACGAGCTGGGTCTCGACCTGATCGAAAAAACCATCGACGGCCAGAAATGCGCCCATGCCCATCACGCCAAACAGCAGCAACAGCGTCGCGCTGTCCACCGCGGCCAGCGCAGCTTCTGGCGTCAGAGCACCCAGTGCCACGCAGGCCACGGCGCCAGCGAGCGCTATCGCCGGCCGATCGAACCCCAGGAGCCGAAGCCGCCGCGCGGAGACCAAGAGGTAGGTCACGACGAAGATGGCGATGCCCACGGTGTTCAAGGCGGCGGGACTTTAGCGTCGCCGCGTGTCTCTGACCAGCGGAGCTTCAGCGGATGGATGCCGCGGCGGTCGCCGTAGGGGTTCCCGCGGTCACCCAGCTCGCGAGGACCTGGCGCTCCGCGTCGGTCATGCCGGTCTTGTTCATGAGCGGCATGCTGCGGTCCAGGGCCACGCGAACTCGGATGCGTTCGGCGTGCTCGACCATGTCGGTCGCCGTGTCGAACACGATGCCACCCGGCGCGATCGGAAAGGCGCGCTCCGTGGGGTGTTTCGAATGGCAGCTGATGCAGTGCTCGTCGACCAGGCGGCGTGCCTCGGAATACGCAGGAGCGCGCGGCGCGGTGTCACACGCCGCCAGCCACCACGCCACGAGGCTCCCTCCCGCGAGCCCGACGAGCCGCCTCGCCGGGGACACCTCACAATCCAAGTTCGCTCAGTACCTGCTCTTTGAGCGACTGAGCCTCGGGGCTGGTCAGCTTGCGCGGGTGAGCGAGGTCGACGTCGATGCTACACTTGATGGTCGCCGGTCGCGGTGAGAGCACCAAAATGCGATCGGCCAGGTGAATCGCTTCCTCGACGTCGTGCGTGATGAGGACCAGCGTCTGCTCTTGTTCGCGGAGCAGCTGCAAGAGCTCGTTGCGCATGCGCAGGCTCATCAGGGCATCCAACGCCGAGAACGGCTCATCCATGTACAAGATCTCGGGCTTCACCGCGAAGGCGCGGGCCAACTCCACACGCTTCAGCATGCCGCCGGAAAGTTCGTGAGGGTACTGTCGCTCGAAGCCTTTGAGACCGACCAGTTCGGTGAAGCGTGCCGCGATCGCGAGCCGCTCGGCGTGGGTACCCGTGTTCAGGCCGAACGCGATGTTCTCTTGCACCGAGAGCCAAGGGAACACCGACCCCTGCTGCGAAATGACGATACCTTTGCGATCCGCCCGCCGCCGCGGCACGCCGTCGATGAGGACTCCCCCGCGATCGGCCGGATTGAACCCAGCCAAAATACCGAGCAGCGTGGACTTGCCGCAGCCCGAGGGGCCGACGATGGCAACGGTTTGACCGGCGGCCACCGAGAAGCTGATGCCTCCCACCACCTCGAGCACACCGGCATCGGTGGGGAAGCTTTTGTAGATCTCGTCCACGACGATCTTGTGTGCCGCGCGGGCCGGAGCCTCGGACACTGGAGCTTCAGCAGCCCAGGTCAGAGGGAACGTTGCATCATTTGACATACTGCCACCTCACCGACTTGAGTCCTTCGAACGAGCGCATGAGTGAATCCAATAGGAGCCCGATGATGCCGATGATGACCATGCCTGCGATCACGAGGTCGTAGCGGTTGCCGGCGTTGCGCGAGTCCATGATCATGTAACCGAGCCCCGACTTCAGCGCGATCATCTCGGCGGCAACGACCACCAACCACGCCACGCCGACCCCGACGCGCATGCCAATCAAGACTTGTGGGAGCACTGCAGGCACCACGACCCGGCGCATCGCCTCGAAGCGAGAGACGCCGAAGTTTTCGGCTGCCCGCAGGTAGCGCGGGTCGATGCTGTGCACACCCACGGCCGTCTGCAGAATCATGGGGAACACGGAGGCGATGAAGATCAGGAAGATCGGCGATGCGTTGCCGATGCCAAACCACAAGATCGCGATCGGAATCCAGGCGATCGGCGAGATTGGCCGCAGCATCTGAAAAACCGGGTTCAGCGTCATGTAGACGGAGTTGACGCGGCCCATCCACAGCCCGAGCGGAATGGCCACCACGAAGGCGAGCAGGAAACCCGCACCGACGCGCATGAGTGACGCGCCAATATGATCCCAGAGCGTGCCGTCGTTGATCAACTCGACGGTCCCCGTCACGACTTGCCAGGGTGTCGGGAAGATGACGCTGCCGCTGCGTACCACCGCGGCCCACCACACGGAAACCAGCAGCGCCAGCAGCACCGAGGGCAGGAATAGTGATTTGGCAGTGAGACGGGTTCGCATACGTTCTCCTAGAGCGACACTATATGCGCCGCGAAATGCTCGGCTCGGTACCTGAGCCGTGACCAAGGCGTATTCGGCCCCTCGGCGACGATGACCTTCATTTGACCGCTCGTGTGCGCGGTGCATTCGAACTGGTACTCGGAGGCCACGTTGAACGGCAGGCGGAAGCTCTGACCGGGCATGATCAAGGTCGGTCCGAAGATCTGCGGCACGCTGTCGAGGTTACGGAGCACCAATACGTCGCGTAGCCCGAGCACCAAGCGGATTTCGGAGGGCAGCACTTCGGCGTCGACGCCCGCGCGCCGCATTTCCCAAGTGCCGCTGGGGATTTCGAAGAGTGCGTCGCGAGACTCGACCGGCACCGGGACCAGCGCGGCGGCGAGCGTCACACCGCCGATCGCGACCAGCGCCACCCCCAGGGCCTTCGAACGTGCAAGCTTCATGTGTCTAGCAGCCGCTTCACGTCATGGAGGATGTCAGCCGCTGGCTCCCCGAATGGTACCAGTAGACGCAGCACACCCTGCTTGTCGATCAAGTAGATGGATGTGGAGTGGTGCACCTCGTACTGGAGCTTCTCGTTCTCGGACTGGACCTTGTTCGCGACCACCCCGTAGGCGTGCTGCAGAGCGTCGAGCTTCGACGAGTCGCCGGTCGCCCCGCGGAAGTCCGCGTCGAAGAAGCCCAAGAACTCGCGCAGGCGTCCGGGGGTGTCTCGTTCGGGATCGACCGTGACGAACACCACCTGCAATTCTTTCGAGAGATCACCCAGACTCTTGTCCACATCTGCCAGGCGGCTGAGAGTCACCGGGCAAATGCGGGGGCAATGGCTGAACCCGAACGCCAGCGCGACCACCTTGCCACGGAAGTCGCGCAGCGCGATGGGCGAGCCATGCGACCCCTCCAGTTCGAAGTCGGGCGCTTCCCGCGGTGGATCGAAGACACCCGAACGGTAGCCCTCGCTCTTGCAGCCAGCGCCAAAGGTCCCGGCGAGCGCCAGCGCGACGAGTGCCAGGCGACGCTGCCAGGGATGACGTCGGTCCTTCATAGCCGCACCTCGTGCGCCATCGCTGCCTTGGCGAACCGTTCGGTGACGTATTGCTCGTAGGGGGCCGGTGCCTTGAGCGTGCCGGCCTCCAGCGAGAGCTGCATCAGCTCGTCGAACTCTTCGCGGATCATCCGCAGGTCGCCGTAGGTCACCCGATCGGCGGGGTTATTCATGACGAACTGCAGAATGGACTTGTCTTGATTGAAGTACTGGCGCGTCGCTGCGATCTCGACGGCCTTGTCTCGGTTTCGCCTGGTCTTGTCGAGCCAGGCGCCGGCGCTCAGCACCCCGTTGACCAGCTCTTGCACCAGCTCGGGGGCATCGTTGATCAGCTCTTCGCGCACGGTGAGCACGCAACAGATGTAGTTGCGCCATTCGTCGCGGGTCATCTTGAGCGGGATGGCGTAGCCTGCCTTCTGCGCCGCCGCGCCGAAGGGTTCACCGGTGCAGTAGGCGTCGACGGCTTTGGCGTAGAGCGCTGCCGGCATATCGGGGGGCGGCATTTCGACGAGCTCGATCTGCTCGACGCGCATCCCCTCTTCCTTCAGCATCTTCCGAAGAAACAGCAGATCGACCGCGAACCGGCTGGGGATAGCCACACGCTTGCCGGTGAGATCCTTGAATTTGCGATAGGGCGAGTCTTTGCGGACCATGATCACCGCCCCAGATCGGTGGCCCAGCGCCACGATCTTCACGGGAATCTTCTTGCTCGTGAGGTCCATGACGAGCGGGGCCAGCATGTACGCCGCCTGGATCCGCCCCGCCATCAGGGACTCTTTGATCTCGGGCCAGCCGGAGTACTTCGAGTACTCGAACAGCCTTCCTTTCACGCTGCCCGTCTGTTGCTGCAGGAGTCGGGACGCGCAGGCAATGGGCAGCGTTAGGTTGCAGGTCACAGGCAACCCGCCCACTACCAAGGGGCTCGCTGGCGAGTTGTCCGACGAACTCTTGCAACCAAGAGCTACGGTAGCCGCTCCCAGCATGAAGCTTCGGCGAGTCGTCAGCGTCATACTCACGCGAAGTGTAACTTCAGGTTGGTGTGAGACAAGGAACTTCTACTATGCTCATCAGTGCTGCTACCGACGCGGCGGGGGCATTTACAAGAACCGCCGTGAACGATCGTGTGTGCGCAGAACAGCTGGCGGAATTCGTCAGGGAGTGGGGCGTACTCCGAAATCACTCGCGCAAATCGCGGTGCTGGGCCGTTGCGAGCCCGCGGCGACGCTAGGTTACGGACGCCTTGCGAATGTCTAAAGACTCGGGCGTGTGAGCGGCGCTCGGGCTCGTGTATACCGAGCCATGCACGCCGAGGACACGGCTTCGAAACCGATCGATTACTGGGTAGAAAGGCTAGGGTTGCAACCGCACCCCGAAGGTGGCTTGTACGCCGAGACCTATCGATCGAGCGGGCGCCACACGGGTGAATACGAGGACTTCCCGGGCCAACGCAGTTTTGCCACGGGCATTTATTTTTTGCTCCCGGCGGGTGTCTTCTCGGCTCTGCATCGTATCCGCTCCGACGAGCTCTGGCATTTCTACTGTGGCGCGCCGCTCGAGATCGCCGCGATCGACCGCGAAGGCGAGCTGTCGATCAAGACTCTGGGGTTGGATCTGGAACGGGGTCAAGCGCCGCAGCACGTGGTCAGCGCCGGCGCATGGTTCGGCGCCTCAGTGACAGCCGCTAGTGGCTACACGCTCGTGGGTTGCACCGTGGCACCCGGCTTCGACTTTCTCGATTTCGAGCTCGCGCGGCGCGGAGAGTTGATGGCGCGGTATCCACAGCACGCGCACCTGATTGCCCGTTATACGCGCCGCTAGAACGCTGCGCCCTCGCGCTGCCGTGCCGGGCTGTCCGTGTGCGCGAGTGCCCATACTTCCCTGAGATCGAGGTGCGCGGCGCGACAGGCGGCCTGACAGGCTGCGAGCGTGGCACCGGTGGTCACTACGTCATCGACCAGTACGACACGCGCCGTCGATCCAAGGCTACTGCGCCGCGAGATACCGAATGCACCACTCAGGTTGTGATGGCGTTCGCGGGCGCTGAGTCGCGCTTGCTGCGCCGTGGCATGGACCCGCTCGATCAAGTCGTGCGCCACGCGCGCCCGAGCGAGCCGGGCGAACTGGTTCGCCAAGAGAGCGCTCTGGTTGTAGCCGCGCTCGACCAGGCGAGCTGGATGCAGGGGCACGGGGACGAGCATGACATTCGGCCTCGGCAGGGTGCTCGCGACGACTGCTCCCCAGCGTTGCCACCAGAGCTCGGCGAGCGGCTGGGCCAGATCGGTCCTGCCGGAATACTTGAATCGTTTGATCGCCAGGCTGAGCGGCGGCCCGAACGGGCCGATCGCAAGCACCGGCACGGAGTGAACCGACACCGGCTGCGAACCACGTTCGGTCGCGACAGCGCCGGTAGCGCACTCGGGGCAGAATACTCCCTGGATCCCGACGCTGCCGCAGGCGCCGCAGCGCTGCGGCGCCAGAACATCGAGCAGCGCTCCGGAGAACACCCGCAGGGTATGGCAGAGACGCAGGGTATGGCAGAGACGGACCATGAGCCCGCATCGGCCGCACGCCGCGCGAGTTGCTGGTTTTTTCGAAGCTCGTCGCCGCAGCCTTGCTCAGCTAATGCCGAGCAATTGGTTCATCGACAGCTCGTCTGCCGGCGTAAAGGCGTATTGGTCGAACTCATCACTCGAAACCCACCGAAACGCGTTCACGTTGTTCTCTTGCGGGGCGCCGCTGGCGAGCGTGCACTCGTACAAATACAAATCGACGGTGTAGCGCTCGTAGGGGTGGCTCACGAAACTCATGAGCGGACCGGGAACGATGTCCACTCCGAGCCGGTGCATCACTTCCCTCCGCAGCGCGGTCGCATCCGTCTCGTTGGGTTCGACGCGTCCTCCGGGGAACTCCCACAGCATGGGCAGCACGGCGGACGGCCGTCGTTGCGTGATGAGATAGCGGCCTGCGCTCATGATCACCGCAGCCACCACACGAATTGTCGGCGGCTTTTTCATGGACTGGTTTTCATGACCGCGGACCTAGTAGTCCACGCGGAACAGCTGCTGGCCCATCAGCAGAATTTCTCCGCTGTTCATGCCGTGCTCCATCCCGATCCGGACGAAGGTGCCGTTCGAGCTCCCGACGTCGGTGAGATAGACCTGGCCGTCGGCTTCGGGCCCTACCCTGCAGTGCAGACCAGAGACGTAGCCGTCTTCGGAGAACAGAATGTCGCCGCGCTCACGGCCCAGGTGCACGCCCCGTTCGGGGATGGGGAACGCGTTGCCGGTCGTGTCGCGGCCGATCACGAGCGCGAGCCGCCCGATGTAGCCACGCGCCGGGCTTCCGAAGCGCTCGACCCCGTCGGCGCTGGGCCCCTGAGTCTTCAGCGCTTCGTAGCGCACGATCTCTTGGCCGATGCGGAAGACGTCGTTGAACTGGAGCTTCCAGGGCTGGTTCGGGTGTAGCTTGACGTAGACGCCGTTGAGCGAGCCTTCGTCCTTCACGAAGATCTTGCCGTCGCGACGCGTGAAGCTCGCGTGGCGCGGCGAGAGGTAGCTGTCGCCTGCGAAGATTGAACCAGTGTCGCGGCCGACGATGATGGTCGGGACGTCCGGTAGGGGATACTGGCCTGCCTCGCTGCCGTCCGCGCGCAGGGCCGTGAGGATGACCGCACTGCCGCTCGCAGCAGCGGGCATCGGCGGCGCGGCGGCGGGGGGGGCGCTCGCCATCGCGGCAAGGTTGTAGCCGCAAGAAGCGCAGAAACGATTGCCGAGGGGATTGCTGTGACCGCACTGCGGGCAGGTCACGCTGGCGCCCCCGGGTGTAGCTGCGGGTCGCGGTGGTTGTGCCGACTGACTCGGCGGCGCCGCAGGGGGGGCTGCCTGCATCGCCGGAAGCGGAGCTTGCGGCGGCAATGGCTGAGCTGCGGCTTGCGCGGCCGCGATCGTCTCGTCCGTGACCGCAGGTACGCCGTGGGGAGGCGTCTGAGGAGAAAAAGGCTTCGGAGCGTTTTCTCGTGGAAGCTCGGCGCCACAGCCGAGGCAAAACTTATAGTGGTCCTGATTATCCTTGGCGCACTTGGGGCAGGTGATCACGGATAGGCCTCCAAATGGGCTGATACCATGGGGCTCAACAGTGTTTGCCTCACTTTTGTTTGCCTCAGTAGCTTGCCCGTAACTGCGCGATTATCCACGGTCGACTGCCGGGGTCAAGCTCCCCGGCGTCGTTCGATAACCACACGGCTCGGGCCGGTTGGCCGGTGACCGCTTCACGCGCTGAGGCTCTGCAGCGCTTCTCGAAGCAGGGTCCCCAGAGATTCGGTGTCCACCTTCGCTCCCAGGCCCTTCACGGCGCGCTCGGCCTCCGCGGGTCGATAACCCATGTTGGTCAGCGCCGCGATCAGGCGGGCTCGATTGCCTTCCTGGCCGGCCACGCTGCCCTCTGCCTGCGGCTCCATGGCGAGCAGCTTCTCTTTGAGCTCGAGCACCAAACGCTCGGCCGTCTTCTTCCCGATGCCGGGAATGCGGTTCAGCCGCTTCAAATCCCCGTTCGAGACCGCGCTGACTAGATCGGGTACGGGCAGCGCTCCCAGGACGCTGAGTGCCGTGCGCGGGCCAATATTTGGGACATCGATGAGCAAGCGGAAGACTTGGCGCACCGACTCGTGGGCGAAGCCGTAAAGGTCCAGCGCCTCTGCGCGTACATGTGTGTGAACGTAAACCACGACACGGCCTTCCGGGTCGCGATTCAACTGGTTGACCGTGCCGGCAGGAGCGAAAACTTCGTACCCGACCCCATGGACGTCCACGACGAGCGCGCCGTTCGGCTGCTCGTCGACGATGGTGCCTATCAGTCTACCGATCATGAGTCCCGCCTTGACTCCACCGAGCCCAGTCGGGCAAACCTAGCTGCCCTGGCGAGCTCAGCCACAAATTATGACGAAGTTCGAACAAGTATCGCCGAGGTGGTCCTCGATCCTCGCTTCCAGCGTGCTCGCCTGCTGCGTCTGCGCTTGCGGCGGCTCTGCCAGCGAGACTCCTCCGCCGCTCGAGCCCACCACCAACCCGCGGGCACCTCACTCGCAAACCACGCGCCCCGCGGAGCAGCCGAACCGCACCGATGATCCCAACGCTGCGGCAGACAGCGAGCCGCCGGACGACGAAGATGCAGATGCCCACGATGCTGACGAGGGAGCACCCGCGCCAAAGTCCACCGGCAGCCAGGCGCCCGGTCCCGCTTCCCCCGAATGAACCCGTCGCTGAGCCTCCGCGGTCAGAATGTGCCGACCGCGCTGACGCCGGCGTAACCTTCTCCGGCTTCCGGGACCACGACCCAGCTCGACTTGGGCGCGGCGCTGCGGCCCGTCGCGGCGTCGTTGGGTCCCGCGCTGCCCGGCTGCGGTTTGCTCAAGAAGTACCAGGCGACGCCGCCGGCGACAGCGACGCCGCCGCCAATGATCAGTCCCACCCCAATCTTCTGCTTCGTGATCCCGCTGTTGCCCAGGTCTTCGACACTTTGGTTGCAGCGTTGGCGAGTCGGGCAAGCGTCCTCTGCCTCCTGCTCGTCGCTGCTGCCGATGCTGTGGAGGACGACGCCGGTGACGACAGCCGCGAGCCCCACGCCGCCGACGATGACAGGGCCCACCCAGTGCTTGTCCGAGTCGGCGGGCTTCGCCGTCGCCGCGGCCTCGGCCGATGCCGGAGCGGCTTCGGCAGGTTCCGCCGGCGGTTGCTGCGGCGGCTGGGCCTCGGCGGAGGGCGAGGCCGTCGTGGGCGCTTCAGCAGCGATCTGTTGGTTGAGCACCACGATGCGCCGTTCGATCTGATCTTTCTGGGGTGATTCTGGCTTGCGCGCGAGGAAGGTCTGCAGCGCCTCGACGGCCTGGGCCTTGTCGCCTTTCAACTCGTAGGCGCGCGCCAAGTTGAGGAGCAAAGCGTGAGCGGTGCAGTCGCGCCGGTAGGCGTCTTCCCAGTAGGTGATGGCGCGGTCGTAGTCCGCTTCGTTGAAGGACGCTTGACCCGCTTGAAAGGCCCCCTTCGCCGCCGCGATGTCGCCTTCCGTGGGTTCCGCCGTGCACTCCGGGTAAGGGCGAGTCTGGGCCATGGCCGCATGACCTGAAAGAAACAGCACCACACCCAGCGTCCGGGGCCCCAGCAAACTCCGCATCGAAGCTTCTCTTTCTCCTGGGACCGCGCGGCCCCGGTTTCGGTGGATACCACAGTGCTACGCGAAGCGAGTCGTTCAATTTCTCCACGAGACAGCGGGACAGATGGCGAGCGCTTTCTGACAAGTGGGAGCGACGGTCTTCCGGCGGCCCAACGGCCGAGTTGCTGCGCCTGGTGTCCGCGCCGCACGAGACCGTGTTGGGCCTGGGCGCTAGCACTCCACCCCATACGGCGTTGGCACAAGCCGGGGCGCGCCAGTAACTGAGCAGTAGGCCCTGGAAATTACGAACTTTTTTCGTTCGGGCCCTGGTGGGCCGTTGCCCACGGCGCAGGCTCGAGTAGAAGTGGTCACGCATGCTCCTGGAAGGCAAGCAAGTCCTCGTCGTCGACGATGAACCGAACCTGCGACGCGTGCTCAGCGCGCAGTTGAGTCGAGACGGCTACGACGTCCACACGGCAGAGGACGGTGCTCAGGCGCTGGCGGTGCTGGCGGAGCACCACATCGATCTCGTCATCACCGATCTGAAGATGCCGGGCGTAGATGGAATGGAATTGCTCCGGAGCGCTCTCAAACTCGACGCCGAGTTGCCGGTGGTGATGATCACCGCGCACGGCACGGTGGACAACGCTGTCGAAGCGCTGAAGCTCGGTGCGTTCGACTACATCACCAAGCCCTTCGACCAAGGCGAGGTCCGCACCATCGTACGCAAGGCCCTGAAGACACGGGACCTGGCGGCCAGGGAAGCGTCGCCGCCTTCGGTGCACCTGGCGGGCGAAGCCCGTTACGGCATCATCGGTTCGAGCGCCAGCATCACCGAGCTCCACTCGGTGCTGAACCGGGTGGTCGACACTCCGTCCACCGTGCTCATCACCGGCGAAGGCGGCACCGGAAAAGAGTTGGTCGCACGGGCGCTGCACGAGAACTCGTCGCGGCGCCAGCGCCCCTTCATTCGGGTGAACTGCGCAGCGATCCCGAAAGAGCTGATGGAAAGCGAGCTGTTTGGCTACGAAGGCGGGGCAATTTCGGGAGCAGCTGCGTCGAAACCCGGGCGCTTCGAACTGGCCGCGGGGGGAACTTTGTTCCTGGACGAGATCGCGTCGGTGCCGGTCGAGCTCCAAGTGAAGCTGCTGCGCGCCCTGCAGGAAGGTGAGTTCGAGCGGGTCGGCGGCGTCGACACCCATCGAGTGGACGTGCGTCTGGTCGCTGCCACCAACACGGATCTGAAACGTGTGATCGCCGAGGGATCGTTCCGCGAAGATCTGTACTATCGGCTCAACGTAGTCCCCATTCGACTACCGCCGCTGCGCGAACGCGCGGAGGACATCCCCGCTTTGATCCAGCACTTCCTCGAGCGCTTCAACGCTCGACTGCGCAAGCAAGTGCAGGGGGTCGCCCCCGATGCGCAGGTTTTGCTCACCGAGTATGCGTGGCCCGGAAACATCCGCGAGCTGGAGAACGTCATGGAGCGTGCGGTGCTGTTCTGCGATGGCGAACGCCTCGAACGTGAAGACCTACCCCTCGAGATTCGCGAGAGCGACCCGGCGCAGGCTTCGGGACGAGGCCCGCTCGAAGACGAGCTCGTCGGCGACGACGGGTTGAAAGAGAAGGTGCGCGCCGCCATGAGCCGCCTGGAGAAGAAGCTGATCGTCAAGGCGCTCGATCAAACTCGGGGCAACGTGACGCACGCGGCGCGTTTGCTCAAGATCTCGCGCAAGGGGCTGCAGCTGAAGATGAAAGAATTGGGACTGCGTGACGAACGTCAGGAATGTTGAGTTCGCCGGACTGCTACTACCCAGGGCACGACGTCCTGCTGCCAGCGCTCTGGCTCCTTGCCGTCGGCGTAGCGGCTTGCGATTCACCCGCGCCTAGCGCGTCGCCCCAGGTGTCGGCGGAGCCTTCCGCACAGCCGATTGCTTCGCTGGGATTGGACAACGAGGCCCCGCCGCGACGCGGCATGGTCTACATACCGGGGGGCGCCCTGGTCGCGGGAAGCCCACCGCACTCATTTCCGCGCATCGCGGACGAAGAGATGGCGGGCCTGCAGGTCATCTTCAAAGGCTTTTATATCGATGCCTTCGCGCACCCGAACGAAGAGGGCGCGATCCCGCTCACCAACGTCAGCCAAGAAGAGGCGCAGACGCTCTGCGAACAGCGGGGTAAGCGCTTGTGTTCGGAGTTGGAGTGGGAGCGGGCGTGTAAGGGACCCGACAACAAGAGCTACGAGTACGGTGACAGCTACCGGGCCGAAACCTGCGGCACCGGAGCGCGTCCGATGCTGGCGCCGAGTGGCTTGCGTGTCGGCTGTAAGAGCGATTTCGGTGTGCACGATCTGCACGGCGGCGTTTGGGAGTGGACGAGCAGTCCCTGGGGGCGCGGCAGCGAGGGCGGCCTGGTGACGCTCCGGGGCGGCAACGGCCTCCAGGGGCCGCTAGTCGGACGCTGCGCCAACGGCAAGCCGATGAATCCCGCCAAAAAGTCCGGAACTACCGGGTTTCGCTGCTGCGCGGGCGAGCGCAACAGCGCCGAAGTCGTGCTCGATGTGGTGGGACGCAAAGGGCTCGAGCATAAGGAACGCCTCGATCACGCGCTGATGAAACGCCTGGTCGACGTGATGCCATCCGAGGCGGATCAAGATCTGGGCAAGGACGCCAAGTTCGTGCCCGACCGCATGTGGTCGTGGCACCCGATCGGAAACGACGAGCTCGTGGTGGTCGGCGGCTGTGTTCGCTCGGTACAACCCCTCAGGTGCGGTGTGATCGTAGGTCGCCAATCGTTCGACAGCATGAGCTCGCTGGCCTGGGTGTCGAGCGGTCACTGGTTTCCGTCGCTTCACCCCGAGAAAGATCCGCGCGATCTGTGGCTGCTCGGGGGTGACGAGATCGGGCGCTACAAGCGCCTCGTCGCGTACAACTGGGGCGAGATCAGAGTGGGACCTAAAGAGCGCCGCCTGCCCAAGCTCGCCAAACGCAAGCCCGAGAAGAAGACCAAGCGTTGAGCCGTACCAAACTACCGAGCGAGGACCAAACATGACCCACGCGACCAATTCCGTCACCTTGCAAGTTGCCGAGCGCACCCGTTGGGATGCCGTCGTCGTCGGCGCCGGACACAATGGGCTGGTCGCGGGTCTGGTGCTGGCGCGCGCGGGTCTGAAGACGCTGATCGTCGAGGCCAAGTCGGTGGCCGGTGGCGCTGTGCGGACCGAGCACGTCTTCCCCAAGGCGCCCGGGCTCGCCACGTCCACGGGCGCCTACTTGCTCGGACTGATGCAGCCCGAATTGCTCGCTCGACTCGAGATCGACCTGCCGTTGTTGCGGCGTGATCCTCATTACTTCTTACCGACGACCGACGGCCGTTATCTCCTGTTTGGTTCGGATCAGACCGAACTCGAGCGCCAGTTCGTCGATTTCTTTTCCGAACGCGACCTGATCGCGAACCGCGCGCTGAGCGCCGAGCTCGAGGCTCTGCGAGAGGACATTGCCCCCACCTGGCTCGAAGCACCGCTCAGCATCGAAGACACCGCCGAACGCTACGTTCGCCCTGAGCTCCGGGCTACCTTCGTGGACCTATGCCGCGGTTCGGTCGGCGACTATCTCGAACGCTTCGAATTCAAGAGTGACCTCGTCAAGGCCATGTACGCGGTGACCGATGGTTTCTCGGGCCTGTACGGCACCTGGGACACCCCGGGCACCGGCATGAACTTCCTGGTGCATAACATGTGTCGGCTCCGCGGGGGTGGTGGCACCTGGATGATCGTCCGCGGTGGCATGGGCACCATCACTCAAACGCTGACTCGGCACTTCTTGGAAGCAGGCGGAGCGCTTCTATTGAACCAACCAGTCAGCGAGATTGCGATTGAACAGGGCTCCGTCCGAGGCCTGGGCCTCGCGAGCGGCGTACGCCTGACGAGTCCGGTGGTGGTCGCGGGGTCGGACCCCTTCACGCTCCGCGACCTCGTGGGCTCCGCGGCGTTTCCTCACGGGCTGTCCGAGCGTTTGGACGCGATGCGCCGCCCCGGGTCGACGTTCAAGCTGAACCTGGCGCTCGCTGGCTTGCCGCGCTTCAGCTGTCTTCCGGAAGATCGAGGCCAATTCGGGCCCACGATCCACCTGTTGCCCGATGAACGGAACGTCATGCGCGTGCTGCAAGAGGCGTTCGAAAGCGTGCGGCAGAACCGCCTGCCGGAGTTCCCTACCATCGAGTGGTACGTGCATTCCACCGTCGATCCGACGCTGACGGACGCCGCGGGCCACCTGAGTTCGGCTCTGTTCGTGCAGTGGGTGCCGAGCACGCTGGCAGGCACCACTTGGGACGCCGAAGTCGAAGCGTACTCCGATCACCTGCTGTCCATTTGCGATCGCTTCGCGCCGGGCACTTCCCAATTAGTGGTCGATCGCATGGCGCTCCACCCGCAACGCATCGAGGAATACTTCGGGATCCGGCACGGACACATTCACCACATCGACAACAGCTTTGGATTCTCGGATCGTTTTCCGCACCGGCTGCCCATCGGCGGTCTCTACTCGTGCAGCGCCGGGACCCACCCAGCCGGATCGGTCATCGGTAGCGCCGGCTACATCGCTGCGAACTGCGTGCTCGCCGACAGCTAGCGCGGCTGTTGGTGCCTGCCCCGGTGTCCCGCTAGGTCGGGGCTTTCACCGCGAAGTCGCCACCGATGATCATCGGATCTGCTTCCTGATTCATAAGCGTTCTTCTTCATCGCCCTTCGTACTGCGGGAGGCGCATCACAACCGCTTAGGCCTCGGGCCGAAATAGGTTGTCAACCCACGCTCAGTTCCGCGCCGTGGTAGTGATTACCGCAAGAGGACGCGGAGGCCGCAGAGGATGGGATTGAACAACTTCACGAAGAAGATTATCGGGGCCCTAATGGCCCTGCATCGAGAAACTTGGTCCAGGCTTGCTGGAAGTCCACGTACGAGGCATGCATGGCCTTCGAGCTGGCTGAACGCGGCCTCAGCTTCCTACCAAGCTGTCTGGCCGCCACGCTGGCTGCTGATCAACTTCAATGTGAAGCTTCTCAAGAGTGACATCAGCAGCCTCGTCAACGAGCTTCCCGAGTAAACCCTCGGCGAGCTCAGCGAACTCTGCGGTGAGTCCTCCCGCAATCGGGGACACTCTGGAGACGCGAGTAGTTGGTTGAATCAAAGCGACAAGGAAGAAATCAGATCTTCGCCGACTTGGCGATCTTGCGTTCTTCTGGCGCCTCGGGCCGGAGCAGGCTTTCAGTGTCCGCTTGCGTTAGTCATCGCGACACCAGTTGTTCATGCGGTAGGCTTGCGACTTCATCGGGCCTTTGAGCGCGTCGAGATCGCGCTTGTGCAGCGCCGCCTGCGCCAGCTCCTTCTTGCTCAAGTCTTCCGCGAGCTCGTTGCAGAGGTATGCGGCGCTGTCGAGCGAGCGCCGGAAGGACTCGACGTCGATCGCCATTTGACGATCGCTGAACTGCATCGGTCCGAGCGCTTGCGACAATGCCTCGTAGTGCCGCGCACCCGAACGCAGACTGGTCGGTGTGATGTTCGCCGTCTCTTCGCTGATGCTATGCATCGTTGCGTTGACGGTGTCTGCCAAGCGTTCGCACTGGCTGGCGCGGCGCATGCGGTCGCAGCCGGCAAGGAGCGAGATGGCTACGGCACAAGAGCAAACGATTGGGGCTGCGGGAGGCGACAAGTGACCGCGAGCGTAATGCGCGATCCCGTACTGCGCAATCGTCGCGACCCACAGCGGGGCTGCTGCGACGACTGGCCTGGGCGCTCGGCGAGCTCCGGCTAGGTGGCTCGATCATACACGAGCCGCAGGGCTCGTCGAATTCCTGCTTCTACGCGCGACGCGGTGGTGCAACAATGCACGACTCGTGATGCGGCGAGCGACGCGGCTGCTCTGGGTGGCACTCGGGATAAGTGGTGTCGGTGTTGGCCTCGGCGTTCTGGTCGAGCCCGAGCGGAGTGCGCATCGTCCGCAGGTGAAAATCGCACGTCCCGTCGAGTCGGTTGCTCAGGAGTCGGTTGCTCACGAGTCACCACTGAACGAGTCACCACCACCGCGTGCGATCGGGGTAGAGGCGGCCGAGAGCGTGGTGGCGGACTTTCGGCGTCGAACACTGAGTCCCGAGCCGCGAGAGCAGCCATCGCCGCTGCTGGCCATCGCGGGCTCGCGTGTGGGTCGCATCGAACCAGATGCCCTCGTCGTGGTAGAACCAGGGACGAAAAAAAAGCGCCTCACACTGCGGCTTCCAGGAGCATTTGCAGTCGCTGCCTCCCCCCTTGCACTGTTCGCAGTGGGTAAAGATCGTCTGCTGGTATTGGGACCCGGCGAACAGAAGCCGACGAGCATGCCGCGCCCGAGTTTGTTCCCCGGTTCGCAATTGCTGCCCGACCTCATCGATGCTGAGCGCATCTGGGTGCGCCATCCGGGTTTCAGCTCATTGTTCGGCTACGCGCTCAGTCCTAGCTCTGCGGCATTGCTGCCTCTCGAAGAGACGATGACGCTCAGTCGCGCGGAGGGCAGCTTCCTGGCGTTGGCGGACGGCTCGTTGCTGCATTTTACGGGTGCGGGGTGGGAGCAGCTGTTCATCCATGGGCGGCGCCTCGAGCTGCCCTGGCCCAAGTCGAACCCGGTTCCCTTTCGCACGCTGAGGGCTCGGCGCCTCGATCAGTTCTACGTGCTGAGCGCAGACGGAGAGCTCGGGCTGTATCAACTGGCGATGCCGCCGGGGCGCGTGTGGCAACGCAACATTGGCCCGCTCCCCGTCGACATCGCTACGAGTGGCGACACGGTTTTTCTGTTGCGTACCGAGCGTACTCGAGGGGACGAGTTGGGCTGGTTGCTGCAGGTGATTCACCCCAAACGCGAGGATGTGTTCGTTCGGCTCGGGGACGTAGGCGCGGACGCTGGGACGTTCGAAGGCGACTGGTATGGTCGGCTGCTGGCGCGGTACGGGCTGGCGGCATCGCTGCGGTGGGTAGCAGTCGGTGGCACAGGGCAGCTCCGAGTCTGGGACGCCAACACGCTGGAGCCGGTCGCCATCGGCAAGTGACCGCGTGGCCCCACAGGATAGGGGGCCGAGAGCATGCTCAAACTTGTCCGGTTGGTTCGACCTGGACGATGAAGACGGGACGATGGCCGCGACGATCGACCCGGTGCTCTACAAGATCAAGAAAACTGCCGAGGAGATCGCCGCGCGGCGCAGCGAAAACGCAACGGGCGCCCACCTGCTGGCCGCGCTTGCCAGCTGTCCCGGAGCCATCAGCGACTTATTGAACGAGCGCCGGCTCGGTGCCCGGGTGCTGCTGTCCGCCTTCGACGGTCTGGAACGCCCGCTGCCGGATGAGTCGCTGAAGGCGGCCTTCCTGAAGTGTCGGGACCTCGCGCTGAGGACTGGAGCCCCTAGCGTCGGGCCAGAGCACCTGTTGATTGCGCTGCTGAGCGACACGCGCAGCGTGGCACGCAGAACGCTCGACGCTTGCGGCGCCGACGCGGCGCGCTTGCGCGTGGCGGCGCTCAACTTGGGGCTCGGCATCGTCGCGCGCCGGCGCACCACGCCGGCCGCGGAGCAGAGCGAATCGACGAAGCTCCCCGAAGCGCCGGCGCAACCGCCGGCCAAACCTGCGAAGCCCGACGCCACGGTTACCCGTAAGCTTCCGGCCGGCATTGCCGTTCCGGTCATGCCGCTGCGTCCAGTGAAGCCGATCCTGCGCGCGCGTCGCGCCCTGCGTTCGTCCAACCCCGGGTTGCCGTCTGCCGAAGGCGCGCGCGCTCTGGAGCCGTCGTCGTCGTCGTCGCCGCCAGCGGCGCCCGAAGCGGCTGCGACAGCGGGCGCGGCCCCGCCTGCGCTCTCTCCCGCCGAACGCGAGCCCAAGAGTTCCCCCGGCGATGCACGCGAGCGGCGCTTCGTGCTCGACCCACGCAAGTTCCCCGTGCTGTGCAAGCTCGGTAAGAACCTCACGCTGGCCGCCGCGCGGCGGCAGCTCGACCCGGTCGTTGGCAGGGAAGTAGCCGTCGAGCAGACGTTGGACGTGCTCGCCAAAAGACAAGCGAACAACCCGTGCCTCGTGGGCGAACCGGGGGTCGGAAAGACGAGCGTCGTCCGCGGCTTGGCTCAAGTGATCGCCGACGCGGAAGGGGGACGCGAGCTCGACGAACGCATCGTGATCGAGCTCCCCATCTCGGAGCTATTGGCGGGCACGGGCGTGCGCGGCGCCTTGGCCGCGCGGCTCGGCGCCGTCAAGAACGAAGTCGCCGCGGCGGCTGGTCGCGTGGTGCTGTTCCTGGACGAGATTCACCAGCTATTCTCCGGCGATGCCGCCGACGAGATTGGAAGCGACCTGAAGCTCGCGCTGGCGCGGGGTGAGCTTCCCTGCATCGGCGCGACCACCTTCGAGGAGTTCCAGCGCCTGGTCGACAAGGACCCGGCGCTGGCGCGGCGCTTCAGTCTGGTCGAAGTTCCGGAGCCCTCGCGCGAGGATGCGTTTCTGATCTTGGATGCCTTGTCGCGCAAGCTCGAGGCGCACCACGGGGTACGCTACGACAAGCAAGCGCTGGCCCTTAGCATCAACTGGTCCATTCGATACCTGCCTGGCCGGGCCCTGCCCGACAAGGCGGTTTCGATCATCGATCTGGCGGGCGCGCGTGTGCGCCGCCGCGGCGGTGGACGCGTGGACATCGAGAGTGTCGCTGAGGTCGTCGCGGGGCTCGTCGACACGCCGATCGAGCGGTTGTTGGAGTCGGACGGCGACCGGATGTTGCGGCTCGAGGAAATCCTGGCCGAACGCATCGTCGGTCACGGCCCGCACATCGCGAAGATCTCGCGGATCTTGCGCCGCAACGCGGCGGGTCTCGGTTCACGCCGCCCCATCGGCACGTTCCTCTTGCTGGGACCCACGGGTGTGGGCAAGACGGAGACCGCGAAGGCAATCGCCGAGGTGCTGTTCGAAACCGACATGGCGATGACTCGCATCGACTTCTCCGAGTACAGTGAGGCTCATTCCGTCGCCAAGCTGATCGGCGCACCGCCTGGTTACGTCGGGCACGATGCCGGCGGTCAGTTGACCGAAGCAGTTCGCCGCCGGCCATATCAAGTCGTGCTGCTCGATGAGATCGAGAAGGCGCATCCGGACGTGCTGACGACGTTTCTCGCGGTGTTCGACGAAGGCCGCATGACGGATGGACGAGGCCGCTTGGTGGACTTCTGCAACACCGTGATACTGATGACGTCGAACCTGGGTGCAGAGCAAGGCGCGGAGAACCCGAGACGACGCGTGGGCTTCTCCCAGGGGGCCGAGAGCACGGTGTCCGATCAGAGCGCTCGTATGATTGCCGCGGCGCGCGACGCCCTACCTCCGGAGCTGTACAACCGAATCGACGAGGTGCTCGCCTTCACGCCGCTCACGCGCGGTGACGTCTCCGAGATCGCTCGGCGCATGCTCGCGAGGCTCGCAGGTGCACTCCGCATCGAACGAGGCGTCGAGCTTCAAGTCGAAGAGAGCGCCGTCGAGACGTTGCTCGAGATGGGCGGGTTCGATCCGACTCTGGGCGCACGTCCCATGAAGCGCAGCATCGCTCGACTGCTCGAGGCGCCGCTCGCCGAAAAGATCCTGAAAGGCGAGATAGAGCGAGGCGACCTGCTGTTGGTCGAGGGCGACGACCAAGGACTGAGCTTCGAAGTGTTGCCTGGCGACGTATCCTCCAGCGCGGCGGAATGAACGTCACGCCTTGATGCCCAGTCGCTTCATCTTGTCGATCAGCGTGGTGCGTGTGGTGCCCAAGAGCCGGGCGGCTTGGCTCTGGTTGTTCTGAGCCTCGGCGAGAGCCTCGCGGATCAGGTCGCGCTCGAAGCTCTCCAGGCGTCCTCGTAGCGATGGGGTGCTTCCCTTCTTGCTGACTGCGGCGGAGGAGAGGGGACGCGCGGTCTCGGACGTCAGCTCGCCATCGTTGCTGAGTGCCAAGAGCTCTGCCACGGTGTTCTCGAGTTCGCGCACGTTGCCTGGCCATGGATGCAGTTGCCATGCGGCGATCAAATCCTCGGGCAAGGGCACGTCGCTGAGCCCGAACCGATCGGCGTACTTCAGCTGGAAGTGTCGCGCGAGCAAAGGAATGTCGGAAGCCCGTTCCCTGAGCGGCGGCACCGTGACCTCCACCACGTTCAAGCGATAGAACAGGTCGGCGCGAAACTTCCCGGCTGCGACGAAGCGTTCCAGCGGTGCGTGGGTGCAAGCGATCACCCGCACATCCACACGCTCCACGCTGCGTGCTCCGAGTGGTTGCACCTCGCCTTGCTGCAATGCCCGCAGCAAGCTGCTCTGTATGCTGCCTGGCAGTTCGTAGATCTCGTCGAGGACCAGCGTGCCGCCGTCCGCGCGTCGGAAGAAGCCGTCGTGGGATCGCGTGGCGCCCGTGAATGCACCTTTCTCGTATCCGAAGAGCTCTGCCTCGGCGAGGCTCTCGCTGACAGCGGCGCAGTTGAAGCGGATCAGCGGTTTGGTGCGGCGCGCGCTGTGGGCGTGGATCAGCGATGCCACCGCCTCCTTTCCGGTGCCAGTTTCGCCTTGCAAGAGTACGTTGATGTCGCGCCGCGCGATGCGTGCGGCTTTCTCCAGCATGCGGGTGAATACGGGGTGTTCCCCGACGACGAGCTGCGCCACGTCGTTCTGCGCGGTTCGTCGCTGTTCGCTACGGCGCAGTCGCACGCGCTCGGCGGCCCGTTCGACGCTGAGGCTGAGTTCGTCGTTGGCGAATGGCTTGGCCAGATAGTCCCAGGCGCCTTGTTTCATCGCCTGCACTGCGAGTCGCTCGTTGCCGCGGGCCGTGAGGAGCAGCACGGCGACTTCCGGGCAATGCGCGCGCACCCAGGCGAGCAGGTCCAGCCCCGACGCCCCCGGCATGCTCAGGTCGGTGACGATGACATCCTGGCTCGGGGCAAGCTCGCGAGCGGCTTCTACGCTGTCGGCTTCGGTCACGTCGAAGCCAGCATCGCGGAGCACCTCCGAGACCGTGAATCGCACCGGTGCTTCGTCGTCGACCACGAGCACGCGGGCCTTCATGCTGGCCCCTTTTCGAGCGCGGGCGCGCGCTGGGAGCGGCCTAGCGGCAGCGACAGCCGGGCCGTGGTGCCTCCGCCCACGGTGCTGTCGAAGGACAACGTCCCCCCGTGCTGTTCGACGATACCGTTAGCGATGGCTACGCCGAGGCCGGTGCCTCCCGGCCGTCGACTGAAGTACGGCTCTTTGATCCGCGCGAGATCGTCGTCGGACATGCCGGGCCCGTCGTCGCTGACTTCGATTACGATGTTGCTGCTTCGCACCGTGCCACGCAGGCCTAGGGTACCGCCGCCAGGCATCGCATACAGGCTATTCTGGGCGAGATTGAGCAATGCCTGTTTGAGCTTGTCAGGGTCGAACTCGGCGTACGACTCGGGACACTCGACTTGAATCACGACGCCGGTTTGCTGCGCTTGCCCGCCGATCAGTTCGGCAAAGTCGAACAGGTAGGCGTCGAGCCTTTGCTGCTTCTTGCACAGTTCGAGCAGCGGGCGAGTCAAGGTCAGGCTGTCCTCGAGCACCGCTTCGACACGCGACACTTCGTTCAACACGACGCCGAGCCTGACCTGCAGACGAGCGACGTCGAGCGCTGGTTCGGTGTCGCTGGGCTGTCTCGTCACGCCGTCGTGCATCAGCTGTGCCAGTCCCTTGATCGACGCCAGCGGGTTCTTCAGTTCGTGTGCCATGCGGGCTCCGAGCGCTTCCAGCTCGCTAGCCTTTCGCGCCGTGCTCTCAATGACGTCGAGACGCAAGCGCTCGAGCCGGGCAGCAGTCTCTCGGTAGGCGGACGCGAGCCCGGTGACTCCGAAGTACAGCAACGTGGTCGCCACGAGCGTGGCGAGGAGCAGCATCAGGTGCACGTGCGGCGGCCGAATCGCGGGCCACTCGAACAGCCAGGGGCTGGCCCCGATCATGGTCACCGAGAGCGCGAGCACGATCAGCACGCAGCGCGTCGAGCGGCTGCTGCCGAAGGCCGCGAACGCGATGCCGGTGGGTGCGAACAGAATCGGCAGGAACGGACTTCGCGGTCCGCCGCTCAGGCTGCACACCGACGCGATCCCCACGAGCGTGATCATCAGGGAACGGGCGAACGCTTGGGGATCGATGGAACGCGTCCTCATCTGATGTGCTTCCCAGAAAAAGAAGGCGAGCATCACGAGGAAGTTCGCTGCGATCGCGACGAGTTGCGCCGGAGGTGCGCCGGCACCGATCAACAACAGCATGAGTACCGGACCCACGGGCAAGAGTAGTTTCGGACGCAGCCGCAGGACCGTGGTGGATACGCTGGCCAGCTGGTCCGCTTGGATCTTGTCTGCGCTCGCCCGCGTCGCGTCCATACTCCGTACGTACTTAGCACGTCGCGCAGCGCCCCTGGCTGAGAACCCGTGGGTTCGGGTGACGGTCGGGGCGATCGGAAGCTGCAGCCCGTGACTGTCGGCAGGTCGTCAGTGTCGGATTTTCGACACCCCATGCAGACGCTCCGAGCGGGATTTTGACGGCTTGTGGCGCGGTTCGACCTGCGCGTGCGGCTGGCGATGGTTGGCGCGGTCCCTGCACTGCAGGCGTGCATGACTCCTTCTGGCAGTGGAATGCTGGTGGCTTCGTTCATCGCGATGCCCCTGGCTTTGGCGGGGCTCTTGCTCTATGCGATTGAGTGCTTGGTTCGACGGCGCGAGTTGCCGCGCAGAACCTTCTTGGTGGTGCTTGCGGGTCTGATCGTCTGGCTCGGCGTCTGGGGGGGCATTGCGCGCTCGGGCGCCTTGAACGTTTGGGACGGCTTGCCGCCCCGTGCGTTGCCCGCGCTGATCGCGTTGTTCGCGACGAACCTGTGGTTTGCGTTCTCGCGCACCGGCCGAGCGCTGGCGCAAGGCGTGAGTTTTCGGTGGCTCATCGGCTTTCAGGTCTTTCGGCTCCCGCTCGAGCTCATGCTGCATCGTGCGATGGTCGAGGGCTTGATGCCGCCGCAAATGAGCTTCGAAGGCTACAACTTCGATATCGTCACGGGGATATCTGCCGGCGCCATCGCGCTGACGAGCGTGTGGTTCACGCTGCCGCGGTGGGTGTGCTGGGCGTTCAACGTGGTTGGCTCCACTCTGCTCGCCATCATCGTCACCATCGCGATCGCTTCGATACCCACCTTCGCGCTGTTTGGTCCAGATCGTACGAACACCTGGGTGTTTGGCTTTCCCTACGTGTATCTTCCGGCGGTGATGGTTCAATGGGCCCTCTTGGGGCACTTGCTCGTCTTCCGGAAGCTCCGCATGACGTCGCACGGCCCTGCTCGCGCTGGCTGACGCGCGCGGAAGCGATTCCAAGTGGTCCCCGTTGTCTTCGCGCGTTAAGCGAAGCGAGACGCGCGCGCTGTGATACGCTTCAAGGCCCGCTCGAAGACACCGGGTGCATGACCGACTCTCGTGTCACACGCTTCCCAACCTCCACGACTTACTCATGAGATTAGACGCAGCTTCGGCGGCCGGTTTCGCGTTCGCGGTGGCGCTCTCGGGACTCACCGCCGCCTGCATTTTCTCTTCCCCGCCAGCGGCGAAGAACGACGACGGCGCAACGGTGACTAGCGCTATCACCTCGAATGGCATGACGTCCGCTTCCTCATCCACGACCAGCACGAGCGCGGGCTCCACCGCTGCGACCATCACGACCGGTACCGGCGGCACGGGGGGCGGGATGTTTCCTCCCGTCGTGTTGCCCACTCCTCCCGGCGCGGGCGGCGTGCCACGACCCGCGGGCGAAGCCGGCGGCGTCACAGCGCTCGATTGGGCTGGGTTCACCGGTGCGGTCAGCTACACGTTCGATGACTCGAATTCGAGTCAGATTCAGAACTATGGCGCTCTCCAAGCGCTCGGCGTGCGGATGACTTTCTATCTGCAGACCAACAAGACCGACGCATCGAGTCCGATCTGGGCTCAGGCGCTCGACGATGGCCACGAACTCGGCAATCACACGCACAGTCACGGCATGGAAGACGATGGCTCCGACACGGATGCCGCGACCCAGTTCATCGAGAGCCATTTCGGGGTCACTCCGTTGACGATGGCGGCGCCCTATGGCGCAGACGGATACAAGGCAGTCGCCAGCACCCGCTTCTTGATCAACCGCGGCGTCAGGGGCGGCCTGGTCCAGCCCAACGACGATACGGACCCGTTTTCGCTGTTCTGTTACATCCCGGCGGAGAACGCTGCCGCGGACGCGTTCAACGCCCAGGTCGACTCGGCGCGCAGCGGGGGCGGGTGGCATGTCGTGCTCGTGCACGGTTTCACCGGCGGATCGGACGGGGCATTCCAGCCCGTGGCGTTCGCAGAGTTCGTCGCCGCCGTAGAGTACGCAAAATCGCTGGGCGACATGTGGCTAGACAGTGTCTTGAACATCGGCGCCTACTGGCTGGGGCAGAAGGCCTTTGCCAGCGCCAACTCTGACGTCGACCCGAGCGGGGCGATCACGTACACATGGACGCTGCCGGCGCATTTCCCGAGCGGTCGCGTGCTGCGTGTCACGGCGAGCGGAGGCACTCTGAGTCAAGGCGGCCGGGAGCTCACCTGGAACGAGCTCGGTTACTACGAAGTCTCGCTCGATGAACTCTCGCTCACGGTCGCGCCCTGACCGCTGCTGTGCGAGGTTCGAGCAGCGCGCTCGGGTCACTGAACCGCGACCGGGTCAACCGAGGCGCGGCTAGGTCGGTATCGCCTCGATCGCGCGTCGGTAGCGTTCGCGTCGGACTGAATCGCCGAGGATCTCGAACGCCTCGTCGAGCACCACCAGGATGGTGTCGAGCTTGTCGCGCAAGTCGGCGTTGCGGGCAGTGAGCACGCGCGAGGGAGTCAGGTCGCGTTTGAGACTCTCGTGGGCTTTCCTGATCTCGTAGTCGGTGGCCGCGCGCGACACCCCCAGAACCTCGAAATAGTCGCCCTCTTCTACCAACGCGAAGCGGGCGGTGACGCGGGCACGGAGTGCCTGGTCGTCCAGCGGATCCTCGCGCTCGGTGGGGGCGTTCGGCACGCGCTCGGGAGCCGCTGCTCGCGCCAGTACCCCGAGGTCCACCAGCGCCAAGCACACAGCGGGGAAGTCCGCCGCGGCACCGGCGCGCTGCGCCTCCTCCAGCGTCAACGCGGGTGCGCGGCGCACCAGGTCTAGTTCCGCCGCGCTGAGCGCGCATTCGCCGAGCAGATTGAAGTGTTGGCCTTGGCCGAGCGTGGCGGCGCCACCGCCCAAACGAGCGCGGGCTTCCGCCGGCGATACCACGCGCTGCACGGTCTCGACGAAGACCTCCGCGCCGGTAGAGCCTCCGAACACTGCAGGCTCGGAGCGCAATCGATCGGGGACTTCGGCTTCCCAATCGAGCTGCCCGGATTGTTGCTGAACGAGCCGAGTGATCAACCATTCTGCGTGGGCACGCAGGACACTCCACAGCTCGTTTTGCTTCAGGTGACCATTGGCGATCAGAGCGGCACCCGCATGTCGCCCGAACGGTGGCAGGCGCTTGGCGAGCTGCGCGACGGCGTCGGCAGGCAGGTCGCCGCGTTGCGCCAGGAACTGAACCAGCGACTCTTCGTCGGCGCTGGTCGATGCGGTAACGAAGTCACCGTCCCGGAATACCACGCGCCGGATGCCGCGTGCGTCCTCGAAGACGAGCGCGCCCGTGAGGCGCTCTCGAATGACTTGCGCCAGGCAAACCCGCGCCACGCCCTCACTCAGTGCCTTCGAGAACCCGCGCCCGTTCAGGCCCTCGGCGTGCGGCGCACCGGGAACACTCGGAGCCCCGGGTGTCGTCTGAACACCGGCGGTGCTCGGCACGTCCGGAGCACTCGGCACGTCCGGGATCGGCGTGTTCGGACCGCTGGGGGCGTCGCCGCTGTCCGTTTCGGGTGACGCAGGTGAGTCCGTTTCGGGTGTCTGCTCGGCGCTTCGGAAGCGCGGCGGGCGGCTGGTGGGCGGGGGCCCCAAGTGCGCCGCTCCGGGCTCACCACCAGGGTAAGCTGCCGCTGGATGAGCGCGATCGGCACGGGCGTCGAAGGCGACGCGTGACTCCGGTGAGCGCGCCCACTCGCTGGCAGGCGGACGGCCCGTCTCAGCGAGGGTCGAACCCCCGACGGCGGTCAGCGCTGGCACGCTGAGGCTGCGTGGCACAGGGGTCGGAGGCGCTGCCGTCGGTGTGGGCGGCGGGTCGCTAGCTCGAGCGCCGCCGACATCGCCCGCGCCAGCCTGCGATTCCTCCTCGAAGGCTGGCGCGGCTCCGCCCGGATTGGTCGCACGACCTTGCGGATCGTCGAGCTCGACGAGTGCGCTTCCGCCCCGTTGTGAGCCAGGGGCTGTACCGCCGCCCTCGGAGCCGCTCTTCGTGCCGGGGCCGACGTCTTGTTCGAAGTCGTCATCGTCGTCGAGCGGCTCGTCGAGCGAAGCCAGCACATCGGGCGGAAGCACCGCGTCGATCTCCGCCTCGGGCGACAGCCTTTGACGCTGCAGATCTCTGAGAGGCTGCGCTTCCAGGCGTTGCTCGGCATCGTGCAGCAGCGCTGCCAGCTCGGGGCTGATGTGCGAGTGCGGAATCTCTTGACTCATCTGCACCGGAGGGTCGTCCGGAAGCAAACTCATCCGCGCAGCGTGTTGCGAGTTTGGACGCTGCCAATTGAGCGTCGGCGGTGGCGGCGTGACCGGTGGAGGAGGCGCCGAGGTCAGTGGGTTCGCGTGCGGTGGCACGGAACCTTGGTCATGGTGGGAAGCGTCCACCATGTACGGTTTGCGCGCGGCGGCCACCAGGACGGGCGTGCGGCTCGGCAAAACCAGCGAGCCGTTCATCGGGGCTTCCGGCGGCGATCCAATCAGCGCCTCGACCTTCCTGAGCAACGCGTAGACCTCCACGGGCCTGCGAAAAACAGCTCGTGCGTGCGTCTGAACGCGCTCTGGGGCGCTGTCCAAGACTCCATCGGGTGCACCGAGAAAGACGACGCTGGGCGGTACCAGGGAGCCGTTGCACACGGTTGCCACCACATCGAGCACGCCCGGCGCATCCGCGTCGCACAGGATCAAGGCCGGCCGCTGTACCGAGACTCGGGCGGACAGCAGCCCGAGCGGCACGTCCACCGTGGGATACCCGCGCGATTTGAGGGCGACGGTCAGGCGCTCCGCCTCGGCTGAGGCATCGCTCACGAAGATCAGCCCTCCGCTCGGCGATTCGGGTAAGTCCTGATCTGCCCTGGTCAAGCGACTCGAAGCCCCTCTCGTGTCATCGCCTCAGCCCGTCTCCGGAGGCGGGCTCCGGTGCCCGGCGGGGTTCATGGCCGGTCCGTCGGGGTCTTGCGCAGCGCGCGTTCTGCCAGTACTCGTCCCAAGGCCGCACCAGCGCGACCCCACCAAGGGGCAGAGATGATCGCAACGGTCACGAAGACCACGATGAAAAGCTCGCCGCGCGTCATCTCCAACATAACTTCGTTAGAATCCTCGCTCTTACAGGTTCGATGTCAAAGCCAGCGGACTGCGTTATCGGGATGGGGGCGAACCTCGGGGCTCGCCTCCAAAGTATGCGCCAAGGCGCGGCCCAGATTGCCAGCTTTTGTGAGGTTTCTGCCGTCTCTGCCCTTTACGAGACTTTTCCGGTTGGACCATCCCAGCCGCTGTTCCTGAACGCCGCGCTCCGCATCCAGTGTGAGGGCGACCCCGAGGTGCTGCTCAGTCGGCTGCTCGCGATCGAGCGTAGTCTGGGTAGGATTCGCGCTCAGCCCTGGGGGCCCCGGACCCTAGATCTGGACATTCTGTGGATTCTGGATACTTCCCATCGCAGCTCTTCGCTCGTCGTCCCGCACCCTCAGCTCACCGAGCGCTGCTTTGCGATTCTGCCGCTGCTGGATGTCGCACCCACAGCCGTCGACCCCGCGACCGGAACCGCCTACGCCTCGCTCGTTTCTAGGCTCGACTGCTCAGGTGTCTCTCGCGTCGATGGACCGAGCTGGGCCGCATTGTAGCGGCGTTTTCGGGGTGTCAGTGGCGGGTTTGTTTCCGCGCCCGCCACCTCCGGAAGTTCGCCTTTCCTTGTCTGGACACGCCGAGCGCAAGGTGGTACTTGCGGCGCGCGCCCCGCCGTTGCTGCGGGAATTTCACAACCAAGAGCCAAGTCGTAATGAGCCTATTGTCAGACGGATTCGCCGGGTCCGCAGGGCCTCTGCTGACGCCCCCCCTCGCCAACGTTCCCCTCGCAAGCGTCTCCATCGACCTCAACAAGACGGTCCTGCTGCAGATGGTGATCTTCGCGGTGCTGATCGTCGTCCTGAAGCCGCTCTTGTTCGATCCCATCTTGAAGGTGTTCGCGCTGCGCGAAGAACGCACCGATGGGGAGCGCGAGCGGGCTCGCAAGCTCCAGCTGAAGGCGGGCGACTTGCTGACTCGCTACGAAAAAGAGCTGGAGCGCATCAACCACGCGGCCGCTGTCGAGCGCGACAAAGCCCGCGTCGAGACCGCCAAGCTCGAAGCCGAAATCCTCCACGAGGCTCGTGACGTCACCTCGAAGGTCGAGCGCGAAGGGCGCGAGCGAATCCAGCACGAGGTATCGCAGATGCGTGCGGAACTACAGCGGGAGTCGGCCACGATGGCCCGTGAGATCGCCCGCCGAATCTTGGGTCGAGAGGTGGCAGGATGACTCGGATGCGTAGCTTGCAACCGCTACTGGTAGCCGCGGTTTTGGGGTTCGCGACCGTCGCCTTCGCGGATGGCGGGGAGCACGCCCCGGCCGACGCCCATGGCCACGAAGGCAGCGCTGCGCTCGGCGACGCCCACGGCGAGCACGGCCACCACGTGCCGAGCTGGGACGACATCAACTGGTACGAAGGGTTGCTGTTCGAAAGCGAGGACTCGGAGCCGGGCTTGCTCTCGCGCAAACCGGGGACCCCCGTGCCGTTCCTCGCGATGGCCATCAACAGCGCCATCCTGTTCTTGATCCTGATCGGGGTAGGTGGGCCCAAGGTGCGGGAAGCGCTCAAGGCACGCAAGGCGAACATCACCGCCGGCATGGTCCAGGCGGCCGCCATGCGCGACGAGGCGGAGCAACGCCTCAAGGACTACGAGAACAAGCTCGCGCACATCGACGAGCAGATCGAGGCAGCGAAGCAACAGATCCAAGATCTGGCCAAAGTCGAACGCGACCAGGTGCTCAAAGAGGCGCGCGCCAAGCGCGATCGCATGGTGCTCGATGCCCACCAGCTCATCGAACAAGAGCTCAAGGCTGCCCGAGAGATCCTGATGGAAGAGACCGTGAAGAGCGCGATGAAGACAGCGCAAGCGTTGATTCGCCAAGCCACCTCCGCGACGGACGAGCAACGCTTGCAATCCGAGTATCTGGCATCGCTCCGAGGCACGGAGCTCTCTACCGCGAGAGGTCAAGCATGAGCGAAGCAGCCGTCGCCCAGCGTTACGCACGCGCCATCTTCGAACTCGGCATCGAAGCGCATCAGCTCGAAGACCTGACCAAGCAGGTCACTGCCTTCGCCAATACCTACGCGGCCAATGACGAGCTCGCGACGCTGCTCGAGAATCCGATCGTCTCCAGCGACCAGCGCGAGGCGGTCTTGAAAGAGGTGGCCGCGCGGCTGGGCGTACACGGTCTGGCGCTGAACGCGATTCGCTTGCTGGCGCAGCGGCGACGGCTACCCGTGTTGCCCGAACTGGCCCGTCAACTCGTGCGCCTCGCGGACGACCAGACCGGTGTGGTGCGGGCCACCGTAACCAGCGCCGTTCCGCTATCCGCCGACTACGTGTCGAACTTGGAGAAAGCGCTGGCGAGCATGACCAAACGGCGCGTCGTCGTGGAGCAGAGGCACGACCCGAGTCTGGTGGCCGGTCTGGTCACGCAAATCGGTGACAACACCATCGACGGCAGCATCAAAGGGCGCTTGGCAGATCTCGAGCGCCAACTTCTTCACGCGTGAAACGAGCCTCGAGCACAGGCTTCCGTACTTACCGACCGAGCGCCTGCCTGCCACCCGAGCGATTTCATCCCCACCCCCTCAATAAAAGAATCAAGAGAGAGCCATGCAGCTGAGTGCCGACGAGATTTCCTCGATTATCAAGAAGCAGATCCAGAACTTCGACAGCCGCGCCCTGGTGTCCGAGAGCGGTACGGTTTTGACGACGGGCGACGGCATTGCTCGCATCTACGGCCTCGAAGGGGTGATGGCCGGCGAGTTGGTCGAGTTTCCGGGCGAAGTCTTCGGGTTGGTGCTGAACCTGGAGGAAGACAACGTCGGCGTCGCGATCTTGGGTGATTCGATCGGCGTGCGTGAGGGTGACGTGGTCAAGCGCACGGGTCGCATCGCAGACGTCCCCGTCGGCGAAGCCACCGTCGGGCGGGTCGTCAACTCGCTCGGGCAACCGGTGGATGGAAAAGGACCGATCGAGACGAAACACCGCCGCCGCATCGAGATCAAGGCGCCGGGCATCATCAGCCGTCAACCGGTGAAAGAGCCGCTGCAGACAGGCTTGAAGGCGATCGACTCGATGATTCCGATCGGGCGCGGGCAGCGCGAGCTCATCATCGGCGACCGTCAGACGGGCAAGACAGCCATCGCCACCGACACCATCATCAACCAGAAGGGCAAGGACGTCTTCTGCGTATACGTCGCGGTCGGGCAGAAGGCATCTACCGTGGTGCAGGTCGTCGAGAAGCTGCGTGCCCATGGCGCCATGGACTACACGATGGTCGTCACCGCCACGGCCACCGAGACCGCTCCACTGCAGTTCTTGGCTCCCTACACCGGCGTTACCTTGGGCGAGTACTTCCGCGATACCGGCCGCCATGCGCTGGTGATCTACGACGACCTTTCCAAGCAGGCCGTGGCGTACCGCCAGATGTCGTTGTTGCTCCGCCGTCCGCCGGGGCGTGAGGCTTACCCGGGCGACGTATTCTACATTCACTCGCGGCTGCTCGAGCGTGCGGCGAAGATGGCGAACCGCTTCTTCGTCGTGCCGAAGGATCAAGAGGTGCCGCCGGGCGACGCCAAGTTCCGCGGAGCGGACGGCAAGGCGCACATCGGCGCGGAAGGCGAGCACGAGGCCGAGGCGTCGTTGAAGGAGCTGAACGACAGCAACCTGACCGTCAAGCGGGATCCCCACAGCGGTGGCTCGCTCACTGCACTGCCGATCATCGAGACCCAGGCTGGCGACGTCTCAGCATACATCCCGACCAACGTGATCTCGATCACCGACGGGCAGATCTTCTTGGAATCGGATCTGTTCTACTCCGGTGTCCGACCGGCCATCAACGTGGGCATCTCGGTCAGCCGCGTCGGCGGCAATGCGCAGGTGAAGGCCATGCGTAAGATTTCGGGTACGCTCCGGCTCGATCTGGCTCAGTTCCGCGAAATGGCGGCATTCTCCCAGTTCGCGAGCGATCTGGATGCGGCCACCCGCGCGCAGCTCGAACGTGGCAAGCGCCTGACGGAGCTCTTGAAGCAGGGGCAGTACGTGCCGCTCGCCGTCGAGAAGCAGGTGGTCATTATCTACGCGGGCATCAAGGGGTATGCAGACGAGCTGCCGGTCGACTCTCTGAAGTCGTACGAGCAGGAGCTGTTCGCCTACATCGACAAGAAAGCACCGGAGCTCTTCGAGAACCTGCGCAAGAAGCCGGAGCTGACGGACGATCTCGTCGCGCTCTTGGACAAGACTCTGAAACAGTTCACCAAGCAGTTCGTCGCCTCGCGGCAGAAGTAGCCGCGTTAGCTAGCGTAACCGGGTGACGGCGTGGTGAAACGGTCGGGTCCCGGTACTTCCAGGGCGGCACGCAAGGCCGCCCGCGCGCGCAAGCAGCGCGCGGAGGAGCGCGGCCTGCCAGCGCCGCCCCCGGCGGTCACGTCTATGGCGCAGATCCAGCTGCCTCGGGCGAGGGCCCGGCAAGCCGCGTCCGAGGCCCAACGTTCCAGGTTTCCTCTGCTCGCGAAGGTGGCGGTGTTCGTAGCGCTGCTGATGGCTGTCGTGTGGTGGGCGGCGCGTTACAGGCACGCGCTACTCGACTGAGTTCGAGGCTCGGTTCTGGCGTGCGGCGGCTTGCCCCGGAGCGTCAGCGAGTGGACATGTTTGACACGTGGATTTTGCGCGGTCGAGCGTGTCGTTGAAGTTCGCTCTTGCGCGCTTCGGCCACGCCATACGAGCATCGGGGCCAGGACCATGGCGAAGCGTACGCGTGTATTGGGAATCGTGCTTGCTGGTGGCGAAGGCAAGCGCCTATCCCCGTTGACCCGAGATCGCGCCAAACCAGCGGTTTCGTTCGGTTGCTCGTATCGGTTGGTCGACTTTGCGCTCAGCAATCTCGTCAACGGGGGCTACCGCAGAATCGCCGTACTGACGCAGTACAAGAGTCACAGCCTCGATCGCCATCTCGCACAGACGTGGCGCATGTCGCCGCTCTTCGACAACTACGTCATGAGCGTCCCCGCCCAAATGCGCCTCGGCAAGCGCTGGTTCGAAGGTTCGGCGGACGCCGTGTATCAGAACCTGAATCTTCTGACCGACGAGGACCCGGACTACATCTGTATCTTCGGCGCGGATCACATCTACCGCATGGATCCCGAGCAAATGGTCGAAGCGCACATCCAGTCGGGAGCCGGTGTTACGGTTGCTGGTATTCGCGTGCCGCGCGATGAAGCCTCACGCTTCGGTGTGATCGAACCTGGACCCAACGGGCGCATCCGGAGCTTTCAGGAAAAGCCCCAGCACGCGCCTGGCTTGCCCGACAACCCGAACGAAGTGTTCGCTTCGATGGGCAACTACGTGTTCTCGAAGAAGTTTCTGGTCGAAGCGCTGCAGGACGATGCGCGCGACGTGACCAGTCGACACGACATGGGCGGCAACATCGTAACCAGCCTGGTGGCATCGGGGGACGCTGCTGTCTACGATTTTGCGGTGAACAAGGTGCCGGGCGCCACCGATCGCGATCGGGGTTATTGGCGCGATGTCGGCACGCTCGACAGCTACTACGACGCGCAGATGGATCTGATCAGCGTGCACCCCGTCTTCAACTTGTACAATCAGCAGTGGCCGATTCACACGTACTCCGGGGCGCTGCCCCCCGCGAAGTTCGTCTTCGACGACGACGACCGCCGCGGCACCGCGATTGACTCGATGGTAGGCGCGGGCGTGATCGTGTCCGGCGGCACCGTGCATCGGTCGGTCGTCTCTCCCGGGGTTCGTGTTCACACGCGCGCAGTGGTCGAAGACTCCGTGTTGATGAACAACGTGGACATCGGTCGCGGTGCCATCGTGCGGCGCGCTATCATCGACAAGAACGTGCGCGTCCCCCCGGGCATCAAGATCGGCGTCGATCTCGAGCGGGATCGCGAGCGCGGGTACACCTTGTCCCACAACGGTGTCGTCGTGATCGGTAAGGGGTCGGTGCTTGACCCCGAGACCGGCGCGCTACAAGACTAACGGCTTCGTGACAGAAGACGCTCTCAAGATTGGATTGCTCACCCGCGAGTACCCTCCCGAAGTCTACGGGGGGGCGGGTGTGCATGTCGAGTACCTGGCGCGCGAGCTCTCCAAGCACGTGGAGCTCTCCGTTCAGTGTTTCGGGGCCGAGCGGCAGGCGCCGGAAGTCGGCGGTGCCCACCAACCTTGGGAGAAACTCGAAGGCAAGGCGCCACACCTGGCGGCGCTGCGCACGCTGTCCGTCGACGTGTTGATGGCGAAAGCAGCCGAGGGCGTCTCGTTGGTGCATAGCCACACCTGGTACGCCAACTTCGCGGGGCACCTCGCGAAGCTGATGTACGGCATTCCGCACGTGATGACCTCGCACAGTCTGGAGCCGCTGCGCCCCTGGAAGGCAGAGCAATTGGGCGGCGGTTACGCCATCTCTTGCTTCTGCGAAAAAGTCGCGATCGAGGCAGCGGACGCCATCATCGCCGTTTCCCACGGTATGCGTAGCGATATCCTGCGCTCGTATCCGCTCGTCGACCCGGGCCGCGTCGCGGTGATCTACAACGGCATCGACACCGACGAGTTTCAGCCTGGTGGCGACCCCAGCGTGCTCGCCCACTTCGGGATCGATCCGGCTCGGCCTGCGGCCGTCTTCGTAGGGCGCATCACGCGACAGAAGGGGGTCGTGCACCTGCTCGCCTCCGCTCGTCATTTCGACCCGGAAGTGCAGTTGATCTTGTGCGCGGGTGAGCCCGACACCCCAGAAATCGAGGCGGAGGTGAACGCGCTCGTCGCGGAGCTCCGGGCGGAACGCACGGGCGTCGTCTGGATCGACGAAATGATGCCGCGCCACGAGCTGCGCAAGCTGTTGGGGGCTGCCAGCATGCTCGTGTGTCCGAGCGTCTACGAACCGTTCGGTATCGTCAACGTGGAGGCTATGGCGTGCGGCTTGCCCGTCGTTGCGTCGGCGGTGGGCGGAATCCCCGAGGTCGTGGCTGACGGCGAAACTGGCTTTCTGGTGCATTTTTTGCCCGATGTGCACGGGAACCCACAAGACCCCGCGACCTTCGCGGCAAGCTTCGCCGAGGGCGTCAACCGCTTGGCGCGGAACCCCGCGCTCGCCAAGGAAATGGGCCAGGCGGGGCGCCGTCGCGCGGTCGAGCGGTTCTCGTGGCGATCGATCGGTGAGCAGACGCTGGCTCTCTACCAGTCGCTCGTGCATGGCAGCACGCACGGATAGCCCGAAAGCGATGGTCGCTGCGCTCCCTGAGCGCCCGGCTTGACGCCAGGGCGGTTTGAAGGTTGGTTCGGGGGCATGGCTTCTCCGAAACTTGGCTGGAAGATGGGTAAGACTTCGCTGTGCGCCCTGCTACTGGAGCTCTGCGCGGGCTGCGGGGGCGGCCAGGCTCCCGCCAAGGCCCCGGACACCGGCGAAGCCGAGGCCACCGCTCCGGCGGGTGACGGTGCTGGGGCAGACGCAGCCGATGCCGATAGCGAGGGCGAAGCCGAGCCCGAGCAGGCGGGCGCGTTGCCGACGAAGTGCCACAAGGCGGCGGACCCTTGCGTGCCCCCGCCGAAGTTCGTCGAAGGCTTGTGTTCGGACACCTACGCCGCGGTGGCGCTGCACATGTTCTTGCCGAGCGCACCGTGGAAGAAGGCGTACTTGAGGGGTAAGACCAAGGCGTGGAACGCGTCGGGTGGCGTTTCTGACAACGAAGCATACCTGGAGTTCGATGAAGAAGTCGTGCTGTTGAAAAAGCGCGGAGGCCCGGGCGGGATTCAGGTCAGCGGCGCCGAAGGTGGCTACGACGCGCTGCGCTGGGACGGCTCCTGTGTAACCCTCGACGCATCCGAGGTCACGCTCACGGCTCCGCCGCAGCCGAAGGCCGCCAAGGTCGAATGGCGATTTCTGGACGAACCGACGCAGAACGCGTTGCGCGAGAGCGAAACGGTGGTCGAGGCCTATCGCACACGGCGCAAGGAGTGCAAAGGCGCGGTGAGCGGGACCGTGAGCAAGAAGTGTGTGGTAGCTGACGATGCCCTCAGCCAGAAAATCGTCGATCACGTGCGCAGCGGCGGCGCGCTCGGCACGCCAGAGCGCATGCCCTGATATTCGAGTCCGCCGCTGGTCAAGGTCGTGATCGATTTTGAGGCCCTGAGAGCCTCGAGCCTCAAGGCGAGGCACTGAACCAGCAGCTGCCGAGCTCCCATCCGCTCAGACCGATCAACGACGGCAGGTGTGCGCCGTAGACGTGCAGTTCGCCGACGACACCGAGAGACAGAGCGCGCGCGGTCGTGCGCGGATCGGTCTTGAGCTTGGGCGGATGCCGGGCCAGCGCAGGATCGGCGGCTGCGTACAAGGCAGCGATGGCACCCTCGGGGCTGTCGTCGACGCGCCGCACGAAGTCCAGCATCAGGACGAACTGGCGGCTGCGCTTTGCGGCCGAAAGCTCGGCGCGGGAACGGGCGGTCACGGTCAACTCGTGGCCCGGACGACTCAGCAGCGACGCCACGGACGCCGCGATTTCCAGCATCTGCGGAGAGCCCTGGTCCGCCAGCAGGGCGCCGGCGGGGCCCCCCCAGCCTGGACCCGAACGGGCCGCGGGCATGCCGCGCAGGCCCAGGTGGCTCAGGCGTGCGGGGATGAGCTCGTCAGCGAGCTGCTGGGCGACGCCAGGCCGTCCCCAAGCTTGGGCGTCGCGGCCGCTGTGAAGTACCACCCAGCCGAGGGGGCCCGCGTCGAAGCTGCGCGCGCCCGCGCGTGGCTCGTGCAGCCCCTTGCCGAGCCAACCGATGTCGGCGTCGCCGGTTTCGAACGCGCGCAGCGCCTCGCTCAAGTCACGTGCGGGCTCCGCGCGGATACGATCGAGAAACGCCGCCCCGCGCGCGGCGTTGTCGTTGCGCGTGAAGGTGATGCCGTCGCGTGCGACGAGCGCCCGATAGGCACCCGTACCGTCCGGGCGCAGACTGGAGAAGCCCTGCGGTACGATCGCCGTGATCGGACTCGACAGCAGGTTCGCCAGCGCTTCGGGCTGCGCGCCTCGAAACAAGAGCGCTTGCGTGCGGCGCGGATCGATCACCGGCTGAACGAATGCGTTCAGCCACGCGACACCGCCGCTACCCGCCGATCGCTTCAGAGCGAATACGACATCGCGAGGTCCGAGCGGTTTTCCCGATGCGGTGCGCAGCCCTGAACGCAAGCTGACCCGGGCGCCCTCGGGAACCGCTTCCGGCAGGGAGGCCGCCAGGGCGGGGAAGGCGGCGCCGCTGCTGTCCTTCGCGTAGAGCGTATCGAAAAGCGCGGGCGCGAACAGCGCAGAGGCCACGTCGTCGAGCACGTGTGGATCGATGCCGCCCAGACCCACGGGCAACCTGAGGCGCAGCGAGCCGCCGTACTTGGGGGGGGTCAAGCCCGCGACCGGTGCCGCGACGCAAGCCAGCGCCAGAAAACTGCGGCGACGAACCGCTGCGCGGGTGGAGCAGCGAGTCATTGGATGACCCAAAGCCGGGTGCGCGTGCCGACGACGATGGGCGCCATCGTTCCCGTACCCGGGCTGCACGCGGCGACGGCGGTGATCCCGTCGGGGATGGGGACCCGCAGCCGCTCGGACAAACTTCCGTCAGGGGCTACGGAATGCACGAGCAACGCATCTGCACGCGGATCGAGCGTAGCCCGGCTCGACAACAGTTCTGGATTGCCGTCGCCGTCCAGATCTGCGAGCGCCAGCTGCGCACCGGCTTCGGTGACGCGCCCCAGCGCTTTGCCGCTGCCCGTGACCACGATCGAGTCGTCTGCCGCCTGGTAGGCGGCCACGTAGGTGACGGGTGCGCCGTCCTTCGTGAGCACGGTCGCGCTCGTGACCGCGCCATCGAGGGTAATGGGCGGATAGGCGCCAGGCGCCGGATCGTCGGGGATGCACCGCACCAGCTTGGGCTGCAGCCGGTGGCCCACGAGATCGAGACAGCCGCCTGCGTGCGGGATGCGCCGCGTCGCGCTGGTAGTGAGCTCTAGCGAAGCGTCGAGGCGCACGAAACTCGCGCGGTCGCTGAGGCCCACGTCCAGCCCGGCTCCCGGTCGAATCTGTACGCTCGCCACCGGTTCGCGGACGGGCGCCGGTGCGATGGGCGACAGCTCGGCCCATTCCCTGACCGCGGTCGCGACGAAGCGATCCCCTCGAAACCTGCCCAGGGCGAGCCGACGTCGCCCCACGAACGCCACCTCGTAGGAGCCGTCGTTGTCTGAGTCGCCGCACGCGAGCGCGACCGGAGAGCGCTCCGGTGGGGAGGCGAGCGTGGTGTGCGACGCAACCAAGGGGATAGTGGCGAAGAAGCTGCGCAACTCCGGATCCAGCGGGCGCTCGGCGAAGCCATGCGCGGTGGCATTGGGGTGAGGCTCGCGAACGCGATCCCAAAAGCTGCGTGCGATCGGATAGAGGTTTGCGACCACGCGCAAACGCCCGCCCCGGATCTCGGGTTCGAGGTAGAGCAATGCCCCGAGCTTGGCCGCCGCGAGCTGAGCCGCCCCAAGACTGGCGTCGACGGGGTGGCTCTTCACGGACGCTCCCAGCCCGGCTGCGACCACGCTCGCAATTCGGCCGGCGAGCCGCGCCGGGTCCGACAAGGGTGCGTCCGCTGTGGGAGTGGCCGCCACCACGAGCGTGGGTTGGGCGAGCGGCAGTTGCTGCCGAAGCTCGCACGAAATTTCGCTGAGCGCGTTGGCACGCCCCACGCTGCAGGCAGCCACTGCAGGGCTGGGCGGTTCGTGAGCTCGAGCCGCGCCCTGGAGTAACAGGCCACACACTGTATAGCCGGCCGCTCGCCGGACGCGTTCGAACGCACGCAACGTGTACGTGCGTGTTAGCGACTGTGCGTCGAACTCGGAGTGTATGCTGTGCTCTGACATTGGGGCATTCTTCTTGGACGAACTTTCGCCCGGCTGCCGTCGAAAGTCCATCAGCGTCGGGAGTTCAGTGCCCACTGCTCGTGAACCTATGATAATCGATACACTGAGTCATCGAGGCCTGTGCACCCCGTGCTGTTCACTTTAGCTGCCTTGCCAACGGATTGCAGGAACTCCCTTCGCGCGCTTTCGAAACGGTTCGGCCTCGGCGCGGAGCATCGTCGCCTCAGCGCGTGCGTCTGGGCCTGCGCCTGCGCCGTCCTGCTGTTCGTGGTGAGCTTCCCGAGATCAGCGGGCGCGCAGTGCGTGGACGAGACGCTCAAGCAACAACTGATCGGGCAGCGCGCCTATCGCGGGGTAGTTCCGCGCAAGTTCCAAAAGGCGCTCCGGCACGAACTGTCGCCGATGGGGGGCTGGTACGCCGCGGACCTGGCTGATGGCGCACCCGTCTACGGCGGCGCCTACACGTTTCACTTCACCGAAGACTTGGGGCTCGAAGCCGCCTACTTCCGGACGAAGCAGACGTTTGGCTTCCTCGAGAGCGTGGACGAATCGAACCTCGGAACCATCCGCCTGCTGGACGAGCCTTCTGAGACGTTACAGCTGTTCACCGGGAGTCTGGTTTGGTCCCTGGCCTACGGCAAGGTGCGCTGGCTGGGCGGCGCTATCGGGCGTTTCGACTTCTACTTGGCGCTCGGCGCCGGCGCTTCAATCGAGCCTGGGGATCGCGGTGTCACCGGATCCGGCGGGTTTGGTCTGAAGTTCTACCTCACGGAATGGCTGGCCTTTCGCCTCGACGTGCGCGACTACGTGCGCCAGATGGATCGCCAACAGCTGGGTGTGGACCGCATCGTGAACGACATTGCCGCCATGGGTGGCCTCAGCCTCTTCATCCCCTTCAGCAACTAGCCCGCTGGTTTTGGGGTTTTTCTACAGGAAGACCGGAGACAGAGTTTTCTCGAAAATCCGTTCGCTCCAGTGATGGGTTGTGTAGCGCCGGAGCGGGTGCATGTGGGGTCAACGGTCTCGCGCAGTCTCAGCTGCGGCTGATCGCCAATCCACGAAAAATCTTCCCGTTCTTGTCGGCCTCCTGTGAATTTTGGGGGTCCGTTGCGCGTGCGGCTCGTGTTAAGATCCGGTTGGGTGCTCATGACCAGGTCGAAACGTTTCGTGTGCTCTGCCTTGATCGTGCTGACGCTGGGGGTGGAGGCGCAGGCTCAGACCACCAAGAAGCCCAACGCCCAACCTGCGAAGAAGCCGGCAGCGACTTCGGCTCCCGAGTCTGCCGCTGCACCGGCGCCCGGCGACGCTGGCGAGGCGGGCGAGGCCGAGACGCCACCCGCGGCGGCCGATCCAACGAGCGGTGACGATCTCGGGCCGCCGCCGCCGCCCGCGAAGGCGCAGGACGAAAAGACGCGGCCGTCGCCGCTCACGCCGGAGCCCAATGAGTTCCCCAAAGGCAACCTGAAGCCCCCGCCAGCAGAGTACGACCAACTGCTCAGCGATATCGCTGCGCTGAGAAGCCGAGTGGCAGCGCTGACAACCACGTTGTTCAAGAGCAAGCTTCGGATCATCGTCGAAACCGAAGGCGACGACGCGAGGATCACCAGCTTCGTAGTGACCCTCGACGACGGTGTAGTGTTCAGCGTGCCCGATCGCTTCGTCGCAGAGGACGAGAAGATCGTCTACGAGCACGCGGTAGCACCTGGGCACCACGTGATCGGCGTCGAGATCGAGCGCGAGGACGCCCGCGGCCAGCAGTACAAGACCTGGCAGACCTCCAGGTTCTCCGTGCTGGTTCCGGACAGTCAGCTACTCGAGACGCACATGGTGGTCGCCGACGACTCCGACATGGCCGAGGACTTCGCCGAGGACGAGGACGGTGAGTACGACGTGCGCGTGCGTCTGCGCGCTCGTGTCACGGAGCCATGAAACTTACTGCCGTCTCGCTCGCTCTCGCGCACCTGCTGACGCACGGAGTGCTCTGGGCCCAAACGCCCGCGGGGCGCCCGCAGCCGAAAGCTGCCACCGCGTCCGCTGCGGAAACGAAAGCTGACGCGGCCGAAGCCGCCGAGGGCGAGGTTGCTCCGAAAGTGGACGACGCGGTCCCTGCGCCCGGCGAGGCTCCTGCAGCCGACGCGACTCCGCCGCCCGACGCCGCGCTGCCGCCCGACACGAAGGCCGAGGCCATGCACGCCTACCAAAAGGCGCTCGAGCAGAAGCAGCTCTCGGCATCCATTCCGTTGAGCCGCGCGCGCTTGCAGGAAGAACTCAAGGCGATCGAGGCCAAGCTGGTCGAGGGCCGTCACGACGAAGCGATCGGTGACCTGGTCTACGTCGTCGAGTCCCCGCGCTTCGGCGCGTTCAAAGAGTCCGAGGAGGGCAAGGCGGCCCGCTACCTCTTGGGCGACTCGCTCGGTCGCATGGGCGCCACGCAGTTGGCTCGCGGCTATTTGGTTCCGTTGCTCGAGGGCGATCCCAACGGCACGTGGGCGCGGCGCGCCGCCCGCAGCCTGGTCGACCTGGGCCTGAACAGCGACCAACCGCGGGTGTTCGTCGAGGATCTCGCGCAGGTTCCCGCGAGCGCTCCTGAAGAGTTACGCGGCGACATTGCGTACCTGACGGGCCGCATGCATGAGCGCGAGCAAAAAAACGACGAGGCGCTCGCTCAGTTCGCGAAGGTCAGCGAACGCTCGCGATTCTGGGCGCAAGCGACCTACTACTCCGGCTTGCTCGAAGTCGAGCGGGGCAATCTGAAACGAGGCGAACAGCTGTTCTGCAAGGTCGCCGATTCGAAATTGACGCCTCGCCACGCGCCGCTGTTCGGCGGTGGAGACTTCTTTCGTGTGAGAGATTTGGCCCGACTTGGTCTCGGTCGCGTGGCCCACGAACAGTACCGCTTCGATGATGCCCAGTATTACTACTACCTGGTGCCGCGTGATTCCCCGCACCTGCCCGAGGCGTTGTACGAGACCGCGACCACGCGCTACGAGGCGAAGGACTATGAAGGAGCTCGCGAGTACATGGACGAGCTCAAGTCACTTCAGGTCTCGCATCCGTATCAGGACGAAGCCTGGTTGCTCGACGCCTACATCGACCTGGCCACCTGCCACTTTCCCGACGCGGACGCCAAGCTGGCAGAATTCCTCAAGCGTTACGAACCGGTTCGCAACGCCGCGCGCCGCCTCGTAAAAGACGAGAGCGCCATGAAGAAGTTGGTCGAGGCGGTTCGGGTCTCGAGCGATCCTGCCGTGGCCGGCATCGGGTCTAGTCCGGGGACGGCACGTGCCCTAGGGGCGCTCTTGCGCGTCGATGCACGCTATAACCGAGCGACCTTGCGCTTGGCGCGGCTCGACCACCAGCTGCGCGGCCTTTTGATGGCGATGGGTGACCTCGACGAGGCGCAGCGGCGCCTCGCGAAGCCCGATGATATCCGCCCGCAGGCAATCGGTCCGCTCGGTCAGAGTGACTACGACAAAGTCCGGCGCATCGAGGCGCAGCTCAGTGAAGTCAAACGTTTGCTGAGCGACGTCAAGCGGGCTGGTGGCGGTGCGGCGGAGCTCAAAGAGCTGGAAAAGCAGGCACAAGCCCTGACCCTGCGCGTCAAGGCGGCCAAGAGCAGCGCCACGGCGCGCGTCGAGGCCGAAGCCAAAGAGGGCAAGGACCTCGCGGGGCTGATCGCCGAGGATCGAGCGCGGGCCAGCCGGCTCTATGAAAGTTCGAACGAACTTCGTGCCAAGGTAGAAGCCGAGCAGATCGCCCTGGCGAAAGACGCGCTGGTGCGCGCAGACCGCAGACTCTCCCGCTTGGTGCGGCGGGCACGCCTCGGACGCATCGAAACCGTCCTCGGGAAGAAGCGTGCGCTCGAGGTAGAGATCGAGGCCCTCTCGCAAGGTCTGCTGCCGCAGAGCGTCGTCGATTCGTTGGACGCGCAGCGTTACATCGGCGACGACGAGGAGTACTGGCCCTTCGAAGGCGAAGACTGGGCCGACGAATACGTCGGTGGCGAGGGGCTCCGAGACTAGAGGCGGGCGACTCTTAGGGCAGGCGCTTTCCTTGCGCGTCGTAGCCGACGAGCGTCCGGTTGAGCGTCGCGAGAGTCTCCGCGAGCTTGGCGCGATCGCCGGCGAGGACGATCGAGAACTTGGTCGGATCGCAGTACTCGCTTGCGATCTGGTTGGCTTGGGCCAGGGTCACCGCTTCGACCGCGGCCGGCCAGGTCTGATACCAGTTCACCGGACGATCGAAGATGGCCAGGCTGGCAAAGCTTGCGCCGACGCTGGAGACTCGTTCGAACCTGCCGGGATAGCCCAACAATAGACCGCTCACCGACTCGTCGCGTTCTCTGGCCGTGAGCGGCTTCGAGCTGCAGGTCATGCTGAGTTCCTTCAACATTTCGTCGATGCTGGCGCGGGTCGTTTCACTCTTCACGGCCGCAGAAATCGTGAAGTAGCCGGCGTCGCGGTAGCGCTGGAACGTGCTGCGAGCGCCGTAAGTGTAGCCCTTGTCCTCGCGCAAGTTCAGGTTCACGCGGCTCGTGAATGCTTCACCGAAACTCCGGTTCATCACCATCGCGGGGAAATACTTGTCGGTGTTGGCGCCTTCCGCGCGGCGCACGACGGAGAGCACTGACTGCGCAGCGCCGGGGAAGTCTACGAGGTAAACGCCGTGTTCGGTGGAGGCTTCGGCGAGCTCGCGCGCTGTGGTCTTTGCTAGCCCCTTCCAGTCGCCGAACACGCGTTCGAGCTCTTTGAAAACGCTGGCTTGGTCGATGCCGCCAACCACGACGAACTCGACTCCCTCGGGCACCAGGGAGTTCTTGTAATGAGCTTTGGCGTCCGCGAGCGTGATGGCCTTGAGTGACGTGCGTGTCCCTTCGTCGACACTGCCGGCGTAGCCCTCCCCGAAGAGCACGTTGAGCACTGCGGCGTCTTGAGCCGAACGCGGATCGGATTCGCTCGCCAGCGCCTGCGCGATGAAGTAGTCCTTCCGGCGCTTGAACTCTGCGGCGTCGAAGCGCGGACGCCGCACCATGTCTGCGAGCAAGTCCAGCGATGCGCCGAGATTTTCGGCGAGCATGTCCATCGAGAGCAGGGTGTAATCGACGGACGCGCTGGCGCTGTAGTCGGTCGCAAGCCGTTGCAGCGCTTCGCTCAGCTCGAGCGCCGAGCGCGAGCCTGCGCCTTCGTCGAGCATATCCGCCATCAGGTAGCTGAGGCCGGCCTTGCCCTTGGGATCGGTCTCACTACCCCGGGGGATCACCGCCAGCAGCGAGACGACTGGCAGGTCGCCCCACTGCGCGTGCCACACGCGAATGCCGTTGCTCAGGGTGCTCACGTTTGGGGCCGGTGGTGCCCACGCAATCACCGGATCGGGTGAAGGGAGGCGGCTACGATCGATGCCCGTGGAGTTTGCCGGCGCGGTGGCGACGGGAGCAGGAGGTGGAGGCGGAGGCGCGACCGGTGGCGGGGGCTCGGAGCAGCCAGCACCCAAAAGGCCCAGGACGATCGCGAGACGAGCGTGCTTCATTGGCCGACCTTTCCGCTGGGAGCCTTCGCAGCCGCCCCTGGCTTGGGGATGAAATCGATCCGGACGAAGTTCTTTGGATCCAGCCATTTCCGAGCTGCTTCGTGCACCTTGGCGCTGGTCGTATCGGTGTAGCGAGCCAGGTCTTTCGCCAAGTAGTTCGCGTCACCGGTGTGCTGATAGTACGAGGCCAGCGTCGAGGCTCGTGACATTGCCGTCTCCATCCGTTCGTAGAAGCTCTTCTTGTAGCGATTCTTCGCGCGCTCGAGCTCGTCGTCAGTGGGGGCGCTGCTGAGCGCCTTTTCGAAGGCAGCGAGTGTACTCGTATAGAGTTTGTCGATGGTCTCGCCCGGCGCGGCGGTGACTTGAATCACGTAGAAGCTCGACATCTGCTGCGAGACCTGGAAGGCCGTCACGTCTTTGGCGACCTTCTGGTCGTACACCAAGGGCTTGAACAGGCGGCTGCTCTTGCCGTCGGTCAAGATGCTCGAGAGTAGGTCGAGCTCGGCGTCGCCAGGGGCGAACAGGGCGGGGGTGTGCCACGCTAGATAGATGCGGGGCAGCTTCACGTCGTCCTCGACCACGAGCTTGTTGATGCCGGTGAGCTTCGGCGTGGCCGCGTTCGGGCTCGGCGCGCGCGCGCCAGCGGGGATGGAACCGAAGTAGCGCGCCACCAGCGCCTTGGTGCGCTCACGGTCGAAGTCGCCCACCACGGTCAAAACGGCGTTCGACGGCACGTAATATTGCTTGAAGAAGCCTTGCACGTCCTGAAGCGTCGCTGCCGAGAGGTCCTCGTGCGAACCGATGGGTGCATGACGGTACGGATGACCCGCGGGATACAGCATCTCGCCGAGGTGCCACCAGGCCATGCCGTAAGGCTCGTTTTCGTAGCGCTGACGGCGTTCGTTCTTCACTACCTCGCGCTGGTTGTCGAGCTTCGCTTGATCGAGCGTGGGCAACAGGTTCTGCATGCGCTCGGACTCCATCCACAGCGGCAGTTCGACGTAGTTGGCCGGCACTCGTTCGAAGTAGTTGGTGCGATCGCGATTGGTGGTGCCGTTGACGTTGCCGCCTATCGGTTCGTAGGGTTCGAAGTACTCTTTGTTGAAATTTTCCGAACCCTGGAACATCAGGTGCTCGAACAGGTGGGCGAAGCCGGTCCGGCCTTTCACCTCGTGCCCCGAGCCCACGAGATACAGGACCTCGGTGGCGACCACAGGCAGGCTCTTGTCTTCGCTCAAAAGGACCGTGAGGCCATTGTCGAGCTGGTATTGTTCGACGTCGATGTGCGGGGTGGCAGTGGTGGCCGCGGCGGCGGCGAGTAGTATCGCGATATTCATCGGTAGGCGAACCTCACAGACAGCTGGTAATTCTCGGCGAGTCGGTCGAATGGGTTGAGTTGTGTCAGACGCCAGACTTACCACGACAGAAATGTCATGTCCTGTGCACAGTTCCGGAATCAGCGCTGATGTGCAGCTACGGATGGCCGCGGCAATTCTGACCAATTTTCGAAAAACGGCCTGGCAGGCCGCTAGTGGCGCGCGCTTTGCAGGGTTAATTGCTGACCGGGTAATGGGAGCGATGGTCGGCTGCGGCGTCACGTCGGTAGCCGCCCAGGATGAATCGGATGCGACTGGGAACAATCATAGGCTTGGCGTGCCTGGGCGCCGTGGCGATCCGTTGCACGAGCGCGGAAGATTTGGCGAGAAAGGATGCCGGCGCTCCCGGGGGGAGCACGGGACCTGGCGCCACTGGCTCGTCCACGACCGGCGGCGGAGACCCAGTGCCGCCGGAACAAGAGTTGGAGGACAGTTTTCGAGTGCCCGTCGCCACGGGCCGGTTCGTCTGGACCGCAAATCCCGAGAGTAACCGCGTGGCGTTGATCGACGCGACGACCTTCAGCGTGGCGGCGCTCGACGCGGGCTTTGCACCCACCACTCTCGCGGCGTTGCCCAACCAACTCGCGGAGCGCAGCGGCGCCATCGTCATCAACGCGGCGAGCGCGGACGCGATGGTGTTCCTCGCCAAAGACACGAGCGACGTCGTCGTCAGCTCGCCGATCCCAATCCACGCCTCGGCCAACGCTTGGGCCGTCAGCAAGTCCGGACGCTGGGCGATCGCTTGGACCAACGCGCTCGGAGTCGCGACACTCGACCCCACCGACGGATTTCAAGATATCAGCGTCATCGACTTGGGCGACTATCCCGACCGCGACCCCAGCGTGGTGCGCCTGAGCGTCGGTTACCGGCCGACCCGGCTGGTCTTCGCGGACGACGAAAGGCGAGCGCTTGCCGTTACCGAACCAGGTGTGTCCGTGATCGAACTCACCGGCGACGGGGGCCCGCGCGTGGAGCGCGACGTCGTCGTGTCCGACGCACCGGCTGCGGAGGTCGAGATTGCGCCGAGCGGCAGCCTGGCGTGGGTTCGCCAGACGGATTCGGCGACCCTCAATCTGGTCGATCTCGAAACTGGCGAGCGTCTGCCGCTGCTGCTGCCGGGTGTGGTGACCGATCTCGACCTCAGCCTCGACGCCAGCTTCGCGGTGGCCGTGTGCCGTGGCGCCGTCGAGCCGGGCGCTAGCGGAGCCGGCGGCTCGGGCGTGGCTGGAGGCGCCGGCGCCATAGGGCTCGCCGGGGCCGCCGGAGATGCCGCGGGCGGCGAGGCTGGAGCTGGCGGCCAGGGCCCCGGACCCGGACCGGGCCTTTCGACGGTCGTCGTGCTGCCCATCCCCGAAACCCTCGCCGCACCCGCGCCGCGGCTCAGTGTATCCGTCCCCGAAGTCGTGGGCAGCGTGGTGGTGCCGCCCGTGGGCTTCGAAGTCCTGCTCTATACCAACGCCATCGATAGTGACCGGGTCACCGTGCTCGACGTCGCGGACGCATCGTGGCGCACGATCGAGCTCAAGGCGCCGGTGCGGGCGCTCTTTGCGACGCCGGACGCCGAGCACGCAGTCGCTCTGCTCGCGCCACCGCCCGGCAGCACCAAGGCGGGCGCGTTCAGCCTGATTTCGGTGCGCGAGGCCCTACCTCCGAAGCTCCAGGGCACTGTGGCAGCGACGTTTGGCGTCGCGCTGAGCAGCGGCAACGCGATCGTCACCACACTGGCTGAACGAGACGGCGACTCGGAAGCGTACCTGGCCAGTTTCCCCAGTTTGCGGCTCGAGAAGCTCGAACTGCCGAGCGCGCCGCTCGCCAGCGGAATTCTGGAGGATGCGCGGGTCGGCTACGTGGCGCAAGCGCACCCCGAGGGGCGCATTACGTTCATGCATCTGAGTGATGCCAGCGCTCGCACCCTGACCGGATTCGAGCTGGGAGTGAAGGTGGTCGATGGCGAATGATTCTCGATCGCTGGGTCGCGCGGCACGGGTCGCCTGGCTCGTGGCGTTCAGCTCCGGCGCCGCAGGTTGCGGCTCGGACGCTTCGAGCGCATCCCCCGGCGCGTTCGACGGCAGCGCTGCCACTGGTACGATAGGTGGCGGCAATGCCGCGACGACCAGCGCCGTGTCGACGACAGGCGGCAACGAGCCGCCCCCGGAGCAGGAACTGGAAGGCTCCTATCAGGCGCCGGTGGCGACGGGCAGCATTCTCTGGAGCGCGAACCCTGACAGCAATCGGGTCGCCGTGATCGACACCGAGTCGCTCACGATCCAGATCGCCGATGCTGGCTTCGGACCGACCACCATGGCGCCGATTCCACGACGCGACGGTGGTCCGAGCTCCGCGATCGTCATCAATGCGCTCAGCCATGACGCCACGCTGCTCAGCCTCGACAGCGAGCGAGAGCTCACGACGGCCACCTTCCCCATTCACGCTGGAGCCAACCGCTGGGCGGTTTCCGACGCGGGGCGCTGGGCGGTCGCCTGGAGCGATGCGCGGCAGGTGGAAGCCCCAGACCCGACGGACGGCTTTCAAGACGTGAGCCTCATCGACTTGGAAGCGGAGCGGGTGACGCGCTCGAGCGTCGGCTATCGCCCGAACCAGGTCGTCTTCGGCGCCGACGAACGGCGAATGTTCGTGGTCGCGGAACCAGGCATCTCGGTCGTGGATCTGAGCGGGGACACGCCCGATGCCGTCGATCTGATCGAAGTGAACTCCGCCGCGGGCGAGCCTGTGGCGCTGGAAGACATCGCCATTACGCGGGACGGTTCGCTGGCCCTGGTGCGCGAGGAAGGGAGCAGTAGCGTGACGGTCGTGCCCCTGGACGGCGATCCGGCCTGGGCGATCGAGCTCACCGGGCCGGTCACGGATCTGGACCTGAGCGCAGACGGGCGCCGGGGGGTGGCGGTCGTGCGCTCCACCAGCGAAGTCTTCGTGTTCGACATGGAACGGTTGGAGCAAGCGGACGCCGTGCACGCTTTGCAAGTGCCGGACACCAGCTTCGGCAGCGTCGTGGTGGCTCCCAAGGCCGACGTCGCCGTGTTGTTCACGAACGCCGTCGAAACCCACGAGGCGACGATCGTAAACTTGGAGGACGGTGCCGATTTTCTGTCACATCGCACGGTCGATCTCAAGGCGACCGTGCGAGCGGTTTTCGTGGCCGAGGACGGCGCGCATGCCGTGGCGCTGCTCGACGTTCCCGAGGGTAGTACCAAGAAGGGCGCGTTCAGCTTGATACCCACCAAAGCCGAGCGCGCCCCCAAGATCGTCGGCACTGACGCTCCAGCGATGGCCGTCGGGCTCGCCCCGACGCGCCCGACGGCGGCGGCGCTGGTGACGACACGCGATGAAACCACGGGTGTTTTCGCGACGCATGTCGTGAGTTTTCCAGGGCTTTTGGTGGATACCTTCGCGCTGGCGAGCCCGCCGCTCGCGACCGGCGTGATGGGGGACGCGGGACTCGGCTACGTCGCGCAGGCGCATCCCGAGGGGCGGGTAACGTTCATCGAGCTGGCGACACTTCGAGCGCGCACGCTCACTGGCTTCGAACTCGCCACGAAGGTGGTCGAGTGAGGGAATCATGACGCAGATCTTTCGTGTTGCGGTAGTTGGTGCTTGGCTGCTGTCGGGGTGCGGCGACCGCGACGACAAATGGGATGCTTCGCCGGGGGAAGCGCGCTCGGTAGGTTTGGTAGGTGCCGCGGCAGTCCTCGACACCCCTCTGAACCGCGTGCTGGTCGTTACGTCGCCGAAGCGGCACGCGGTGCGCACGCATTCATTCGATGTCGGCAAGAACGTGGCCGTCATGGCGACGTCGGCGGATCGAGATACGTTGTTCGTGCTTTCCAAGGGGGTGCAGCCGCGCCGGAACCCTGACGACGAATTGCCGAGCGTGACCGTGATTCAAGCCGGCCCCTCGCCGAGCCTCGAGCACCGCTTCGAGCTTACGGACCCGATGCAGGCTCTGGCCGTCGATCCGCAAGAAGAGTGGCTGGTCGCCTTCAAGGGCGACTCGACCGTCACCAATCCGAACGAGTTCGTTCTGCTGCCGCTGGGAGATCCGGGTGAACGCCAATCGGTTACCATTCGATCCTTTGGCGGCATCCCCGAAGAAGTCGTGTTCACGGATGAACTCAGCGTTCCTGCGGGGCCCCCCCGGCGCTTTCTGATCGTGCGCACGGACCGCGATATTGCCTTGGTCGACCTGCTGGAGCTCGAGAGCGAGGAGGTGACCGTGCAGACTCCGAGCACCAATCAGGGCGCGAAGTCGCGCCCGGCACAGGTCGTCTTCGATCCGGGTAGCCCGGCTTCCGACGACGAGCTCGGGGATCCGGCGCGCATCGGCGTACGACTCGAGGGTGAGCCGGACGTCATGCTGCTAGAGCTCGGTGAGCCCGCCGACGGCTCCGCAAGAGACTTCAAGATCAATTTCAACATCGTCAACGTCGGGGGCGTGCCCTCGGCGATCGAGTTCGTGCACACGGATTTTGGTCTGCGCCTCGCGGCGCTGGTGCCCGCTCAGAGCGGCGCCAAGCTCATCGACCCCGCCACGACGGCGCTCGAAGCGGTGGACTTTCCCAAGCCGTACTCGAAGCTCACGCGCGTCGAGGCTGACGGGGGCGCAGGGGAGTTAGCGTTGCTCTACAGCCCGGACGTGCCGGGCATTGCCTTCTGGGCTTTGGGGCGCGCAAGCGGAGCGCTCTCGAAGAGCGTCGAACAGAACGAGATAGATCTGTCCGTGGCGGCCGTACGCGACGTGCCGGGCGAACTGCGTCATCTGAAGATCCTCGAGGGGAATCAGGCGTCACGTTTCTTCGTGCTCGACTTGGAGCAGCGACAGACCTTCCCGATGCTGACCGAGACTCAGGGGTTTACCGTCAATGTCGCGCCGGATGGCCGCCGCGCCTGGGCGTTCCACCATGCGCGAACCGAGTTCGCCAGCGTGGATTTGTCGGATCTGCACCCCACGTCGCTGTCGGTGCGGATGCCCGTGTCCGCCGTCCACGACATCGAACGCGAGGATGGCAGCCGTGCTGCGTTGGTGCTGCACGGTACCGACGGCGCCCTGAGCCAGGGTACCTTGGGACTCACGTTGTTCGACGCCAAGGCGCCGGATTCTGCGGACACGCGCTTTTTCGGCGGCTTACTCTTGGAGGGGCTCTGATATGAAGTACTTCACCCGGTTCGGCTGCGCCTCGCTCGGGGTCTTGGGCCTCCTGGGCGCTCCGCGTTGGGCACGCGCTCAGGACGCCGGCGCGCCGGCGGAGACTCCCGCCCCGACGCCTAGCACCCCTGCGCCGGCCAGCGGCACTTCGGGCGCGGCCGACGACTCTGCACCTGCTGCCGAACCGGCAGCCACGGCGCCGGAGCTACCCGCTCAGCCAGCGAGTGAGCCTGCGCCGGCGGAAACCGAGCGCCAGCAGCCTGCCGCGTCGGCGCAAGATTCGAAGGGTGCCAAGCCTGCGGGGTCCAAGTCCGAGGCGCCGGCGCGAACCTGGCAGATTCCCGTCGCCGCACCCAGCAACACGGAGGATAGCGAGGCGGTTGCAGGGTTTTCCGGCAAGCTCGGCAGCCATCAGGATCACTGGCTAGTCTGGCTGGGTATACGCAACGACTACGTGAGGGATGCGACCTACGATATGTTCGCGGACGACGACGCCCTCACGGTCTTCAGCGTGGGTGGTGGTCGTACCGTTTGGGTGAGTGGCGACTTGAGCCTCGCAGCGCTCGGGCTGTGGGAGATCGGTGCGCGCAGCGCAGAAACCCGAGGCAACGACATGAGCCTCCGAGTGCAGCGTTTCGAGCTGGGGCCGGAGCTGCGCTACCATTTTCACTACCGGTTCTACGGCTTCGGGCGCTTGGGGCTCGGGGCGCAGTACACGCATGCAACCATCGACGACGAGCTGTTCAATGGAGAGCTGGTGTCGAACGACTGGGCCTTTGCTGGCGACTTGTCGGGAGGCGCCGCGGTCGAGCTCTTCGGTCCGCCGAGCGGCGAACAACGCAAGCCTCGCGCCTGGTTCGTTGCCGAGGCGGGCTATGCGCTCGTGACGAACACGACGTTGTCGTTCTCCCCTGGCTCCGGTGCACCGGAACGCGCAGCGTCCGAAGAGCTCGGAGAGCTCGATCTCAGCGCGCCCTTGTTCCGGCTCGCGGTTCTCTGCACCTATTAGCCGCCGTGCCCTTCCGGCCGAGGGGCAAAGCCTCCACCGGCGCTGGAGCGTGGGTCAGCTCGCGCGTTCGAGGCCGCTCATGAGTGAACCCACGAGTGGCAGCACCCTGCGCTGGCGAAACAACAGAGAAGCGATCTCATTCACACAGCCCCCGCACCCGCTGCCGGCCCCGCAGATCTCGCCGATGGCATCGATCGTGTGTGCCCCGTCGCTGATGGCCCGCCGAATCTCTCGATCGCTCACTTGATGACAATGGCAAACAATCACTGGGTTCCTGCCGTGGCTGCGAACCGTGCAAAAGGCGCGGTTTTGACGATTCTGAGCCTAGCATCGTGAAAATGACTTTCAACATCGTTGTGTGTTTCAGTGTTACTGCATTTTCTGGATGGCGTTTCGGGCGAAAACGCATCCCCCGTGGGTCGGAACCCGGTCTACTGTGCTCGGGAGGCCTGAGTGAAGTACCGGGCTTCGTTCACTAAAACCCGCGCGAACTCCCCACGAGGCCACCATGCAAGGCAACGCAGACGTCATCGAATTGCTCAACGAGGTGCTTACGTCGGAGCTGACGGCGATCAACCAGTACTTCATCCACTACAAGATGCTGGAGAACTGGGGCTACCGGCAGCTCGCGCACAAGAAACGCGAGGAATCCATCGAAGAAATGCGGCACGCGGACGAGGTGATCGAGCGCATTCTCTTTCTCGACGGGCATCCGAACATGCAGCGCCTCAGCCCGGTGCGCGTGGGGGAGGACCCGGTCGAGCAGCACGAGGTCGATCTGGCTCTCGAGGTGGATGCGGTGGCCCGCCTGAACCGCGGGATCGCCCTCGCTCGAGACAAGGGTGACAACGGTACCAAGGCCCTTCTGGAGAAGATCCTGAAGGACGAGGAACAGGCCATCGACTGGCTGGAAACCCAGCTACACCTGATCCGCCAGCTTGGTACGGAGCGCTATCTGGCGGAGCAGCTGGGCCATTCCTCCTAGCGCGCTCGAACGGCGCCGCTAGGTCTGGCCGCGGTTGCTTCTGCAGAACCGCGGCTTGAAGCGCGCTCCTCGGTTCCTACGAACCAAGGAAGCGCGCGGTGGAGAGGCAACGCGATGGGGGGAAGGCAGCGCAAGTGGCCAAGGCAGCGCAAGTGGCCAAGGCAGCGCAAGGTAGAGACGGAGCGATCTGACGGGCGCCGCGATCGAAGGACCGGCGCCCATGCCGCCCCGCCGGGTCTCAGTGGCGCCTACTGACGCCCGAGCTTCTTACCGGCGGCCCGCAGGGCGAGTTCGACCTGGGAGAGGAGCTTCTTGGCGCGCGCCGGTCCGAGCTGAATCACGATCTCTTTGAACTGGCTCTCCATCTTCTTCCGGTTGCCTTTGACGGAGCGCTTGCCCTCCTTGGCCATCAACGCCCGGGCGGACTTGTTGGCGGCGGAGCGAATGTTGTGGACGTATGCCTTGGAGATGATCATCCCCTTTTTCTCGGCGCGGTCGACCACTTCGCTGGCGGGCATGGAGCGCGGCAGGTTGCGGACGAACGCCGCCTTGTCCCCCTGGCGGATGATGGGATTGTTCTTAGTAGATCGTTTCTTTGCAGCCATAGGTTGCCTCGTTGTGAGTTAGCCTAAGATTAAACGATAACGCAGAGCGCGCTAGTGTGTACAACACAAATTTCGTCGAATCTCGGATTCTCACGGGTCTCACAAAGTGTTCCTTCACACAAGTGAATCATCTCTGGTTATCGGTGCCGTGTCTATTGGTGCCCTTTAGACGCCCGTCTTATCAGGCGCCCGTCTTATCAGGCGCCCTGTTTGTGTCTGTGGGCGGCTGTCTATCACGGCGGCTGTCTATCACAGCGCCTTTTCGGCGCCGTTCTTCGCTTCGGCGCCGTTCTTCGCTTCGGCGCCGTTCTTCGCTTCGGCGCCGTTCTTCGGCGCCCTTCTTCAGCGCGGTTTTCTAGGCATCGTGCCTAGTGAGCACTCTGATTGGGGCACGTCTGCGGCGCTGCTTCTGAAACGGGGCGCCGAGAAACCGCTGTTGGCCTGCCGTGATAGCCAAACGCGCCCAGCGCGAGCCCTCCGAGGAGCACCCCGTGATAGCAGTGGGTACTTCGGCGCCTTAGTCGCTACAGGGTCCTCTGCTCCGGCGCCCTAACTCCTGACACGCTCATCGCCCGTCACTGCTCCAGCCCAGGATGTACCTGCACGTGGTCCGAATGGACCTATTTCTTCTGGGTTCTTCGTGCGCTTCACTGGCTCTTCACGCTTGTACTGTACCTCGACGGGATGAGTTGGATGGCACCGCGAACTCCCGGTGCAGGCGGCGTGTGTAACCGAAAAAATCGAATGCGGTAGTGGTTAAAAGCGCCCGGGTAGAATCGTCCACGGCTATTGCGGATTTCTCGCTGCTTTCGAGGGTCATGGTGGACGGTAGCGGGGACATCACGATGTTCGGCACGTTTCCGGGGCTCCACGCGAGGCGATTCGGCTGACCCTGGCCCGTGTCGTTAACGACCACGGGTGATACAGGACACGGGGGCAGCTGTCACACGTTACTAAGGCATGAAATTTTCGTATCTAGCGCGAGTGCGGGGAAACTTTCAGCAAACGGCGGCGGGAGGCAACACTGTTCATCTGACAGCCCACACACTCGGTGGTGACACGCTCACACGTTGCTGTGGACAGCTTGGGAGCGGTTCAACAGGTCGCACGCTGGGACCTGTCGCAAAAGGCCTTCCTGCCAATCTTGTAAGAGCATCCCGCACTCTCGAAAGCGCCTGCCACTGCGGTCCGCTGTAAGTGCTGGGATCGTGGTAACGATTCGCTATTCACCTCGCGTCCCGCCTCATGCAGATGTTGCCCGGTCAGCCCATGCGGGACTCCGCTGTTTCGGGAGCTCCTGGGGCTTTCGCGACCTGCCCTGGCGCCGCCAGCAAGGCATCAGCGAGCCAAGAGCGTCTCGTTAGGACCGATGTGCTGGCAGTTCGCGTCTTGGGCCCCCGCGCCGGTCACGGTCGAGTCTCATTATGAGACTGATGTGAGCGTGGTGACGGCGGTGCGAGCGCCTCGTACAGATGCGCATCGAGTGCGCGCTTGAGCGCTTGGAGCTCTGCGATCTCGTCGGACCGGGACCGGATGGAGCGAGGCAGGGTGGCTCGATGGTCGGCGAGCGCCTCCCGAACGGAGGGCCATCGATCGCGCCGTTCTTCGGGATCTTCCTGCCAGGCCCAGGCTGCGAGCAGCCCCGTGCGTCGGTCGAGCACCAGGTTATGAGAGGCCGTCCGGGCTGCGACCATCACCAGCGGATCCCTGCCGCGTAGCACTTCTTCGCCCAAATAGAACTGAGCGAACCGAACCCTCGGCAGCTCGACATTCTTGTCCGACAGCAGCGGCACCAAGTCGTTGCCCATGAAGCTCTCGGGCACTCTGACGCCGGCGAGCGCCGTGAGCGTCGGGGCCACGTCGAGGGCATCCGTTAGATGCGTCAGCCGTCTCGGGGTCAGCGTCGCTGCCCGCACCATGAACGGTACGTGCAGCACTGGCGTGCTCAGATCGTAGCCGTAGTGCTCGTGCTGGTGGCGCGGTTCATCGAAAGCCATGCCGTGATCGCTGGTGACGACGATGACGTGGTTGGGATCGCTCGCCACGATGTGATCGATCAGCCGACCCAGATGGGCGTCCAGGTGGGTCACTTCTGTTGCGTAAAGGGCGGCGTCGGTGCTGCCGCTTGCCTGCTGGCCCTCGGGTGGCGCGTGCGGTGGATGGGCATCGAAGTAGTGCGCCCACAAAAAGACGGGCTCGAGCTGCGGCCGGTCGAGGAACGCGAGCGCGGCGTCGGTGACTGCTTGGGCAGTGTGGGGCGTGCCACTGGCATACGCTTCGGCCGGTCGTGTCGCGACGCTCCGAAACCCCTGGAGCAGCCCACGCCAATGCTCGGGAGCGAAGTAGGGGCTAGGGATCACGGCGAGCGTCTCGTAGCCGGCTTCCGCCAGTACTTCTGCGAGCAGGCGGTTGGAAGGCGCGAGTTCGAACGGGAAACGTCCCTGGAGCACGTGGTCGATCCGAGAGTCGAAGCGCGAGGTGAACAGAGCGGGCAGGGAAAGGCGGGTCGAGGGTCCCTGCACGAAAAAGTTCTCGAAGACCACCGCGTGCTCGGCGAACCGATCCAGCGCCGGCGCAAGGCCGCGCTTCCCGCCGTAGGCCTCGAGGGTCCACACCGCCAACCCGTCGACGGTGAGCAGGTACAGGTTGGGCCGGCCCACCCCGTCAGCGGGCGCGCCGAGCGAGCCAGCGGGCGCTCGTTTCGGTTTCCCCGAAGTCCATGGTTCGCGCATGGCGTCTACGCCATCGCAGTCCTCATCGGTACGATTCCCGGGTGCATCGAGAGCGCCGGGATGTATCGAGGAGTCGAACGGGCGACAGTCTCGCTCACCAAACCCGGCGAGGTGGCGATCACGATCCCAGTCGAGCCAGAAATGGCCCCACCCGAGCGCGATCCGCGCGACCGGGGCATTCGCCCATCCCGGTGGCGTCGCTTGCCGCACGAGCGCGCCAGTGACACCGCTCGACACGCACAGCGTGATGATGCAGGGGCTCAGCGCGCGGCGGACCCTCGGACGCGCGCTGAGCCGAGGCGCAAGCTTCGCCACGCCAGCGGCGCCGAGCAACCCCAGCGTCAGCGGCGCCGCAAAATGCCGGAGCGATTCTGCGAGCGGCTGCGAGAAGCCGATCAGCACCGGCGTGGTGATCGCCAGGCACAGCCCGAGCACGACTCGAACGTGCCAGCCCAGTCGGTAGAAACGCTCGCGCCGCGTCGTGTCGGCCGCCCTCGTCACGCGCGCGAGCGCGCGATTGACGCCGCGCTGGGCCACCCGAACCGCCGCGAATCCGAACAGCAGCGCGCCCACCTGAATGCCGACCAAGGCCAGCCCCAGGTTGTCACGGTTCGCAACACGAAGCGCAGTGTCGCGCGCCGCGTAGTACGCGAGCCAGAGGCAGCCCGGCACCACGCTCACGGCTGCGTATACGTATGCGAGCGCCGTGCGTCGAACCTCGAGGGGTGCCATTTCGAGCTCTCGCCAGCGCTCACTCACGCTGGCGAACCAGGCCGCAGTTGTGCGGCCGCCGGTGACACCCGCCCACCACAGCGCCAACACCGTCGCCGTGGTAATCCCCAAGAGCTCGTAGAAGAAGAGGATGGCGCTGCCCGCTTGGAACACCTCCAAGGCCCTCTCCGGCTGAGTCGAGGTGAACAGCGCGCCTTCGAGCAACCATAGACTGACGCCCCAGACGAAGCCCCAGCACAACCACGCCGAGCTGCAGAGCTTCGGTGCTCGCCGCCCCGACCCCGCGGGTTCGGTCGCATGGAGCGTGGACTCTGGTAGACGTGTCATCGGGCGCGCGCTGTCAGGGGGCGGGAGTCCGTTCGACCGAACCGGTGACCGACCTGTGAGGCGTGGTCACGGTTCGCGAGGTGCGGGAGTGATTCGGATCCGCGGAAACCTAAGATACGGTTAGGCTCGAGTCGACCACGTGAGTCACCCAAGCGACGTTTGCCGGCCCAAAAGGGTCGAGGGCGATGTTCCTCGTACCCGGTTTCGGCGCGGCAGAACCAAACCGAGGGGAGTGGTGTGGTTCGGGATCAGCTCGTTTTGGGGGCACCTGCGGCACTTTCTGGCGAGTGCGATCGCTACGGAGGACGTCGATACGCGCGACTGGATGAGCCCTGACGCCCCGAGCGATCTGGTCGCTCGCATCGCTGCTCGGCTGGGAGGTGACGGCGCCGGCGCGACACTCACCGAGTGCCTGGGACGTGATCTGTGGATCGACTTCGTCGCCGACACCGGGGACGACGTCGAGGTCAGCGAACGTGTCGCTGGACTCATCTCTCGGGTGTACGAACTGCCGGATCCGGAGACCGGCGAACTGCTCGTCGCGCCTCGTGGTGAGATCCTTTTCTTCGGGGGTGACACCGCCTATCCCGTGGCAACCAGCGAAGAGATCAACAATCGTGTCATGGTGCCCTTCAATCGGGTGTTGAGCCTGTGCGATGATGGCCGCCCACGGGTGCTCTTGGGCATTCCTGGCAATCACGATTGGTACGACGGACTCGACGGGTTTGCCCGCATGTTCCGCGTCCGCCCCGAGCAGGATGAAGACGAAGCACGCCCCTCGATCGTCAACATCGAACAGCACGCTGTCGAGAAATACGCGGACTGGGCGCGCGAGTTCATGAAAGGCGGGCACATCGGCAAGCCGAAAACCCTGAACCTGATCGGATATCAGCCGATGCAGAGCGCGAGCTACTTCGTGTTGCCGCTCACGCCACAGCTGCACCTATTCGCGGTCGATCGCCAGCTCAGGCGTATCGACTATCGGCAGCGGCGCTTCTTCGGAGAGTGGCGCCTGCAACATCCACGGATGGCGCCGTGGGTCGTGCTCCCCGACCCCCCCTTCAAGTTCGGTGAGCCCGCCAGGAACGGCATGCTCATGGCGCGGGCGCTGAACCTGCGCCTGGGTGAAGAGCGCGCGTTGGTCATGAACGGAGATATCCATCACTACGAGCGGTGGTCCGAGCGGGCCACCGAGTTCGTTACTGCCGGCGGCGGCGGCGCGTTCCTACATCCCGCGCGGATCCACCAGCGCCGGTTGGCACCGCGCAGCGTCGAGTGGCCGGGCCCGCGGCAATCGGCGCGCTTGCTGATGGGGGTGCCCTGGAAAGTCGCGCGCGGCCGCTCGGGTTTCATTCCGCATCTCGTGTATGCGCTGCTATTCGCTCCGCAGACCGTGATTGCGTTGACCGCAGGGGCTCTGCTCTCGGCTCAGCTCGGAGCGACGCTGGTGGTGCTGCTGGTCACAGCGCCGATCTACGCGTTGATCGGTGGCGTCAGGCGCGGGCGCCGCCCGCTCGTGTATTGTCTGGCGCTCGCGGCGGGCGCGATCACGGCAGTAATCCCGCTGTGCATGTTGCACGCGACGTCGGCAGGGCTGGAAGCGCTCGGGCGCACGCCGGACTTGGTCGTCGAAGCCGCCATCGCTTTGCTGCTCAGCAGCTTCCTCAGCGCGTTCGTGTTCGGCGCCTATCTGGCATTGCTGACGCGTGTGGGTCTGGAGCACACTCAGGCGTTCACTGCCCTCGATCATCCTGGGTTCAAGCACTTTCTACGTCTTCGGGTGCACGCAGCGCAGGCCCGCGTCGATGTCTGGTGCATCGGGATGACCGATCCACTCGCGCCTGAAGCCGAGCCGGAGCTGGTGGACCAGTTTTCGTTCCACGTGTCCGAGGTGGGGTCACACGAGAGCTGAGGCGCCTCGGCCGGCTCCGCGGCCCGCGACGAGGAACGAGTATGCGGTCCCGGTGCGCGGAGTGCTCTGGTAACATGCGGAAGGTGGTGGTTTCGTTCCGGGGCTCACACAAACGCCTCTCTCTTCTCATCGTCGCCGCGCTGCTGCTCGCCCCCCCGGTCGACGCAGAACAGGCGGCGATCGACACGCCGAGCGCTGCAGCCGGTGAGGCTTCGAAGATCAAACCCCGCGCAGAGCGTCAACTCGGCAAGGCGGAGCGTCCGACGGTCAAGCAACAGACCGCCGAAAAGGCCAGCAAGAAGCGATCGACGCGGGTGAACCTGCAAATTCCGGCGGCGCTGCGGCAGGTGCTCGAGCGCAAGATCGATCGCCGCATCAGTCGCAACATCGCGCAGAGCCGGCAGCTGCGGCGTGAAGCCATGGGATTGCTCCGGAAGTTCATCGCCGAGGCACCGAAAGATGCCCCGGAAATGCCAGAAGCGCTGATGCGCGTCGGTGAGCTCGAGTGGGAAGACGGACGTGACCAGTTTCTGCTGGCGTTCCGTCAGTGGGAGGCGAAGCCGGTAGACACCCGCGGCCCCCCACCGGACCCCGATTACTCGCAAGCGCGCGGTCGATTCTTGACGGTGCTGAAGCACCACAAGAGCTATCGCGACTACGATCTGGCGCTTTACGTCGACGGGTTCCTGGCCCAGGAAGAGGGCAAGTTCGCCGAGTCGCTCGGGCGCTTCAACAAAATCCTCGCCTGGTTCCCCAAGAGCAGGTTCGTGCCGGATGCGCACATGGTGCGGGCGGAGTACGAATTCACCAAAGATGCGCCCGACTACCAGGTGGCCTACTTCGAGTACGAGCAGGTGCTCAAGCACAAGGACAGCGAGCTCTACGACCTGGCGCTGTTCAAGAGCGCCTGGACCCTGTGGCGCTTGGGCAAGCGCGAGGAAGCCGCCAAGCGCTTCCTCACGGTCTTCAAAGCCACGGCCGACGACGGCGGCCGCAAGCGCGACAAGGGGGAACTGCAAGATCTGCAGCAAGAGGCGTTGAAAAACCTGGTCGCGGTGTTCGTCGAAGACGAGCAGAACCGCGCTGAAGACATGCACCGTTTCCTGGTGCAGGCCGGCGGTGACAAGTTCGCCGATAGGATCGTGAAAGCGCTCGCCGAGGCGTTCTATGACCAGGCTCACTACGAACGCGGCATCGAAGCCTACCGGCTCCTGTTGAAGCTCAAACCCACCGGTCCCGAAGCCTACGTTTACGCGCTGCGAATCGCTCAGGGCCACTCCACGATGGAGGCCTGGGACGAGCTCGCGAAGGACTACGTCTGGATCATCAAGACCTATGTCGCGCCAGCGCCGCTGCGCGCGAAGCAAGGCGCGAAGCCTGCGCCGGCCAAGAGCGCGTGGCTAAGCGCTCAGCCGGCGCCGGTGCTTGCCCGCTCGTTCGCAGCGACCGAGAAGCAATCCCGCCAAGATGCGGTGGGGTTGCACGCGAAAGCGCAGGCCGACAAGAGCATCGCCGAGTTTCAAGCAGCGGCGCGCCTGTACGAAGTGTACCTCAGCCGCTTCGGTACCAGCGACGCGGCGTACGAAATGTACTTCAACGCGGCGGAGATCTATTTCTATCACGTTCAAGACGCCAACAAGGCAGCGGACAATTACCTGAAGGCAGTGCGGCTAAAGCCCAAGGGCGCGCTCTCGCGCGATGCGCTCTACAATTCGCTGGCGGCGCTCGAAGTCGCGCGCGCCAATGAGTTCGAAGCGGACAAGAAAGCCGGCAAGAAACCGGAGGAGACGCCGACGGACAAGAAGCTCACCGAAGCCATGGAGCTGTACGTGGCGACTTATCCCGGCGACCAGCAGATCCCCGAGCTGCTATTCCGGCAGGGCAAGCTTTACTACGACTACGAGGTGTACGACCCTGCCGTGCGCCAGTGGGGACTTTTGCTGGAGAAGTACCCGCGTGGCAAGTACGCGACCTGGGCCGGCGAGCTGATCCTCGACAGCTTCAACAAGAGCAAGGACTACGAAAACATCGAGACCTGGGCGCGCCGCCTGAAGACTGCGCCGAGCTTCCAGGCGCCTGCCCAGCAGCAGAAGCTCAATCTATTGATCGTGACCGCCGTCTTCAAGCAGGGCGAACAGTTCGGCAAGGCAGGTGATCACGACAAGGCGGCGCAGGCTTACCTACGGGCAGCCACGGAGTTTCCGAAGGAACCGCAGGCCGCCCAGGCCGCGGTCAATGCGGAGGTCGAAGCCCGGCGCGCTGCCGATTTGAAGACGCTGGCGCTCGCGGCCGGGCTCTTGGTGAAGGATCACAAGCAGCGGCCCGAAGCTGCCCAGGGCATCTGGATCGCCGCCAACACCTACCAAGAAGTAGGCCTTTTCAGCGAAGCCGCGGATTACCACCAAGTGATCGTAGACAACTGGCCCAAGTACGAGCGCCACAAGGATGCGGCGTACAACGCGGTGTTGTTGCGTACGACCGTCGGCGAACACGACAAGGCGATCCAGAGCGGCAACAGCTACAAGAAGTACTATTCGCGCGACAAGGGCATGGCCGAGGTCACCTTCCTCATGGGCAAAGCGCACGAGAAGGCCGAGAAGTGGCAGGATGCCGAGAAGGTCTACGCTCGCTACGCGAACGAGACCCGCGACCCAAACGCCGAGATCGAGGCGCTCGTCAGGTTGGCGGTGGTGCGAAAGGGTGATGCGGCAGGACGAGCGCGGGCGTTGAAGCAAGCCATGGACGTGCACAAGCTGCACAAGGGGCAGCTGAATGACACCGGCAAATACTTTGCGGCGAAGGCGCGCTACATGCAGGGTGAGGCCGTGCTCGCGAAGTTCGAACAAGTGACGATCGAAGGCGACGTCAAGCAGCTGAAGCAACGCCTGAAGACCAAGAGCAATCTACTGAAGCAGGCGGCGGAGACCTTTCTCGACACGTCGAAGATGGGCGTGGCCGAATGGACCACCGCGTCGCTGTATCAGATCGGGTTCACTTACGAAGCGTTTGCCCAGGCGCTCTTGAACTCTCCGCCGCCCGAGAACCTCAGCGCGGACGAGAAAGATCTGTACTCGCAGGCCATCGACGAATTCGTGATCCCCATCGAAGAGAGCAGCCTGGAGGCCTACGAGAGCGGCTGGTTGAAGGCCGTCGAGCTCGGCATCTTCAATAGCTGGACGGCGAAGATGCGCGAAGCGCTGGGCCGCCTCAATTCGGAGCTGTACCCCCCGCTCGGCGAAATCGGGTTCGAGCTTCGTTCGAAGGGCCCGCTGCCGATGCCGGCGCTGATCGAGGGGCCGCGCCGCGGTGAGCAAGGGCAGAGCGAGCTGTTCCTGATCGATGCCCCTGGCGAGAAGGCAGACGCCAGCGAGAAGGCGGAGAAATCCGAGGCTGGTGCGGATGCGGCCGACAAACCGGGCAAGGAGAAGGCGGAATGAGATTGCTCCTCTCCCGCTCCGCTGCCGCGTTCGGGCTGCTGTTTCTGGTGCTCGGCTGCGGCACCAAGCAGCAGGTGGCCGAGACGCCGAAGCTCGCTCCGGCCGATCCGCAGGCAGTGAACAAGATGGCCCGAGGCGTCGAAGCGGCCAAGAGTCGAGAGGGCGTTGCCCAGGCCATCGGGCTCTTGCAACAAGCGGTGAAGGCCGACGCCAAGCTCTGGGAGGCCCATTACGATCTGGGCGTGCTGTTGGCCGAGTCCGGTGAGCTCTACGCGGCGGAGCAGCACCTCGAGCGGGCTGCGGCGCTCGCGCCCAACGCGGAAGACGTGCTCGTGGCATTGAGCGAAGTTCGCCGTCGCCTCGGTGATGCCAACGGAGCCGTCGACGCGCTCAGCGGCTTCGTCAAACAGCACCCCGATGCGGTCGTGGCTCGCGTGGCGTTGATGAGCGCGCTTCGGGAAAGTGGTCGCACCGACGAGGCGATCCAGCACGCGCAAGAGGTGCTCGTGCGTCGTGCAGGTGATCCGAACGCTCTCTCGGAACTGGCGCTTGCCTACCTCGAGAAGGGCGAGATCGACACGGCCGATCTTCTGAGTCGAGAAGCGCTGAAGGCCAAGGAGGCCAGCGCCGTCGCAGAGCGCACCGCGGGGCTCGTGGCGCTCAAGCAAGGTGACGACGCTATCGCGTTTAGGCACTTCGCGCGAGCGAGCGAGCTCGATCCCAACGACACGACCGCGCGGCTCAACATGGGCACGGTACTGCTCCAAGCCGGCGTCTACGACAAGGCCGAGCGAGAGTTTCGCGCGGTGCTCGAGAAGAAGCCGAGCGACCTCGACGCCGGTGTGGGGCTCGCGGCGGCGCTGCGAGGGCAGGGTTCGCGCGACAAGCCTGGCCCGTATCAGGAAGCCGAGCGGGTGCTCTTGGGCCTGCTGAAGCAACATGCGCAAGCCCCAGCCCCTGCTTTCAACCTCGGAGTACTCTACGCCGATTATCTGCAGAAGCCCGGTGAAGCGAAGCAGATGTTCGAAAAGTTTCTCGACTACGCATCCAGCAAGCATCCCGCCCGGGCTCGAGCGGAGCAGAAGCTCGCCGAGCTCCAGGGCAAAGCGAAACCCTAGCGGCGCGCATTGGCTCGCCGTTGACGGCGTGTCGGCTTTGTCCTGCTGATCCGACGGGTGTTTGGAGGCAAACACGCTCATGGCGTCTCGCGGGATCCAGCAGTGGCGGACGTGCCGGTGCTGCTCGCCGGAAAATGGCTACCGCGGCGCCCAGGAAATCCCCGTAGGGACTTGTTTTGTGGAGCTCTTGATTCTACCACGAGCCCATGCACGGCACTGCACTTCGGATACCCGCTGCCCTCGCGTTGGTCGCGTGCCTGCTCGGGCTGCTGTTCGCCTACAACTCGACGGCCGACTACGCTTCGCACCTCGATCGGCAGCTGCACGATATGCACTGCAGTTTCATTCCCGGCGCCGGCACCACGGACGAAGCCGAAGCCTGTCGTGCAGCGATGTACAGTCCGTACGCCGCGCTGCTGAAGGAAAAGTATTGGGGTGGCATTCCCATTTCGCTGTTCGCGCTCGGGGCATTCACGTTCTTCGCAGGGTTCTCGCTGTACTTGATGCTGGCCGGCCCTCGTGCTCCCAAGAGCGCTGTCGCGTTCTTTACGGCTGTCAGCCTCACACCGCTGCTGACCTCGGCCGGTATGCTCGTCATCAGCCTCACCGAACTGGGCACGATCTGCAAGACTTGCGCAGGTATTTACGCGGCCTCCTTTCTGCTCGCGGTGGGGGGCATCTGGACCTTCATCGCCAGCCGGCGCGTGACCGTGCGCGACTCCAACGCGCTGTTACCGCTCGCGTGGCTGTCTTGCTTGGCTGGGGTCACGCTGCTGCCCGCGGTGGTCTACGCCGCGAGTATGCCAGACCACACGAAGTACCTGGCCGAATGCGGTGTGCTGAAGCAGCCAGTCGAGAAGCACGACGCGCTCGTCAAGATGCGCACGAGCGCGTCGCGGCAACCGGCCATTCTTTTCGAAGACCCTTTGTGTCCCACCTGCAAGGCGTTCCATGAGCGCATGGTGAGCGAGGGCCTGTTCGACAAGCTCGACGCCCAGCTGGTGCTGTTCCCCCTCGATGATTCCTGCAATTGGATGCTCGACCGGCCTCTGCATCCCGGGGCGTGCACCGTCAGCAAAGCCGTACTTTGCGCGGGCCCCGAAGCTCGCACGGTGATGGAATGGGCCTACGCGGAACAGGCGTACCTGCTGCGTGCCGGCAAAGCGGGTGAGCCGACCGTGCGCGAGGTAATCCGTCAGCGCTGGGGCAACGACATCTTGAAGTGCATCGACGCCAAGGACACGACGGTGCGCTTGAACAACCACCTGCACTTCGCTGCCGAAAACGCCGTGCCCGTGTCCACGCCGCAAGTGTACCTTGGCAACCGGCGGGTTTGTGACGAAGATACGGACATCGGGCTCAGGTTTACGCTGAAAAAGTTCGCGCCGGAGGTGTTCTGATGCAGGGCGAATCGCAAGGTCCATCCGGGGTCGCAGGGTCGTCGTGGGTCGCGCCGCTCGCCGGCATCGCGCTCGCCGCGGTGCTGCTGCTGTTCATGAGCTTTTCGGTGCTGGCGAAGGTTTCCGCTGCGGAGGAGCGGCTCTTGCGCCCCGAGCCCGAGAACAAGCCCAAGGTGGCGGTCGCGGCGCAGGCGGAGGTTGCCTATTGCACGCCCCAGTTCAAGCAAGTGCTCGAGCGCGTGCTGCACTCGTGCGGCTTGGCAGAAGGTGACCAGCGTCGCGGCTGCAAGCCCGCGGACGTAAAAACCTTTGCGTCGATCAGCGACGAGGACTTCAATGCGCTGTTCACGCCTTTGAAAGAGCGCGGTGGAGTGCTGCGTTTCGACGTGGGCTCGGAGACGCTCGACCCCGAGGCGAAAGAGTTGCTCGAGCAGCGCTGGATCGATCGCAAGGGGGCGCGCTACTTCTTCGTGGTGGCGCGCGCGTCCAAGACCGGCACCCCGTTGAAGAATCGCCAACTGTCGCATCGCCGTGCCAACTCGGTCATGTTCCACCTGAAAGAGGTGGCCAACGACCCGGAACTCGACAAGAAGGTGGGCCTGCTGTGGCTCGGTAACGAGTTCGCGCAGCTGTCCGAAGAGTACTGTTCGTGGCCGAACTCGCGCCCGAACGAAAAGTGCGGCGAAGAGCCGATCAACCGGAGTGCGTTCGTGTCATGGGTCGACTGTCGACTGTGAGTTTTGTGGGTCTCGGCTTGGTCATCACGTGCGGGGCATGTGAGCAGGCGGCGGACAAGAACATGCCCACCGCGCCCAAGGCTCGCAGCCAGGCCATCGTGAGCGAAGCGAGCCCAGCGCCCGAGGCGGTGACAGCGGCCGCCAGCGCCGCGCCCAGTCCGCCGAAACCAGCGCGCGCTCGGGCGCTTTGCGCCGACCAGCTGACGAAGACCAAGAAGGCGCTGTCCAAAGAGGAGATCGACACCGAAGTAGCAGCCGGCGAAGCACCGCTCGACCGAGCCTTGCCGGTAGGCCAAGGGCGCTGGACCTGGCTGAACTTTTGGGCCGCGTGGTGCGTCCCGTGTCGGGAAGAAATTCCGCGCTTGAAGAGCTGGGAGAGCAAGCTCAACAGCGGCGGCAGGCGATTCGACCTGGTGTTCGTCTCGCTGGATGACGACCCGCGGCAGCTGAGCCAATTCTTGGCGAAGCAACCTGCAGGCGGCCTCAAGCGCACCTACTGGATCAAGGAAGGCGATGCGAGAGAGAAGTGGTTTGGCAGCCTCGAGCTCGATCCCGACCCGGAGCTGCCCACCCACATCCTCGTGGATCCGAAGGGGTTCGCGCGCTGTGTGGTCAACGGGGCCGTCGAGGACAGCGACCTCCCCGCCGTACAGAGCATCGTACAGGGCTAGAGTCCGTGCACGCGGGCACGGTCGCCCAAGCGTCCGGCGCGTGCCCCCAGTCTCACTTTGATGCCGCGCTCGGGCTCGAGTTTCTCGTGATGAGACTCAAGAGCTCGAGTTGAGATCTCACGTTGAGCTTTCGGTACACCGCCTTCAGATGGTTGCGCACGGTGTGGGTGCTGATCGCAAACTGATCGGCAATGTCCTTGACCCGCTTGCCGCCGGCCATAGCTTGAACGATCTCGCGTTCTCGGGCGCTCAGCCGCGCTCCGTACGTCTCGTTCAGCGCCGCGGGCACACGCTCTGGGGGACGAGCTTCGACCCGGAAGCCGGCGAACCGCATGCGGTCGTGGGCGTCGTCCGGGCTTTTAGCTTCGTGATCGCCTCGGCTCAACGTCGTCAACGCCGCGTGCTGCGCTTGCGCCGCGCTCCACACCTCGCGGTGAACTTCGGCCATGCGTTGGAGCGCCAAGGCCTCGTGGATGCTGTGGACGAGGTCGGCGGCTCGCACGGGTTTGGACAAGAACCTGAAGATCTCTGCATCGTTTACAGCGCGCGCCAAGGCTTCTACGTCCGCCTTACCCGAGAGCATGATGCGCGGGATGTGGGGGTGCGCCTTGAACGCACGTGCCAGAAACTCCGAGCCCTTCATGCCCGGCATTTCTTCGTCGGACACGAGCACGTTGAACGATTCCGCTGAGAGCAGTGTGAGTGCTTGCGCCGGCGAGGTCGTACCGACTACGTCGAAAGCTGCGGCGTTGAGCGCCGCCTGCACTGCGGCGAGGACTCTAGGGTCGTCGTCGACGAGAAGCACTCGTGGTTGCATCAGCTGGGAACAACGGCCGTGTGTGTTCGAAGTTGAGGGGGCGGCATGGCGTTGGTATGGCGATTGCTACCTCGGTCCAACCAGCCAGCAGAGGGTCGCCGTGCCGACTCCGACTCACCCACTGGTGGAGCTCCTATCCGACATGGCCCTGGTTCTATTGGTCGACAGCGACATCCCCCAACTAACCGCTAACGCTGATGCGCTGTTGGCGGCTGGACATCAGGTGGTCACGGCAATCAACGGCCAGGAGGCCATCGAAGAACTCGACTGGAACCAGCCGGATGTCCTGATCTGCGCGAGCAGCATGCCGCTGGTGGATGGTTGGGAGCTGGTGCGCCAGCTACGGGACGACGAGCGCCAGCGCGGATTGCCGGTGCTGTTCATGGGGCGCTCGGACGACAAGGAGCTGCGGTTGGCCGCGTTTCGTAACGGTGTGGACGACTACTTGCCGAAGCCCTTCGACTCGGAAGAACTCGTGCGCCGCCTCGATCGAGTTCTCGGGCGCAGCCGAGTCGTCGAGCGGGCGGGTGCGGTGCCCGTGGCGTGTGACGTTCAAGGGCGTCTGGAAAATTTCTCGTCCGGGGCAGTCATGCGCTTGCTGGCGAGCGAACGCAAGACTGGGGTGCTCTGGTTGCACCGGCACGGCGAGCGCGTGCGTATGTCGTTTCGCGCGGGTGAGCCCGTGCGGACGGAGTGCAGCCACGACGTCTCCATGGATTGGCGTGACTGCCTTGCTGCCGTGCTGGGGTGGAGCACCGGCGACTTTTGCTTCGTGGAACAGATCGTTCGAGAAGACGACGAAATGCGGACTACCGTGGTCGAATTGCTGGATGGCATTTCTCCCGGGCTGAGCTGCGGGCGCCGCGCATGATCGTGTGCCGCGCCGTTGCCGCCCTTACGCTGCTTCGACCCTTTACCCCTGCTGACGAAAGAGCATCAATGACTAACCAAAAGCACGAACGTGAACGAGAGCCCTACAAGCGCAAGCTCATCGCCGACTTTCCTTCCGGCATTTTGCTCAGCGTTTCGGTACGCGACCTCGAAGAGATGGAGAGGCCCGATCGCGATGACGAGTCCGACGAGAGCTGAGTCGGAGCCGCGACGCGGCGCCTTCTGACGGATCGCCTCTCACAATCGACGATGGCGTGTGCATTTGCGCGTGGCTCACGAGCGAACCGAGTCTCAAAAGCGCCGGCTGGCCGGTTTCGTTGAAAACCTGAAGGATCGTGCGCTGGCGGGGCATCCACCGACCTAGCGACCAATTGCGGCTTTGGCACGAAGTTCATTCGACGCCGGAACGAGAGCGGGCATCAAACCGCTCTTTTGGTTGCGCCTAACGGCTAGTCTCGGCGCGGCGACTCGTGTAAGGCCCATGCGCAAAGCTCGGAAAGGATCTCGTCATGCACAAACGTTTCATCGCACTCACTCTCTTGGGTGGCTACGTCATGGCAGTGGGCTGCGTGCCCAAGCAAGACGCCAACGCGCCACCTCCACCACCAGCGGGAAACACCACCCAGATTCAAGACGAGACCGCGGGGCAGCCGACCGGCGGCGGGCCCATACCGCCGAACATCAACGCCGGTGTTTGCCCCACCAAGACGGTGTTGGACGACGGTGAAGACGGCGACCATCAAGCCTACAAGGACGATCAGCGCGGTGGCTACTGGTACACGTATGCCGACAAGGCAGGCACCGTGGTCGAGCCGAGCGGTGAGTTCAAGATGTCCGAAGGCGGCCCCGACGGCTCCAAGTGGGCTGCAAAGATGAGCGGCAAGACCGGGCCCGGCGGCATTCTGTACGCGGGCGTCGGGTTCTCGATCACCGACCCGAAAGCGCCGGTGGACCTGTCATGCTGCAAAGGTGTGTCGTTTTACGGGAAGAAGGCTGGTGCAGGCATCGCCGCCGTGCGCCTGAAGGTGCCCGACGCGCAAACGACCCCTGAGGGCAACCAGTGCAAGCAGTGCTACAACGATTTCGGGCGCGACTACATGTTCACCGATCAGTGGACCAAGTACGAGCTGCCCTTCGCGGACATGTCGCAAGAGCCGAGCTGGGGTGACAAGTTCCCCGGCATCAAGGCCTCGCACATCTACGGCCTGCAGTGGCAGGTGAAGGACCCGAATCAGAGCTTCGAGATTTGGGTCGATAACGTCGAACTGATCGGCTGCGGCGGCTGAACCTTGCCGCTGCGGGGTGGGCCGGGGCTAATTCAGCCTGGCCCGCCCACCCGCAATTCGATGCTACCCTTGGTCCGGCGCTGGACGCTCATGGACCGTTCCACGCCCGTGGCAGCATAAAAAAGCGCACGCAGCATCGCGAGGACGGTCTGCAGGTACAAGGGGTCCAGGGCGGCGGCGCGGCGCCGGATCTTGATCTCGGCCACGCCATCTTTGGAGCTGGCAGTGACACTCGTGTCGCCCCGTTCGAGCCGTTGCCACAGGCTGGGCAGTTTCGACACGATCTGCGCGGCGCCCCCCAGCTCCATGGCTTCGCGGAAGCTGTGACGCATTGCGTGGAGCGTCACGTCGTACACCAACCCGTGGTACTTCCCGAGGTCGCCCTCGGCGAGCGTTTCGAAGCTTGCGTGGAGGATCGGCAGCAGCAACTGATTCGGATACCAGGCGTCAGCGCGGGGTTGGAGCAGCGCTCGGCGCGCTTCGGCGTCGAGACGTCTGCCCAGCGTGTCGAGCGTTCCTGACTGGAAGCGCGCCACGACGAAGCGCTTGATCGACACGAACACCGTTCCGGCAACACCCGCGACGGGAATGCCTTGCGCTGGCGGGTCGCTCGGTTTGGGCCGCGAGCTGGGAGCTGTGTCTGCGTGCATACGGTCCCTCTCAATGCAGGATCCCTCTCAATGCAGGATACGTGCCCACGCACTCTGCGCGGCACGCTCCAGAAGTGTCGTCATCCGTGCGGTCCGCAGGGGCCGGCCACGCAGGCACGCGACAATCGTGTCGCGACCACGGACAGCAGCTTTCGGCAGGAGGACACGCTAATAGTCCAGGCCGTGACCCCCAAGCAGAAACACGCGCGAGCCCGTGGCGGCCGCTCCCAGAAGTCCGGGGAGACGTTGACCCTGTCACCGAGTCTCGGCAGCCGCCTCGCCGCCGGGCATCGCTGGGTCTACCGGACGCACTTGCCGCACGGTTTCCAGGCGCTTACCGGCGCTTGGATCCATGTTCGCGCCGGCGACTTCGCAGGGTATGCGCTGTTTGACGAGGAGTCACCCGTGGCCCTGCGCATTTTCTCCAGCCGTCGGCAGCCTGACGCGGAGTGGGTGGCGGCGCGCGTCGCAGAAGCTTGGGCCTTGCGTCGCCCGTTGCTGGCAACGACAGAAGCCTGCCGGCTCGTGTACGGTGAAGGGGATGGCCTGCCCGGGATCGTCGTGGACTACTATGGGGGCTACTGCTCGTTGGTCACCTACTCGCCTTCCGTCGAAGGCATCGTCGAGTGGGTGGTCCAAGCGTTGATGACGCTGCCCCCGGTGAAAGGCGTGGTGCGTCGCGCGGCTACTCGCGGAGAGCAGCTCGAGGTGCTCGCTGGCGCGGCACCTCCGCCCGATCTCGTGGTGAGCGAAGGAGGTTGGCGCCTGCGTGTCGACCTGCTCGAGGGGCAGAAGACCGGTCTGTTTCTGGACCATCGCGCGAATCGCAGCTTCGTGGCAGGACTGTGCCGCGACGCGTCCGTGTTGAATCTGTTCTGCTACACCGGAGCGTTTTCGCTCGCTGCGCTGGCCGGCGGGGCGCGGCACGTGGCCAGCGTCGACGCCGCGGCACCCAGCATCCGCGCGGCGCGCGAGAACTTCGCTGAAAACGGGCATGACCCCGAACGTTTCGAGTTTGCCGTCGCCGACGTGTTCGAGTACCTGGAGCGAGCGCGCAACGAGGGCCGTCGTTTCGACGTGGTCATCAGCGACCCCCCCAGTTTCGCCAAACGCCGAGATCAGCAGCGGCTCGCGCTGAAGGCTTATCGCAAACTGGCAGTGCTCGGGCTGCGAGTCACGGCTCCGGGCGGCTTTTACGTGGCGGCCAGCTGCACGAGCCAGGTCTCGCCCGCGGAGTTCTGGCAAACCGTGGTCGAGGCCGCAGAACGCGCCAACCGGCGGGTTCAGCTGATCCACGAGGCCTTTCACGATGTGGATCACCCCGTGTTCGTCGGCCACCCCGAGGGGCGCTACCTCAAGTGCTTCGTCACCCGCGTGCTCGAGCCTTGCTAGCGGAACTCAACAGAGGCACCCGCCCGCCACCCGGACGCAGGCGTTCCAGCCACACGCGCCGTTGCAGGTCTGAGTCCCGGTACAGTACGCACCGACCCCACCGCAGCCGTTCGCGTCGAAGACAAAGCAGTCTTGCGTTGTGCCTGGAGTGCATACGGTCTGAGTCGGGCAACCGCTGACCGAATTGAAACCGTTTTCGTTGCAAGTGCCACCGCCGCAGCTGGACGCGACGCACCACTTTTCTGACTGGCTGTCACAGCTGTTCTCGAAGCTGCAGCTCCCGCAGTAGTTGTCACCGCACTGACGTCCGTTGGTGTCCCGGGCGCAGCCCACGGTGTCCGCTTCTTCATTCGACACGCCTTGGCACGCGCCGGCGAGGCAAGTGAAGGTCGTGCACGTTTGGGTACGGCTCCCGACGTTGACGCATTCGCTGCCGTAGGAGCATTCGCTCCATTCCGAGCAGATGGGATCTTTGCACGGGTGGTTGTCGGTCACGCGGGTGCACGACTCGGTTTGGACGATCTCGCTCTCCTGACATTCGCCAGCCGTGCACTTCCGCGCGATGCAGGTTCGGCTCATCATCCCCGTGAGCGCACACGGGTCATCCGCGGTGCACTCACCGAAAGCCAGGTCGCAAATGACCTCGCCGCAGAGGTCACCGTCGCTACCCGCGCCGCATTGCCCCGACGTTGAGGAACCCCCGTCTCCACTGTCGTGACCCCCGTCTCCACTGTCGTGACCCCCGTCCCCGCTGCCATGACCGGGTGCTCCCGCTTCGCCCGCCGCGCCCGCGCCCGCGCCCCCTGCAGCGTCGCTTGCCGTCTTCGTGCCGCCGTGCCCGCCGGAAGCCACGCTGCTGCCGGTATTCGCACCGCCACCGGTATCTACGTCGCCGGCGCTTCCGCCTTCCGAGGCCCCAGCCGCGCCCCCGGCTCCGCGATCGGCGTATTCCTTGGAGGCGGTGCAACTCGACACGCCGATCGACGTTGCCGCCAACAAGACTAGCAAGAGACGCCTGCAGTGACCCTTCATCGAACACCCCACATTGGACCGCTCCTGGCTAACACAGTCGATCGTAGGCGACAATCTAACGCTGGTGGCCCGCTGCGGACCGCTCAGCCGCGCGGGCGCGCCAGCACGATCAGGCGCGCAGAATGCCCGCGCGGGGGCGCAAAGCTCCCAGGCGCTGGCCGGACCCCTTCGATGCGCACGCGCCCCGTGAGGGCGAACACATCGGGTGCGCCCGTGGGACGGGGTCGCGTTTCGCCGTCGGGCACGTGCACCAAGAGTTGCTTGCCCTGCACGTCCGGGTCGGGACCGAGCGCAACAGGGGACGAGCTTCCGTCGTCGCCGCGGATCTGGAACTCGGAGACTTCGAACACGAGCGGTCCGCCGAGACAGCAGTGCTGTCGCTTCATGAGCACGGTCGCGCCCGCGCCCTGCACGACCCCCAAAAATGTGGTCGCAAAACGCCTCGGGCAACGCTGCGTTGGGCGTCCATCCTCGCAGGGGCAGGCCCCCCCGAACTCCTTCCCACCACGACGACCTGCAGACGCGGCATGAACGGCAACAGAACGTCCGAGGCGTGCGCGGTCCGTCCGGAAGAGTCGCGTCTCGTGCTATAGAGTGACGCGCCGAATCTCGAGAACTTCGAGGACGAGGACACCAAGAAGTAACTGGCCCAGCCGGCGTCGCTTGGTGCATCGTCGATCGATCACGATACAGAACGAGACGCCGGGCATGCTCACGTGCCCACCGGAATCAGAGAAATGCCTATGGAGAGTGACAGCAAGACCGATGGCCGTGTTGCTATTGCCGCGTTGAGCACCGACCTGTCGGAGCTTCAACCGATTCATTCAGGCTCGAGGCATCAGCTGTATCGCTACGGTTGGGGCGAGGCTGCCGTGGTCATCAAGCGTAGCGCGGCGGAGTCGACGGGCGAGAGCTCAGCCGCGGCCGTTCGCCACGAGTTCGAGCTTCTCCGCGACGTCACGCTGCCAGGCATCGTCAGATTGGTCCAGCTGATCGATACGGGAAGCGGGCCCGCGCTCGTGATGGAGGACGCCGGGGACAGCAATCTCGCCCAACGAATCCAATCGGGACCGCTCTGCATCGAGGGATTCCTGGATATCGCGGTTCAACTTGCGGAAACCGTTGCGCGGCTACACGGCGCTCAAATCATTCACCGTGACATCCATCCGGGCAACGTCGTCTGGAACTCGAAGCGTGAGACTGCGACTCTCTGCGATTTCGCGATTGCCAGGACTCTGCCCACGCTGGTGATGGAAAGCCCCAACCCCAACCAGCTCGAGGGAACCCTTCCCTACATGTCGCCCGAGCAAACTGGACGTACGGGCCGGCGCGTGGATTGGCGAGCGGATCTCTACTCGCTGGGGGCGACGTTCTACCAGCTTTTGACTGGACGGCCGCCGTTCGTTGGACGTGATGCGGCGGCGTTGGCCCACGCTCAGATCGCGCGACTTGCCCGGCCCCCGCAAGAGATCAACGCGCAGGTGCCGCTGACACTCTCGCGCCTCGTGCTCAAATTGCTCGAGAAGGATCCACAGCAGCGCTACCAGTCCGCGGCTGCGCTGGCCGCGGATCTCCGCGAAGCAAGAAAGCAATGGCTGCGATCGGCAACGATTGAGCCGTTTCCACTCGCCTTACACGAGGTGCCGCGCGGGTTGAGCATCCCTGACAAGCTGTACGGCCGCGAGAAAGAACTGCAATCGCTCGCCGAAGCGTTCGCGCGAACCTGTGCGGGGGGACGAGAATTGATGCTCGTCACCGGTGGTCCCGGGATTGGCAAATCGGCACTCGTGGACCAACTCCGCGCATCCGTTAGCCACGGTCGAGGATTCTACGCCGCGGGCAAGTTCGATCAGCTTCAGCGAAGCGTCCCGTTCTCAGGCTTGGCGCATGCGCTTCGGAACCTAGCCCGTCAGTTGCTGACGGAAGCCGAAACAGCTTTGGACGTATGGCGGCTACGCATCGAAGAAGCGGTTCTGCCCAATGGGCAGCTCCTGATAGGCCTCATGCCCGAGCTCGAGCAATTGCTCGGCCCGCAACCACCGGTTCTGGAGGTGGGTCCGGTGGAATCGAGAAATCGCTTTCACTTGGTCCTCACACGGTTCTTGCGCGTCTTCGCCCGGCCGGAACACCCGTTCGTTCTCTTCTTGGACGACCTGCAGTGGGTCGACGCCGCTTCGTTGCAACTCCTCGAACAGTGGGTGAGCGACGCTGCCAGCCATCACCTCTTGGTGATTGGCGCCTATCGTGACAACGAGGTCGGCCCGTCACACCCTTTGTCACTGTCCCTCGCCGGGCTGCGGGACACGGGCTGTGACATCCACACGATTCACCTGAAACAGCTCGGCGCAGGCGCGATCGAGCAGCTGGCAGCCGACACCTTTGGCGAAGACACGACGCGAATGCGGTTCTTGGCCGATCTCATCCTGCGCAAGTCGGCCGGCAATCCGTTCTTCGTCCGGCGCTTGCTTCACCTGATGCATGCGCAGGGTCTCTTCCGATTCCTTTCGGATGCTCGTCGTTGGACCTGGGATGAATCAGAAATCGAGCGGGCTCCCATCTCGGACGACGTGCTGGACGTGATGATGCTGGCCATTGATCGGCTGCCGTCCTCCGCGCGACAGATTCTCGAGACCGGCGCCTGCATCGGTCATCAGTTCCAGCTCACTACACTCGCCGAATTGACCAATCTCTCTCTGAAGACCGTGACCGAGCAGGTTTGGCCGGCAATCGAAGATGGGTTGTTGGTTGCGATTCACGACGCGGATAAGCCGGCCCGCCTCGCGAGTTGCTTCGAAAACGGAACGAGCCCCTCTGAACTCAGCTTGCGGTTCTCCCATGATCGCGTGCAGCAGGCGGCGTACGGTCTGCTGAGCGAACAACGTCGGCAAGCGCTCCACCATGCCATCGGCCGGCGGCTGCTCGACCTCGCGGGCGACAACCTCGACGCGAACTTGTTCGAGATCGTCGATCAGCTCGACCTCGGGGAGGCGTTCGTCGTCCACGACGCAGAACGGCATTCCCTGGTTCGGCTAAACCTCGCTGCCGGGCGGAAGGCGAAGGCGTCGGCAGCCTATCGGGCCGCGTTCGAGTATCTGACCGTGGCGAAGCGTCACCTCGGCGCTCGGGCCTGGGAGGACCGGCGGGACCTCACCTTCGAGGTCCATCGCGAACTCGCCGAAAGCGCCTATCTCGCAGGCGAGCACGCGACAGCTGAAACACTCGTCGAAACGTCTCTCGCACACGCCCCTTCCAACATCGCGAAGGCAGAGCTCTATGGCCTGCGCGTGCTCGCGGCCACCGTTGCAACCGATTGGTCGCGCGCCCTACTCTGGGGACGAGAAGGGCTTTGCGTTTATGGGCTGGAATGGCCGCTGGAAGGCCTCGCCGACGCGATCGAAGCCGAAGTCGCCGCAGTGATGCGAAACCTCGGGGCACGAAGCATCGAGGACCTCGTCGACGAGCCGGACGTAGAGGATGCGGATATTCGCGCCAGCATGCGCTTGTTGGCGCTCCTGGGCGCGCCAGCGTACTTCAGTGGCGCGGACGTACTCGTCTTTCTTTTCGCGCGCGCCGTGAACCTCTCCCTCATGCATGGCCCATCGCCCTATTCCGCTTTTGCGTACGTGCTCTACGGCGGCATTCACAACGCCCTCACCGGCCAATACGACATTGGCTATGGCTTCGGAAAACTGGCGTTGGCGCTGGCGCAACGTTTCGGCAATCGCGCCGAGGAGTGTCGGACCCTCGAGGTCTACGGCGTGTTGGTCCACCATTGGAAGGCCCCGCTGCGCGATAGCCTGCCGCTCTTGAAAGAAGGCTTTCGAGCCGGCGCCGAGTCCGGTGAAACCGCCTTTGCTGCGTTCAGTCTCAACGCATTTCTCATCAACGCTCTGCCCGCGGGGATGCCGTTGGGCGAGCTGCTCGATGAGGCCGCGATCGCACTGGATTTCGCGACAACGCAAAAGAACCGAACCAGTATCGAGATAACCGTTGCACAGCGGCAACTCGCACGTGCACTGACCGGTGCGACCTTCGAACCGGAGTGCTTCGACGATGAGGAATTCGTCGAAGCGCGCTTCTTGGAGGAGGCCGGCAGGCACGAAACCGCGCTTGGGCATTATTGGGTAGCGAAACTGCAGACGGCCTACCTTCTGGGCGACCATGAGAGCGCGCTCAAATGCTCGCGTGAAGCCGAACGACGCGTGCTCAAGGGGATTGTCGGCATGATTACATCGGCCGAGCACGTTTTCTACACGGCCCTGGCGACGGCCGCAGCTGCGGCGTCGTCTCCCAGCGGGCTCTCGTCGTCACTGGATCGATTACGCGCCCTGCACGACAAGCTGGTCAACTGGGAGGGCCACTGCCCCGATAACTTCGCGCACAAGGCGTCGCTCGTGGGCGCGGAGATCGCAAGGCTCGAGGGGATACCCGGCGCGGCGGCGATGCTTTACCGGGCGGCGATCGATCAGGCCGAGCGTCAGAGGTTCATTCAGGACGAAGCGCTCGCGCACGAGCTTCGCGCGAGGTTTTTCCTCGGCGAGCATGAGCCGGCGTTTGCTGCCGTGCATTTGCGGTTGGCACGGGATCGCTACCGCCACTGGGGCGCGACCGTGAAGGTCGCGGCGCTCGAGCGAGAGTTCCCGGAGCACTTTCTTCCCGAGCCGACGCTGCCACGCCGAAGGATTTCCCTCGACGAGATGGCGCTGATCAAAGCCTCGCAGGCTATCTCGATCGAGACGACCCCCGAGCGTCTTTTCGAGCAGATCCTTCGCGTCGTCGTCGAAGTCGCCGGGGCTCAGAGAGGTGCCCTGATCCTCCCCGCGAACGACGGGCTCATGGTGCACGGGCGGATCGAGGCAGCTGCAGAGGTCTCCGTCTCCCTGACCGCAATACCCCTGGAGCAGTGCCTGGACCTCCCCTCCGCGATCCTTCGCTACGTCATACGGACGAAGGAGTTTCTCCTGCTTCCCGATGCCGCGACGTCCAACCTCTTCGCCGGCGACGCCGTCGTCCAAGAACGGAAGTTGCAGTCGGTGTTGTGCATCCCGCTCGTCAAGCAGTCGACCGTACTAGGACTGATTTATCTCGAGCACAACGCGATGGTGGGCGCCTTTACGGACGATCTGGTCGAGATCGGGCGGGTCCTGGCCGCACAAGCAGTGATCTCCCTCGAGAGCAGCATGCTCTTGGAGAAGCTTCAGCAGCTCACTGGAGCGCTGGAAGCGCGTGTCGCCGAGCGGACGCGACAGCTCACCGATCAGATTGCCGCGCGGGACAAGGCGGAGACAGCGCTGCGAATCACCGAGGCGCGCCAAGCGCTACTTCTCGAGTTGAGCGATGGCTTACGAAGCCTGACCGATCCGCATGAGATGCGCCAGGTGGCCGTGCGCTTGCTCGGCGAACATCTCCGGTTGGCTCGGACCTACTTCTTCAATGTCGAACGCGACGCGGACGGCGGCCAGATCTACGTCATCGAGCGCGGCTACCGGAACGATCCGTCTCTGCATGAGCTCGCGGGCCCCCACCCGCTGCAGGATTTCGGTGAGGAGACGTTCGCGAGCTTCGCCCGCGGCGAGGTCGTCTCCGTCGCCGACGTCGAAGACCTTCGCGGTCTGACCGAACGGCAACGTAGCGCCTACCGTGCGGCGGGAGTGAGAGCGTTCGTCAACGTACCGCTGCTGAGTGATGGCAAGTACAGCGCCGGCATCGGCGGAATTGACAATCGGCCACGTCAGTGGGCGCCAGACGAGTTCGACCTGATCCGCGAGGTTGCCGCACGCACCTGGACGGCGTCGGAGCGCGCTCGAGCAGAGGTTGCACTGCGCGAAGCAGACAAACAGAAAGACGAGTTTCTCGCCATGCTTGGCCACGAGTTGCGCAATCCGCTCGCGCCCATCTCCACTGCGGTCCACCTGCTAAAGCTTCGAGGCAAAGAGGAAACTGCGCGCGAAGTCAGCGTCATCGAACGCCAATCGCGGCACATCGGGCGATTGGTGGATGACCTGCTCGACGTGTCGAGGATCACGCGCGGTCAGGTCTCATTGAGCCGCGATTCGGTCGAGGTAGCCGATCTCGTCGCCGGAGCAATCGAGCTGGCCAGTCCGCTGATCGAACAGGCACGTCACGTCCTTTCCGTGAACGTGCCGCAACGAGGGTTGGTCGTGGAGGTCGATCGAGGACGCATGATGCAAGTCTTCGCGAACCTGCTGACGAACGCAGCGAAGTACACGCCCGCGGGGGGAGGCATCTCGATCTCGGCTGTGCGCGAAGGCTCCGAGATTGTCATCTCGTTCGAAGATACGGGCACGGGGATCTCGGCGGAGCTTCTGCCGCGGATCTTCGATTTGTTCGTGCAATCCCGGCGGACGCTCGATCGCTCGCAAGGCGGGCTCGGCCTCGGCCTCGCTATCGTGAAGAACCTCGTGGCGATGCACGGAGGCACGGTATCGGCCAAGAGCGACGGGCACGGCCAGGGCAGCACGTTCACCGTGCGTCTACCCGACGCTCGCATTTCTCCGATCCCTAACGAGCCGGATCAATCGCCCGCGATCGCGCGGCGTCAGCCGCATGGGCACCGCGTGCTCATCGTTGACGACAACGTGGACGGCGCAGAGATGATCGCTCAGTTCCTCGAAATACTTGGCTACCATACGGCGATGGCGCACGATGGACCGGACGCCATGCGCATCGCGGCGCAGTTTTCGCCGCAGATCGCCCTCCTGGACATCGGCTTGCCCGTGATGGACGGCTACGAGCTCGCCAAACGCCTGCGCGAGCAATGGACGGAGGTGAAGCTCGTCGCCATCACGGGCTACGGACAGGAGAGCGACCGAGAACGGGCACATCGGACGGGTTTCCAGGCGCATCTGACGAAACCGGTCAACCTGGATGTTCTCGCGAAGCTGGTCGAAACCCTGAGCGGCGACGAGCAGCAGGCGAAGCCACCAACGGAGTGACCTTTCCTGACTGGTGGCAACGGTGTCCTCGTGCTCGGCGCTTGCAGTCCAGTTCAGAAGGTCGGTTCAGAAGGTGTACTTGATGGCGATGCCGCCGTTGACCACGAGCGGTGGGTCGCTGCTGCGCTCACGGTCGAGACCCGTGTAGTTCCGAACGCCTGCGTGCGCCGCCAGCGCGTAATGCGGATTCATCTGAAGCCACTCGAAGCCTAGCTGACCGCCGAAGTACAGGCTCAACTCGTCCGATTCTCGGTAGCCGTAGATCACGAGCACGTCTTCGGTGGACGCAGCCACGCCCGCGTTGCCCTGCAGGTAGATACCGAAGGACTCGAGGAACTCGTAGGTGAAGCGCAGCCCGCCGCCGAAAGCGTAGTAGGCATAGGTGCGCTCGTTCGGGGGCGGCTTTGCGTAGCGGGTGCTCGACAGGAACATGCCGGCATCGGCGAAGATCAGCAGCGGGTCGAACACCTCGTAGCCGACGGCGAAGCGGAACTCGGGAGATGTCGGCGAGACGTTCTTCAACGGCCCTAGGTGCCCGACGCCGTCGAACGAACCTTCGACGACCAAGCCGTGTTTGCGGGGTGGGGGGGCGGCGCATCCGGGAATGCTTCCACGCTACCAACGTCGCGCTCCGAGTCGACCGCCGAGGCGTCGAGCCAGGCTTCGATCTCCTCACGCGTCATCTCTCTGGTTTCGGGTTCGTCGCTGGCGCTCAGCAGGCGCGCCGGAGCGAGCGCGATACAAACACCCATCAACGAGACCAGGTACCGCTGGCTACCCACCCCAACTACGTTACCCCGCTGCTGCACGAAGGTCAGCAAGGTAGTGCGACGAATCGTCGATCGGCCAACCGCACACGCGGCGCCAGCCCTCAGTGGGAGCGCTTGTCGCCCTTCTTCTTACCTTTGGTGCCCTTGGCCAGGGCAGGAATGCGGGGTTCGGGAGGCCGCCTGTCGCGAGCGTCCTTGTCCTTCTTGACCGGCGCTGGATCCATCGGTGCTGCCTCGTGCCGGACTACGCGGTCCGCGATCGGTGCTACGGGGACAGGCCGCGCCGCGGCGACGCTGCGCTCGACGGGAACACTGCGCTCGACGGGAACACTGCGCTCGACGGGAACGCTGCGCTCGACGGGAACGCTGCGCTCGACGGGAACGCTGCGCTCGACGGGAACGCTGCGCTCGACGGGAACGCTGCGCTCGACGGCAGCGATGGGCGCCGCGCGCGGGACGTCGGCTCGGATCAACGGTTTCCGCTGCGCCCGCTGCTCCGCTTCTGTGCGCACCATGCCTCGGACCATCGCGCCTTCTGCGATCGAGACGCGTGGGGTCGTCAAGTCCCCCAGTACCCGAGCGTCGGGTTCGATGGCCACCGTGTCGCTGGCCTGCAGGTTGCCTTCGACCGCACCGGCGACTCGAATGGCCGACGCCGTGACCGCCCCCTTGACCTCAGCGGTTGCTGCGATCAGGACGTTGCCCTCGACCGTGATGTCACCCTCGACGCGGCCGTACACCTCGAGATCTCCGTCACCGTGCACGCTGCCGGTCACTACCGTCTTTGCTCCAATCGTCGACGCCGTCTTCATGGTCCTGTCCCGTCAAACGTCCATGTCGACGTTGCCCTTGAACGAGGCACCGTCTGCGATGGTGAGGCGCGCCGCTTTGACGTCGCCGACCAGCCTTCCACCCGGCTGTAGATCGACGCGTTGGGCGGACACGATGTCGCCGGTTACCTGCCCTTCGATGCTGATGCTGTTGGCTTCGACGTTTGCGTCGATCACGCCCGTGCTCGCGACCCGAACCAGGTCGCTGCACGAAAGCTTTCCCCGCAGCGTGCCATGAACCGTAAGTTCTTCGTCACAGGTGATTTCCCCCTCTACGCTGAGACCCTCGGCTATCGAAGTGGCTGACATGAGCGAGGCGAAACTAGCCGCGCCCCCCGCCGTTAACAACGCCTAAAGGCCCGACTGCGAGCAATCCTTTCGCTGGCCCATGGGCCTGGCGGTGCGCGGCGGTCGCCTAGCGCGGCGCGAGCGCTTCGAAGATCTCGTCGGAGCGGGGCACCGTTTGCAGGAGCCAGCGGGCGTAGACGCGCAGTCGCTCGGGGGGGGTAAGGTCACCCGCGCGACCTTGGGTCGCGTGCGCCAAGAGCACTGCGGCGGAGACACTGACGTTCAGGCTTTCGACGAAGCCCCGCATCGGCACGCGCACCCTGGCATCCATCGCGCTCTCGAGCTCTTCGGAGATGCCGGCGTGTTCGTTCCCGAGCACCACTGCGACACGGGGGATCGCGCCCAGCGCCGAGGGCAAGAGCTCGCCTTCGGGGTGGCTTCCGATCAGGACGTAGTCGAGCGCTCTCAGCGCCGTCAACGCTGCCTGCGCCGTGCGATGGCGCGCTATGTCGAGCCATTGCTCGCTGCCTTTGCTGACGACGCGCGCCGCAAGAAACTCCTCTTCCCGAGGGATGACGTGGACGTGCTGAATGCCTAGCGCTTCACACGTGCGCAGCACAGCGGCGCCGTTGTGCGGGTCGTGGGGAGCGTCCAGGACGACCGTCACTGCCGTCAGACGACCGTCCAGCACTTGGAGCAGGCGAGCGCGCCGCGCGTCGGTGACCATCGGTTCGAAGGTGTCGATCAGCCCTTGGTCGGACCAGCCCAAACCACGGGCGCGGGCGTGGCGGGGGTCAGACCGTGGCTCGAAGGCGTCTTCATTATCGCGGCGCACGGGGTTCGTTTCGGGGACGAGGGCCATCCGGCCCGAGGTCAGGGAGCGGACGTCTACCACACTCGCGCACCGCGCGGCGCGGTTCTGCCAACCCTGAAATAGCCGTTTCGCGCGTAGCGCATCCAGGGCGCGGGGACCTGGGCAGCGGACCGGATGGGGTTTGCGAAGGCGAACAGAGGCATTATGTTCGCTTCTACGCTAAACGCGCTTTCCTCAGCAGTCATCACCACGCCGTTCAGGCGGGGAGCTCTCCATGGCATCCGAAAAGGTTCACGTATTCAACGATCTCAACTTCGACAGCGAGGTGCTCAAGTCGGACCAGCCGGTGCTGGTCGATTTCACGGCCACCTGGTGCGGCCCCTGCCGGGCGCTGGCTCCTATCGTGGACCAAATTGCTGATGAGCTGGAGGGGAAGGTCAAAGTCGGCAAGCTGGACATCGACGACTCGCCGATGACCGCGGGTAAGTACGGCGTCCGCGGCGTCCCGACCGTGATGGTGTTCAAAGGTGGCGAGCGAGCGGCTCAACACGTCGGTCTGACCACGAAACAGAAGCTGATCGCCCTCGTTGGCGAGTAGCGGTGGTTGGCGGCGGTTCGCGAACTCGAACGTCGTTCAGCTGACCCTGGTCGTCTCGAGCGTCATCGCCCACGCAGTCCTCGGCTGGGTGGGCGTGTCGTGGTTCGGGCTCGGTGGCTGGACCTGGCTCGTAGTTGCACCGCTGTGCGCGGTCTCGGGAACGGCGCTGTTCGAAGGCTGCTTCCCGGACCGGCACATCGGGGCCGTCCGAAGCGTGCTGCGTGAGGTCGTCACGGTCCACACGAGCACGCTGATCGCCGCCACGCCGCTGGTCGCGTTGTTCTGCATACTGCTGCCCGCGCTCGATGTGCCGCTGGCGGTCGTGCGGCGCGCGACGTTAGCGTCCTACGGCGCTGCATTCGCCCTGTCCGCCTGGGCGATCATCGTCTGCCGCCGCTGGGTGCGCGTGACCAAGACCGTGATCGCGCTGCCGGATTTACCGCAGGAGTTCGATGGGTACACCATCGCTCATCTGAGCGACCTCCACGTCGGGAGCACCGATTCGAAAGACGTGGCGCGGCGCTGGGTGGCTCTGGCCAACCGCGGCGAACCGGATCTGATCGCCATTACCGGTGATCTGGTCACGCGAGGCAGCGCCTTCTACTCGGACGTCTGCGAAGTGGTGGCCGAGCTGCGCGCTCGCGACGGCGTCTGCGTCTGCCTGGGGAACCACGATCTGCACGATGCTCGGGCGCTCGCCGCCGGTCTCGAGCGCGCTGGCGCGCTGGTGCTGCGCGATCGGTGGCACGTCTGGGCGCGCGATGAGGCGCGACTGATCGTGGCAGGGCTCGACCCGGGGGGGTCGCTGGAGGCGACCCTCGGTGACCGGCCAGCAGGAGGTTACACTCTATTGCTTGCGCATTACCCGACTGTGTTCGAACGCACGCGAGGCTGGGGCGTCGGGCTCATGTTGAGCGGACACACGCATGGCGGGCAGATCGGGATGCCGTGGTTCGGCGACACGGTGAACGTGGCGACTTTGACGGGCCAGCGCGGTCGCGGCTTGGTCGAAAAAGGTGCTTCTCGGCTCTTCGTCAGCGCGGGTCTCGGAACCACCGGGGTGCCTTTCCGCGTGGGTGTGCGACCAGAATTGGCTCGGTTGCAGCTGCGGCGCGCCCGCGCGCCGATGTCTCGTCCCCCGCGCGACTGAGGGATGAGATACACTGCCGGCGATGTCCTCGGTCACGAGTTCCGTCACGGTCGCGTCGTGTTTCGCTCTGGCGGCCGCGTGCGCTGGCCAGCAGCGGCCGACGCACGAACGCTCCCCCCTCATCACCGAGACCGAGACGGTCCAGCGCTTCGAGACCCCGGCCAGGTGGCACTATCATCCCGAGCAAGCAGCAGATCTGGTGACGCGACGCGTGCTCGCTTCGGGCGATACGCTGTTCGCCGGCACGAACGGCGAACGCTGGTTCTACGAGAAGAAGACGCGACGCATGCGCGCGGCGTCGCAGCTGGCCGGCGAATCACTGATCGCCATCCTGAACCTGCCCGACGAGCACTGGTTGTTCGTCGGCGCGAGCGGTACCGGCTACGAGGCGGCAGAACCGCTGGGCGCATTCCTGCGTTCGAGTCCCCCGATCGAACCGCTGGAGCGCGTCTCTGCCCGAGGGACCAGCATCGCGGGTGTCCGTTTCGATGGCGCGCTGATTCAAACGCTGGATGCCGGCGCCACCTGGCAGCGCGTCGAAGCACCCAACGAGTTCTTCGCCGACGTTCAGTTCGGAGAGGACGGCACCGGCGTGGCGTTTTCGGTGCCGGAGCGCTGGTACTCGACGCTCGACGGCGGCCGCAGCTGGAACCTGCTGGACGTGCCGTCGATTGGTGTGAGCGAGGTGCGGCCGGACCCCAAGCAGGGCATCGTCGCGCTCGGCGGCACGTCGTGGTACGACGTCAAGCCGGGCTCCAAACCCGTGTTCGTGCCGCGCGCCAGCGGTCCGGTCGACGAAGGGTTCAAGCTCCCCACGAAACCGCCGCGCGGGCCCAGCGCGCTCGCGCTCTCAGAGCAGCGCGCGGTACTCATGGGTACCAAGTATCTGGAGCTCACGCGCAACGCAGACGACAGCGGCTGGGACCTCGCCAGCGGTCAGCTCGGAAACCCGATCCGACAGCGGCCGCTCGCCATCGCGAAAGAGTGCGCGTCGGTGCGCCTGGCAGGATTCCAAGAGGTCATGTACCTCGCTTGTTTCAAAGGCACGGCCGACGAGAGCTCGGTGCCCGTGGAGCTATTCCTGAGCAAAGATGGCGGAAAGACCTTCGAGCGCGAGTCGTTTTCGGTCCGAGCCAAGTTGGATGCCTTTCACATGGCGGTCGGCGCGGAGGCTCGCCTGGTGATCACGGGGATCTGCGCGCCTCAGGATTCGACGCGTGGGTGCGCCCCCCACGGCGTGTATCACAAGCGCCGCGAAACGAAGCCCACGAGCAAAGCGAAGAGCAAAGACGCCTCGACGTCGAAGCCGCGCGCGGGCAAGAAGGGGCGAGCCGAACCCTTGGTGCTGTCGGCGGTGCCTGGGCTCGCCAGCACCCCGATGGCGCTGGCCTTTTCGGCGGACGGCAGCGTGGCGTACCTCGTGGGTCAGCGCACCAAGAGCGACAACTACACCATGTTCGTGTCGAGCGACTCGGGTGAGACGTTTCGGGCGCGGGAGATCGAACAGCTGGGAGCGCACCCCAAGCCTGCGCAATATGCCTGGTACCAGCGCGATACGGTGCAAGACACCGTGCTCGACATGCAGGCGGCAGAGGAAGGCACGCTCTCCGTGGTGATCCGGAGGGGCGACGGCGTGGCACTCGCCGTTACCGACGATGATGGACGCGTGTTGTCGCTCACGCCGGGCCCCGGCGAGAGCACCACGCTCGGTGCCTACGGGACGCGCGGCATGGCCCTCGCGCCGGAGACTGGCAAGGCTTGGGAAACCCTGGACGGCGGCGTGAGCTGGCAGCCCATCGGTTCGCTGCCCGTTACCCTGTGCGAGACCAATCGGGAGTGCAACGTGAGCGTGCGTTGCGGCATGGCCGGGTGCGTGGTGGGAGAGAGCCTGACGCGCATCGGTTGGCGCGGACAGGCCGAGAGCGATCTGGCGCTCGCCGGCCCGCCGCAAAGCCTGACCACGGGCCTATTGTACCCGCGGGTTCGCACGCCGATCAGCTGCACGCGCGGCGACGACGAGTGGGCGGCGCTCGATGGCGTTACGGACGCCCCCTCGGCGTACGAAGCGGCCATCGGAAGTACGTTCTGGCACGCGCACGGAAGCGACCGCAATACGGGCGCGGCCTGGGCCTACCACGGGCGCGGCGGCCGCCGCCCGGGGGTGGCGGTCGCTACCCTGTTTCCCGCAGCAGCCGATGCGGCGCAGCTCGCGTTCACTCTCGTCGATCAGGTCGAAGGGGCGTCTGCGATTCGCTATCGCGTGCCGCGGGGAGGCCCCGGCGACGGTGAGATCTCGGGGATCGAGGTGGCGTGGGACGACCGTTTCGAGAACGTCGTGAAGCGGGCCAGCCTCGGGCGGGCGCTCCCGTTTCGCACGGGCGACTACACGGTTCAGCGTGCGCGAACCCAGCTGGCGCTTCCCGACATCCTCTCGATCGGTGTCGGTGGCATTTACGTTCGACTGCACGCCCAGGCGGGAAGCGATCAGATCACCTACTTCATGGACGGACGGACCGTGACCGAAATCCCGCCGCTGAAGTGGCCCGCTACGCCGCACGCCGCCCGCGACGAAATGGTTCACGTCGGTACGACGCACCTGCCGCTCCGCATCGAACAAGAGGGAGCGATCCTGACGCGCGCCAGCCGCAGCGGAAACGCTTGGGAGTTCTCGTCCTACACGCTGGGGCTACCGCATCCCTCGGTGCTCGAGGTGGTGCAGCGGTCGGGCCTCACCTACCTCAACGGCGCCTCGGCGTTCTACCTCCTCACCTACGCAAACTCGGGGGTTCCACGCAGGGGCTTCGCCTTCCCCGTCCAGGCAGCTGGCGCGGTCACGGGCACGCCGGTCGAAGTGCCGCAGCAACTCGATCTCAGCGATCCGCCCAACCCATGCAACGAGAACGCCATCAACACCACGCCGCGGATCGTCGTCCCCGCGCAGGCGGGCACTCGGCACCCGGTGATCATCAGCCATCGCATCGAGCCGATCCGAACCCTGCTCAGCACCGAGGCCGTAATGCATGGTACCCCGAAGGCTCCCTGTCTGGCCGCGCTCGCCGCCGCCCCGGTCGACATGGACGAGCGCGACGATCGCACCTGGATGTACGCCATCGTTTCGCCTGGCGATCTGGAGCACGCCTGGGCTTTCCGCGTGATCTACGACGACTCTGGCGAAAAGGCGGTCTCGTACCGCAACATGCGCTGCGAATTCGATCCGAAGGCCATCGTCCCCAAAAAGGTCTACGCCGAACCCGGCACGCTCTCGAGCGAGCCCTGACGGATTCCGGCGGCAGTTCGAACCCAGATCACGGCTACTCGCTTCTGTTCGGGGATTCGCTGCTGCGAGCCGGGTCGGGTACCCTCGGCTCAGCGTCGTCCTCGGTCGCGCTCTCTGCCGAAAAACGGTGGGAGGGCTCGAGCTCGATGGGTTGCCGTGGAAAGCCGTCGAGCGGCCCCAGCCGCTTCTTGTCGCGCGGGAAGGTCGGAGGGCTGTCGACGTACGCGGCGATGAGCTCGCCCAGACACACCAGCGCCTGCGTGTGAGTGCGTTCATAGCCATGCGAAGCGTCGGCACCGAAGCAAACGAGGGCGACGCGCATATCGTTGCCGGCCTCCAGCGCGGAAGCGGCGTCGCAGCGGTAGTACTTGAACACATCGCGCTGATGAGGGATGCCGTACTGCTCACACAAGTCGATAAGCTTGTGCGTCAGGTGGTAGTCGAACGGGCCGGTCTGGTCCTTCATCGAAATAGTGACGCCCCTCTCTCGCGAATTTTGCCCCGGGGCGGGCGTCGCGTTGTCGACCGCGACCATCTCGGAGACGTCGCCGTGCAAGATGGCGGAGGCGCCCGTGCCGACCTCTTCCGAGATGGTAAAGAGCAGGTGGCACTGGACCGGTATCTTCCGGCCCGACTCGACCACCGCCTTGGCCGCCGCCAACATGCTAGCAACGCCGGCCTTGTTGTCGAGATGCCGAGAAACGATGAACCCGTTGTGAACCTCCGGGCAAGGATCGAAGGCGACGTAGTCGCCTATGTTGAAGCCGTGCTCGAGGAGCTCGTCTGCCGAGGCGCAGAAGTCATCCGTCCTGACCTCGACGTTGTCCCAACTCACCGGCTGGGTATCGATCTCCTCGTTGAATGTGTGACCGGAAGCCTTGAGCGGCAGCACTGTGCCCCGCTTGGCGCCGCCGCGGTCCGTGAAAATCGTGACTCGCCCGCCCTCGGCAAAGCGGCTCGACCAATGGCCGATCGGGACGATCTCCAGCCGGCCGTTGCTTTTGAGGTTCTTGACCATGGCGCCGAGTGTGTCGACGTGACTGACCACGGCGCGTGCCGGGCTGGACTGATGCCCCATGAGCCGGGCGCGGATGGCCCCGCGCCGCGTCAGCTCGAACGAGATGTTCAGCCGCGACAGCTCCTCACCCACCCAGTGCACGACTTCATCCGTGTATCCGCTAGGGCTCGGGATCGAGAGCAGGGTCAAGAGCGTATCTTGCAGGTATGTCGCGTCGATCGCGGGGCGATCTTCCATTGGCAGAGCCGCTTCCACCTCGCTACTTCTCGACCCAGGGCGCGTCATCAAGGGCTCACCGTTTGGGGAAACAGTAAGTCCAGAAAGCGGGCTGCGGTGGGCTGTGGTTCATGATTGGCGAGCCCCGGTCGCTCGTTCGCCTCGATGATGGCATACTCTGGCGAGCGAGCGCTGGGGACGATTAGGTCGAGTCCCACGACAGGGATGTCGAGGACCTCGGCGGCGCGTTTGGAGACTTCGACCAGCTTGGGGTGCAGCTCCTCGGTCACGTCGTGTATCGTTCCGCCACAATGCAAGTTGGCGGCCTTGCGCACGGTGACGGTGAGGCCACAGGGCAGCACGTCGTCCAGCTGGTATCCGGCTTCCGCCACACAGCGCGCGGTCTCTTCGTCGATTGGAATCCGGCTCTCGCCTTGCGTCGCTGCCTCGCGCCGCCGGCTCTGTCGCTCGATCAGCTGTCGGATGGTGTGGTGGGCGTCGCCAGTCACCTCTGGTGGGCGCCGCACGGCAGCCGCCGCGACGCGGAAGTCGATCACGACGATGCGTAGATCTAGGCCCTGGATCATTTGTTCGAGCACGACGGGTACGCCGCCGAGTTGCGCTGTCTCGATGGCGTGGAACATGGCCTCTGGCGTCGCAATGTCGACGCTCACACCGCGACCCTGCTCACCGCGCGCCGGCTTCACCACGACGCGCTGGTGGCGCGTGAGAAATCTCTCGCACTCGCGGCGCGAGCCGACCTCGATTTGCTCGGGTAGGTGAAGCCCCGCGCTCTTCAATGCTCGGTATGTCATGCGCTTGTCGTCGCAGCGGCTCATTGCAATGGCGCTCGTGAGCTCACTCAATGACTCGCGGCACACGATGTTGCGTCCGCCGAAAGAGAGTGCAAAGAATCCGAGCTGCGCGTCGATGACATGGACACTGATGCCTCGGCGCTGCGCTTCACGCGCGATGATCTGCCCATAGGAGTTGAGTTCGGTGGACACCTGGCCGAGGAACAGCGGCTCATTGATCTCGTTGCGATTCTTGACGCAGAAGACGGGGACCCGTTCGAACCCCAACTTCTCGTAGAGGCTGATCGCCTGCGAGTTGTCGTGCATCACGCTCAGATCGACGTAGCGCCGCCCCTGGTCCATGAAGTGCTTGATCAGCGTGGTGACCAAAGCTTCGCCCACGCCAGCGTGTTTCGTCTGAGGGTCTACTGCCAGAGCCCAGAGGCTGGTCCCCCGCTCGGGATCATTGAAGCCACGCACGTGGTCCACCCCGGTCACGGTGCCGATGACGGTGCGTGTCTCGGTTTCTTCGGCGATGAAGTAGATGATGGTGCTCGAAACTTTGCGCTCGCTGATGAAGCTCGCGCCGACGTTGACCATGCCGCGCCGGGAATAGATCAGGTTCATCGCGTCAGCATCGGCCGGGCTATCGACCCTGCGAGTCTGGTAGGTCGCCGGCTGAGTTTCGCTGGCTCGGTAATAGCAATCGAAGTAGAGGCGATAGGTGTGGGACGGGTCGAGGAACAGCTCTTGCGGTGAGAGTGACAACAATACGTGTGGGTCGGCCACGTACAAGGCAATGTCGCGGCAGCCCGCGTCCTCACACTGGATGACCCGCGAGAGCTCCTCGTTGGACGCGAAGGTGTGAGCGAAAATCAAGCGGCCCCAGCCACAATCGATGACGACGTCTCGACTGACGTTGGCCTCTTGCTTCCACACCTGAACCTTCCACGGATACAAACTCGCAGCGTCGGTTAGCTGATCTCGCGGCGCGCTGGTTGTTTCTGACGCAGTGGGTTCTCGATTCACGCTGCCCTCCACGACAAGTGTTCTTGCAACCAGAGCTCGAGCAGCGCGATTTGCCAGAGCTTCGAGCCTCGGAGCGGTGTGATGTGGCTTTCGGGGTCGGCGAGCAGTTGCGTGACGTAGGCTGGCCGAAACAGACCGCGTTCGCGGGCGGCGCTGGACTCGAGCGTGTCCCTCACCCGCTCCAGGTATGGGCCACGGAGATACTTGAGCGCCGGAACCGGAAAATACCCCTTGGGACGATCGATTACCTCGCTCGGAATGACTCGGCGTGCCGCCTCTTTGAGCACGTACTTGCCGCCACCCCGTAGCTTGAACTCCCCCGGAATTCGAGCAGCGAGCTCGACCAACTCGTGATCGAGGAATGGCACCCGCGCTTCGAGCCCCCAACGCATGGTCATGTTGTCGACCCGCTTGACCGGGTCGTCCGCCAACATCACCTGGGTATCCAAGCGGAGCGCTCGATCGATGGAACGCTGGGCTCCGGGCTGCTCGAAGTGTTGCTCGACCAGTCGCCGGCTGTGGTCATCTCCCATCCATTCGGGGGCGAGCACACTGGCCATTTCGACGTGATCGCGGTCGAAGAAGTGCCGCGCGTAGTCGCGCACGGGTTCGTCGCTTTCGAGCAGAGGCGGGTACCAGTGATAGCCGGCAAAGATTTCGTCCGCGCCCTGGCCGCTCTGCACCACCTTGACGTGCTGGCTCACCTCTTTGGAAAGCAAGAAAAAGCCCACGTTGTCGTGACTCACCATCGGCTCGCTCATCGCGGCGATGCACTGCTCGAGCGCCGCCAATGCGTTCTCCGAATCCACGAACACGCGGTGGTGGCGGGTCTCGAAGCGCTTCGCGATCAAGTCGGAGAACTGAAACTCGTCGCCGGCTTCATCCCGAACGGTCTCGAAGCCGATAGAGAAAGTCTCGAGACGCCGATGTCCCGCTTCAGCGAGCAAACCCACGAGCAGGCTCGAATCGAGCCCTCCCGAGAGCAGGACTCCAACGGGCACGTCTGCCACGAGTCGGCGCTCCACCGCGCGCCGAAGCACCGCCAACGTCTCGTCACGCCAATCGTCGAGCCCGCGCCCTGCATCCCCTGGAGCCGGGCCGTAGACGGGCTGCCAATAGCGCGTAGCCTTGGTCTGACCGGTTTGGTCGATCACCATCAGAGTGCCAGGCGGCAGTTTCTGAACGTCTTCCAGCAACGTATGGGGCGGGGGCACTACGCCGTGAAATGTCATGTAATGATGCAGCGCTACGGGATTGATGCTGTGCGAGACGCCGCCGGCTGCCAGCAGCGCGGGAAGGCTCGACGCGAAACGCAATCGACGTTCGACGCGGCAGTAGTAGAGCGGCTTGATGCCCAGTCGATCACGCCCCAAAATCACGTTTCCCGAAGCATGCTCGATGATGGCGAACGCGAACATGCCGTTGAGGCGTTCGACGCAGCGCTCCCCCCAGGCATGAAAGGCCTTGAGCAGCACTTCGGTGTCGCCCGTCGAAACGAAGCGGTAACCTTCGCGCTCGAGCTCTTTCCGCAGCTCTCTGTAGTTATAGATGGCACCATTGTAGACGACGCTCAGACCAAGCTCCGGATCCACCATTGGCTGGTGGGCGTTTTCTGTCAGATCAATGACTTTCAGGCGGCGGTGTCCGAGCGCTGCGCCGCCGTGAGCGACGACCCCCCAGCCGTCCGGGCCGCGCGGCTGCAGCGGTTTCAGCATCTTTTCGATCGACCCGAGGTCGGGCGTGGCGCCGTCGAAGCGCAACTCTCCACAAATCCCGCACATGTGTTCTTCCTCGATGGATGAACATCAGGGCCTAACAACTCAGTCAGGGCTTGTCGACCCCAAGCGGGAAAAAACGACGAGCGGCCGCGGCTTCTGCGCTGCTTTGAGCTGCATTGCGCTGCATTGCGCGCTTCTCTGGCTGATCAGTGTGGCGATATTGTGGCGCCTTCGCTCAGGTCGGCGCACTGAGCATTGAGCACCATGCAGTCCTCTCCACTAGAAGATTGTGAGTGAACCCGACTGCTTGGCGGATACCGCTGACGGGTGAGCCGCGACTCAGCGCAAGAGCCACGCCACCGGAAGCAAATTGGACGTTGGGTGGGTGACACATCGCAGGTTCGGTCCTACGTCTCGGTCTGCGCTACGTAGAAAGAGGAGGTGTTCTGATGCAAGTGGCCGCTCGATCTCTGTGCGAGCAAGATGGATGTGATGCTCGGCGGTTAGATGATCGCAGCTCAATCACCTGCATGAGCACGCCGCAGCCACCGGGTCGCAAGCCACCGATGCATGAGCCGGAGCAGCCCCCGCCGGCAAAAGATCCCAGGCCGCAGAAACCCCCCGCTCGCGATCCACGACCCGAACAACCGGCGCATCGCGACCCGCCCGTGGAGCCTCCCGAGCCGGGGCAGCCTTTGCCCGAGATCAAGGACCCGCCAGCTCCGGGTGGTCCGCGCGCGCCGAGGACTGCGCCGTAGCCGAGGGCGGAGCTGCGAGAGCGGCTCCAGGCCGTCTGGCGACATCGTCACAGCTGCAAGCCGCGTAGCGCCCTCAGTGCTGCCCCGTTTCCGCTGAAGTTCCGGTTGCCTCATTGGGGGCGTCGGCGGTCGTAGAGTCCGGACACGCCGTGGTGAGAAATTGGACCATCCAGTCTTCGCCCTTCGACACGGTCACGCGTGGATGGGCTGCGAGTATGCCGCGAAGCGTTGCCGCAAGCTCTTGCTCGTGCGGGTCGGCACGCCGTCCTTTGTGGGGCGCTTCGGGCTGCACGACGCATAGGTGAATGGCCGCGATGCCCGCGCAGGCCTGAACGCCGTTCGCCACATCGGCAACGAACTTCAGGTCGCCCTCCGCTCGCGATAAGAGTGCCGCCGGGATGGCCATGTCAACCAGCTTCACCTCGCGGTTCAACGTGCTGCCGAGGCTACGGCCGAGGCTTTCCAAGGAGTCAGGGTTCAGCGCGGCGCCGAGATGGACGACTCGCACACGCAGGGTCTCGTCGGCACCGGCACCTGTGCTGATCTCGACGGCCAGCGGCGCCCCGGCCGCGTTCGCCGGCCAGACGCGAGTGAGGCTCGATTCGACGAGCGCGTGCCCGCTCTCCAGCTGTTCTCCGGGGCTCGGAGGCGTGAGCACTGGCGGCACCGGCAGCGGGCCGTCGGTTGCGCGCAGCGAGGACTCGAGCCCCGCAAACGAGGCGGCATCGGGAATCGCGAGCACCTCGATGCGGGGCACGACTCCAGAAGCTTTCTCGATGTCCGCATTCAACCTCTCCTTCGACGCCTCCGCGTCACTCGCCTTTCCAACGAGGACGACAAGGAGGTCCACCTCGTGGCGCTCCACGCGGACGCGGCTCTGGACAACCTTGTGAGGCTCGCGGCGAAGCGAGGCGTTGACGGCGGCACGCGCCCGCACTTCCCAGGCGACTTCGTCGAGCGCCTGACGTAGAGGCACGTAGACAACCGCGAGGAGTACGAAGGGCATTAGAAACCGAAGGGCTGGGCCAGCCTTCGATTCGAACATCCCTGCGAGCCGTCGTGCAATCGCGGCGGTGACGACCGCGCGCTGGTTCTTTGCGAGTTCTTCACGCTCCAGCGGCGACGCGTCGACCCGGTTGAATCCCGCTGCCAGAAACGAGAGCGTTCCGACGAAAATGATCGCGACGAGGTTGGTGAGAAACAAAAGTGCAGCTCCGCCGGCGACCGTCCAGGTCGACGTGCCGAGCCCGAACCCACTGGCACAGAGGGGCGGAACCAGCGAGATCCCGATCGAAGTACCTGCGGCCGTCGTCGCCGTATCCGACCCCGGTCGAACGGAGGCGTAGACCCCCGCGAGCGCGCAAAAGCCAGCGGTGACGAGATCCAAGACCGTGGGCGCGGTTCTCGCTGCTATCTCCGAGTTGAGCTCGTGAAATGGGAGAAGAAGCGTGATCGACGCGGCTCCACCCACGGCAACGAAAACACTGAGTGCGATGCGCGCGGAGGCCCTCAACACCAGAAATGGCGATCCGGTCGCTAACCCCATCGCGAGCGCTATGATGGGGCCCATGAGCGGCGCGACCAGCATGGCGCCGATAATCACCGCCGCGCTACCGACGACGAGGCCGAGCGTTGCGATTCCGATCGAGACTACGAGCTGGAGCCAATAGGATGTGGCTTCGTTCGCATTCCGCTGCAGCATCCCTGCGACCAGGCTCGATCGAGCCTCGACGCTCGAACCAAGCAAGTGCACGAGGCGATCTTGGGCCCGCCTGACGCCGTGAACCAGCTTGAGACCCCTGGTCCTGGGCTCGCTCGTCGTAGCCCCATGCTGGGTCTCATGGGCATTCTTCGGCGGACTGCCCTTCACTGATGCGGGTTCGGTAGTCACGAATCTCGAACACCGCTGTACCACGACGGGCTAGAGGGTCGAGGGGGTCTGGCGAAATTGCGACCAGCCCTCAGGGGACATTCCTGCCGTTCAGTGGCAGCGTGGTCTGGCTGCGACGCCACAACGAGAGCATCGACGGTGGAGCGACTTACATCCTGCACATCGGCTCGCTGAAAAGCGAGAGAGCCTCGTTCATCGCTGCTGTCGACGGAGCGCCGCGTTGGCGCACGGCGATCTTCAGCTCGACGCGACACCGCGTAGCGATAGCCACTTTGCGAGGTCACGCCCGGAAACGACACCCACCATGGTTCCCCGATCGACGATAGGGATCTGATCGGTGCGGGAGTCACCTAGCCGCTCGAGCGCTTGTTCAGCGACCGCATCGGGAGGCAAGGTCGGCATCTGTTCAGCGCTCGTCATGACCTCGGAAACCGTGACCTCGGGCCAGCGCTCTTGGGGCAGCTTTCGGATGTCGGCGAGCGATACGAGTCCGATCCACTTACCGTCGGCCTCGATGGGAATGCTCTCTTGGTCGCTCGCCAGAAGGATATCACGCACCGCCGATTCGACGGAGGTATCTGGCGGGACGCGGGCCAAGGCCGTGCGCATGACTCGGGTTACGGGTACGTCCGCCAACGCCTGAAGCACGACTACCTGCTGCTGGCTGGCGCGCGCCGCGTTGTTCAGGAACCAGCCAATCAGAAGCAACCAGATGCCTTGAAGCAGGGCACCGCCGAACACATGGAGCGCGCCGAACCCCATGAGCAACCACGCTATGAACCTTCCGAGCCCCGCCGCCCAGCGCGTCGCCTTGGCCAGGTCGCCGGTGGCGCCCCACAACACCGCGCGAAGCACGCGCCCACCATCGAGCGGAAACCCTGGGATCATGTTGAATACGCCGAGCGCAAAGTTGATCGGGCCAAGCCATAACAATAGTGTGGTCATTGCTCCCAGGCGCGGAAACAGCTGCCGGAAATCCGTGCCGGGGAAAACAGGCGCCGCTAGTATGAATCCGAGCAACGAAGCGGCGAACCCGATGCCGATGCTCGTGAGCGGTGCGACGATGGCCATCCAGAACTCGGCTTTCGGCGATCGCGGTTTGCCCTCCATGTGAGCCATGCCACCGAACAGGAACAAGGTGATGCGTGGCACGGAGATTCCCTGAGCACGACCCATGAGCGCGTGGGAGAGCTCGTGCACCAGCACTGATCCAAAAAAGAGGACTGCTGCTACCAAGGCGACCCCCCAAACGAGCCACAGCGGCCAATCGGGGTGCCACGTGGGAAAGACGCCGGCCCCGAGGTTCACGACTATCAGCGCGAAGATGATGAGCAGGCTGAAATCAGCCCTCACCTCGACGCCGAACCAACGACCGAGCCAGAGGCCAGAGTGAAGAGTCGCGGGGTCGCTTGGATGAGTATGCGCGTGTGTCCGTGCGGTCATGGGGGGGTCACCAGAAGAGGGTTGAATGGCGCTGTGGCTGCAGCGCGGCCGCCAAAACCCGCTCTATGCTACGCGACGGACGACCAAGCAGCTCCGCGGCCTGCCATGTGCCACTCAAATCATGCAATCTCCGTACCCCCAGGAGCGCGGCGAGCTATCACCGTGATGGTCAGGTTAGAATGGGAGTTGGGCGCTAGACGTGCACGACCCACCGAGGTTTTGTGTTTGCACGGGGCGAGCGTCTTTGGGACAAGCTGCCGTCCTGTGACAAGGGGGCGCGCCACAGCCGTGTTGTCCCCTCCGAAGGATCGCGCTAGAGTGAACCGGCGCTGAGGCCCTCGCCTGATTGGCGGTGCTGGGCTCGCGCCCATTGGACTCATGTCGCTGAAACCGCTCGCCCTCGGCTTGCTCGTCTCATTGGTTTTGTCCGGTGGGCTTGCGGTGGCCGCGCACGCTGCCAGTCACGTGCTCGAGGGTGGCGCCGTAGGCGTCGCCGCCCTGCTCTCACGCTCGGGGCCATCTCGAGATGGGGAATCAGCCGCCAATTCGAAGGATCATGGGCGAGCGGGGCAGCCAGCGAGCCCGAGCAGCAGAACCCCGAGCCGCGCCGATGGGATTGCTCCCAAGGAACACCGCGCGAATGCCAGCAGATCCGATCCGGCGCTTCGTGGCACGCCGCCGCGCCCCAAGCTTCCGCGAGTCACACCGTCTCGCCTACTTCGGCTCAGAATGGACGCGCCATCTTGTGACGATGTCTACGTCTACATCGTCTCGATCTTCGAAAATATCGGAGACTCAGTGGCCACGCTGGCCCTCGGCGCTAAGCAACGCGGTCGACCACGGCGTATCGGACAGCGCCTGGGCCGTTACGAAGTCATCGGCATCGGTTACAACGCGAGCCGAGTGAGTTCGGCGGTCTGGTTGGCGGAGGGCAGCCGTGTGTGCCAGGCCCTGGTGCGCGACGCGAATCCCTTGCGAGAAAGGCAGCACATTCGACAGCCCGCCCGTGCCAAGCAAAAAGCCGCCGCGCGGAAGGGGCGCATGAAGCGAGCCAAGAGCCGGAGCGCAAAGCGGCAGCGCTGAGCGAGAATGGCGCCTACGGTGAGCGAGCGCGGTGCGGCGCTACCGGGGAAGCAGGGAGCTCCGTGGCAACGCTTGCTCCGCCCCGCGCGGAGCCACTCGGTCAACGGGCCTCCCGCACGAAGCGAGCCAGATAGCTCACGTGCGTTCGGGTCACGGCGGCGAGGCCGGGGCGGCTGAGGCGGAGGCTGCGGGGATGCGGGCGCTGGTGCCGGTGCGCTGGTAATCGCGGGCTGCTTGGTCGATGAGCTCGTAGTCACGCGCGGCTCGTTCTGCTTCGGCCACGAGAGTTGCGGTGAAGATGGTCAGGCCCCAGATGCCGTTGTCGCGGCGGCGGAAGGGGTAGCGGGTGCCCTTGACGGTTTCGACGGTGGCACGCTCACCGGCAACCTCGACCTTCTTGATACCGGACATGTCGCGGCGCAGGCGATCGAGCCAGTGCTCGCGCTCGGCATAGAGCGCGAACACGTCGGGACCGTCAGGGGCCGCGGCCACGCGTCGATACTTTTCCGCGAGCGCGCTGCGCTCGGGCTCGGGGTAGCTTTCGAGCACGCGGGCCCGGGCCTTTTCGCGGTAACGCTTGATCGTGAAGCACGCGTGCTGGGCTCTGGTTTCGGTGTATGCAAAGAACTCGGCGGGTTTGCCGCGGTTCACAGCGCTGACCACTCGGAAATAGGCGCCTTCGACCGTGCGGTCGTTCGGGTAGCTCTGCCATGCCCAAAGAAACCAGCCCAGGGCCAGCGTGAGCCCGAGCGCGAGGGCGAGGACGGTCTTGCGCCGTTTCACGGCGGCTTCTTAGCACATCGACCGGCTCCGCCTTGCGCTGGTTTTCCAGGTCGATTACGCGACGGAGCATGTGGCTCGAGAAGCGTATCGCCGTCGTGGTGCCTGCCTACCGGGAGGAGCGGCTCATTGGCCGCACGCTGGCGGGGATCCCCGCGTGGGTCGACGCGATCTACGTGGTGGACGATGCCAGCCCCGACGCTACCGCGGATGCGGCGCGAGCGGGCAGCGATCCTCGGCTGCGCGTGCTCCGGCACGCCGAAAACCGAGGGGTAGGGGCCGCCATCGTGACCGGCTACCAGCGCGCGCGCGCGGAAGGAGCCGAGGTGGTCGCCGTCATGGCGGGAGACAACCAGATGCACCCCGATGATCTCGAGGCGGTGGTGACGCCTGTCGCCGAGCAACGAGCGGACTACGTGAAGGGCAACCGTTTCGTGCACGCACAACGCACCCGCATGCCGCGTCTGCGGCGGCTGGGGGGCACCGCGCTCGGTTCTTTGACGCGCCTCTGTACCGGGCTTTCGGTCAGCGACACGCAGTGCGGGTTCACGGCCATCAGCGCGAGTGCCATCGAGCGCCTACCGCTCGCTGAGCTATGGCCGCGTTATGGCTATCCGAACGACCTCTTGGGCATGCTGGCCGCGCGCGGACTCAGCGTCGTGGAGGTCCCAGTCAGACCCGTTTATGCCGGCGAGTACAGCGGCATTCGCGCTTGGCACCTGCTGACGGTGGCCGGGGTGATCGCCCGCCGCTGGCGCAAGGAGCAGCGGGGCTCAGGCGCCGCGCGGGCGAGCTCGGTTACGCGCCACCCGGCGAGCGCTGCTTGACGTCGCTGTAGCGCTGTCCCTCGGGGCTGCCGGCTTCCGTCGCCAGGCCCTCCTGAACCCAGCCCTTGAGCGCGCGTCCGAACGCATCGCGCCCGCCGTCGATCCCTGCCGCCATTTCCACCACGTCGGTGAAGCCAGCCTGCTCGAGCAAACCCACGGCGCGCCGGCTGCGGCCGCCGGATTTGCAGCCGACCACCAGCTTCTCGTCCTTGGCGAACGCAGCCTGCATCACGCTCATGAACTCAGGGTTGGGCACCATGCCCTGGGGAGCCCGGTGATTCAGCGGCACATTCAGCGCGCCGGGCACATGCGCCGCTTCGAACTCGGGTTCGCTACGCACGTCCACGTACACGTAACCTTCGTCCAGGAGTTTCTTGGCTTCGTCGACCGAAACGATCTTTGGTGCTGACACGTTTGCCTCGCTTCACCGGGAAACGTAGCGGGCTCACGCGGCATTTTCCAGTCTAAACCAGCGTTTCGCCCGGCCGGCGCCGCCGCGATAACCCGAGAGTTTTCGCGGCGCTGTCGGCTCGGCTCTCGAGGCTTCGCGCGCCAAAAGCCGCTGGCACTGGCTTTCGGCCTCGGCTATTGGGGAAATCCGAGCCTTCGATCGTGCCTGCTGCATCCAGCCCTCGTCTTCGTTTCGTTCCGCTCGGAGGGCTCGGCGAGATTGGTGCGAACTGCTTTGCGCTGGAGCAAGACGACGGAATTCTGGTCGTCGATTGCGGCACCTCGTTTCCGCAGAACGACATCGGTATCGACGTCGTGCACCCCGACTTCAGATGGCTCGAGCAAAACCGGCACCGCATTTCGGGTTTGGTGCTCACCCACGCCCACGAGGATCACATCGGAGCCGTCCCGTACTTCTTGCGGGCAATCGAGGCGCCGATCTGGGGCCCGGCGCACGCGCTCGAGCTGGTCAAACACCGCCTCGCCGAGCACGACATTCGTGAACACGAGGTCGATCTGAGACCAGCGCCCAGCGGCACACGTTACGCGGTGGGACCCTTCACGGTGGAGCCCGTGCGGGTGGCCCATTCGATCGTCGAGGCGAGCGCCCTGTGCATCGACACCTGCGCGGGCACCGTGGTGCACACCGGTGATTTCAATCTGGACCCCGAACCCCCCGACGGCGAGCCCACCGACGTCGAGCGCCTGAAAGCCATCGGTGAGCGCGGCGTGCGATTGTTGTTCAGCGACAGCACGAACATCGACGTTCCCGAGCGCCCCGGCTCCGAGCGCGCCGTAGGCGAGACGTTGCATCGGCTGATCGCCGAGGCACCGAAGTGCGTCGTAGTCGCGATGTTCGCGAGCAACGTGCAACGCTTGTTGATGGTGGGCAAGATCGCCCAGGCCACGGGGCGCAAGATCTGCTTGCTCGGTCGCAGCCTCGGCGTTCACGTCGACGTCGCGCGGCGCATCGGCAGACTCGATTGGCCGAGCAATCTGGTGATTGGCGCCGAGCACCTCGAGAATCAGCGCCGCGACAAGGTGCTCGTGCTTGCAGGGGGGACACAAGGGGAGGGGGTGTCCGCCATGCGACGCTTGGCGAGTCAGACGCACCAGCAGCTTCGGTTGGAAGCCGGGGACACCGTGATCCACTCCGCGCGCGTGATCCCGGGCAACGAACGCGTGGTTCACGACATGTTCTGCGACTTGTTGCGCCAGGGGGTGCGGCTCCACACCCGTCACTCGGACCCGGGAGTGCACACCAGCGGGCACGCCGGCAGAAGCGAGCAGGCGCAGATGATCGAGTGGCTCAGACCCCGCGCTTTCGTGCCGGTTCATGGAACCCTGCATCATTTGCGTCGGCACGCCGAGCTGGCCCGCAGCCTGGGCGTCCCTGAGACGCTGGTGGTCGAGAACGGTACGCCGGTCGCAGTCGACGCCGACGGTATCCGGCGGGATGCCGCAGTAGTTCATGGAAAGGTGAACATCGCCTATGGCGGCGAGGTGCTCGAGCCAGAAACTGCAAAGCGGCGCGCCGATCTAGGGCGCTACGGCGTGGTCGTCGTCTCGCTGGTGCTGTCGTCGAATCGCCGGGTAGTGCTCGCGTCGAAAGTGGAGGCCCGCGGGGTGCCGACGCTCGACGAACAGCCGGGCGCGTGCCGCAGCGTTGAACGCGAGATTCGCTCGAGCCTCGAGCACCTCGGAGGCGCCAGCCTGGAGTTGGTCGAAACCGAGGTGAGACGTGCCGCGCGCCGCGCGATCCTCGAGAGCACCGGACTCAGACCCGTGCTTTTCGTGCATGTATTGTCGGAGCAATGAGGAGGGGATGGTGCCTTCACAGCAGTTTCGCCGCGGGCCGTCCTCCAACTTCGTTCGGAGCTTTTCCCGGGCGAGCGCGGTCGCGTTGGGGTTGGTCTGCGTTGCTGCCTGCCAGCAAAGCCGACAGAAGCCCGTAGCCCAGGAAAAAACCGCTGTCGCAACCGCCGCGGTCTCCGCCAAACCGCCGCAACGGCCGGCGGAAGGCCTGACTGAGTTTCGCTTTCCCGAGCCCGAACGGCTGGTGGCCATCGGTGATCTGCACGGAGACGCGGATGCGGCGCGTGCGGCCCTCAAGCTGGCGGGGGCCGTCGACGACAAGGACGCCTGGATCGGGGGCAAGCTGGTCGTGGTCCAAACCGGCGATCAACTCGATCGGGGCGACGGCGAACGTGCCATCGTCGATCTTTTCGACGCGCTCGCAGAACAGGCCGCGCGCACGGGTGGGCGAGTGCTTGCTCTGAACGGCAACCACGAAACGATGAACGTCCAGGGCGACTTTCGCTATGTCACCCAACAGGGTCTGCATTTCGGCGATGTCGCTCCGGCGTCCCCGTACGCTGGGGCAGCGCCAGAGCGCTACCGCGAGCGCGCGGAAGCCTTCCTTCCGGGTGGTGCCTACGCCAAGAGCCTCTCGCGCCGTCCCGTGGTGGCCGTGGTAGGAGCTTCGGCCTTCGCCCACGGCGGCATTCTGCCCGAACACCTCAAGTACGGGCTCGATCGGATCAATCGCGAGGTGATGGCATGGATGGCGGGGGACACCACGCAGATGCCAGCAGCGATCGCGGCAGAAGATGGGCTGGTGTGGACCCGGGCCTATGGTGGGCCGGAGTCGCCCGAGGTGTGCCAGGCGGTGCGGCGCGTGCTCGACGATCTGCGGGTGAAGCGCATCGTGGTCGGGCACACCGTGCAGAAAGCAGGGGTGACGTCGATCTGCGACGGAGCGGTGTGGCGCATCGACGTGGGGCTCTCCGCGTACTACGGCGATGCACCGGTAGCAATTCTCGAGGTCAAGGCGGGGCAGGCCCGGGTGCTCACCGCCCCGCGCTGAGCTGAGCCGTGGCTATGCCGTGGGGACTGCGTCGCTGCGGAAGACTTCCACTTTGATGAGGAATTGATCGGTCGTGGGGCGGTTGCCGGGTCCGCAGGGGACGGTGGCGAGTTTGTTCACGACGGACTGACCGACGACGACGCTTCCGAAGACGGAGTGACGACCGTCGAGGTGTGGGGTGGCTCGTTCGGTGATGAAGAACTGACAGCCGTTGGTGCCTGGGCCGGAATTCGCCATGGAGAGGATGCCTGGCTTGTCGTGTTTCAGGTCGCGCGCGAACTCGTCCTCGAAGCGATAGCCCGGTCCGCCCGTTCCCCAGCGACCGCTCTGATCAGCGTACCGGCTCAGCGGGTCGCCGACTTGCACCATGAAATCGGGGATGACGCGATGGAAACGCACTCCATCGTACAAGGGGACGCCCTGCTGCGATTGCCCGGTTTTCGGATCGGTCCAGGTCATGGCCCCCGTCGCGAGCCCCACCCAGTTCTTCACGGTGTTGGGGGTCTTGTTTTCTTCGAGGCGGACCACGATCGTGCCTTGAGTGGTGTTCAGCCGAGCGTACAGTTGGCCTTGGCCGGGAACGTTGATCTCCGGAAAACTGGGCATGGTAACAACTCCTTGGCGTGTCTTCGGTGTCAGGGGGTGATGGCGCGGGTTCCTAGGGTCTGCTTACAGGTGGCGCAGTCCTTGGGCACGTGCAGCCGGTGATAAACTTCACAGCAGTTGGGACAAAGGCGGGCGTCCTCTTCGAAGGAGATCAACTTGTCGCTTTGTTTGCAACGGCGCCCCGCGACCTGCAAGCCCTCGACCTGGAGTTCCTCACCAGCGGACGCTTCGGGTTTCGGCAATTGCGCGAGATCGCGGCGTTTCACGTTCACGACGTCAGGCACTCGTTGTACCCCTTCCTTGAGCAGCCAAGCGATCGCCTGGGGGTGTGCAGCCACGGGGATGGCGAAGCTCGACTCGGCAGTCTTCACGAACAGCTGATCCTTTTCGATGCTCACGTTTTCGATGTCGCACCAGCCAAAGCGCACGAGCTCGGCTCCTTTTTCGAGCGCGATGCCGGCGTCCCCGACGCGTACTGGGGTCGCGGACAGTTCGCCGAACCACAGCGCAGCAGCGAGCCCAGCGGCGCCCGCGGCGATCAGGTACACCGCGTAATCCACGGGTGGATCCTGCACCCACTGTCCGAACACACCGGCGCCGAGTGCCAGCGCTCCCAGCATCCCGATCCCCAAGAGCGCCCAGCCGGTGGACGTGGTTTTAGGCAGGAAACGCTGCTCGAGCCGGCGTCGCGGCTTCGCGGTCGGCTTCTTTTGGTTTGCTTTGCGTTTGATCTTTCTTTGCTCAGCCATCTTTTGCTCAGCCATCTTTTTGCTCGGCCATCGTTGCTCGCTCGCGCAGCGCCCAGTGTGAAACCACGGTCGGCCGAACTCGTGGCGGGCGGAGCCTAGCAGGGTTTCACGGCGCGAAGCTAGAGAGGGTGGCGTCAAGATTTGCCGATATTTCTTGTATTTTCCGGGGGGCCTGCGCCGCCCGCCTAACCAAATGCGCTCCAGCGACATTCCCGGCGCCATGAAGATTTCGCTGATTCGGGGGGGTTAGCCGGGATCGCCCGGCGCCCGGGTGTTACCGTCATCGGGTCGAACCTCGAGCCCACATGTCGCGCGCCGACTCGTCTCCCGCCCACCAGACCCAGCGTCGGCCACGCTCGCGCTGGGAAGCTCCGGTCGTCGGCTGGATCTTGCTGTCGTTACCGGTCATCACCGTGGCGGTGGTGGGGCTAGCAGTGTTCGTGATCGGAGCCCCTCGGAGCTATCGAGGTGCGCGCGTTTGGGGCGGCCCGAGCGTCGGCCAGACAAGCCTGAGCGCCCGCCTCTCGGCAGTCGAGCGCCTCTATGACGCGGAGCGGGCGCTCGTCGCTGTCCCCGTCGACGTGGAAGCGCACGCGGCGGGACGGTTGCTCGGAAAGTTCCACGGCACCACGGACGGCGCTGGCTTTCTGGAGATCCAGCTGCCGCTCGTTGCAAGCGCGCCGGCTGATCTCCAGCTTCGCGTCCAGCTGCGTGGGGAACGCCTGGCGCAAGGACGTGTCGCACTGACAGCCGAGCGCTGGCTCGCGGGCGTGCGCCGTCGCGGCGGTTGGATCGCGGGCGCGGGGGGCGGCCTCCGGATCCGCGTGCACCCCGGTCGCGGCGTTTTCGCGGTTCCTTTCGGCGATCCGGTGTCGATCGAGGTGACCACGCCGGAAGGGCCGGCGCAGGGCGCCCGGCTCTCGGTGCGCGCCGAGGGTACCTCGCAGCCTGCGGGTCATCGCTCGCTCACGACGGACGCCCGCGGTCTCGCCGAGTTGATGCTGACGCCGCGCGAGCACGTCGTCGCCCTCGAGATCGAGGCGAGCTTCGCCGAGCAACGGGCGAGGTGGTATTCGACGCTCCCCGTCGTGCCGGGGGCGCTGCACGCTCGGCGTGAAGGCAAGCAGCTCTGGATCGAGGCGCCGGTCCCGAAAGAAGCTGCCTTCTACAGCATCGTCAGCGAGCGGGGGCGGTTTGCCGGGGGCCGTGTGGAGCTCTCGGAGGATGGCCGCGGCGGCGCCCTCGCCAAGGTCGACTGGCCCCCGAGCATCGAGGCTCCCGCGTGGGCGGTCGTCGCGAGTGAGCCGGACCTGAACACAGTCGCCGCCGTGGGGTGGCCGATCGACGCGACGGCGCCGACTCGAACCTTCGACGCTCGAGAGGAGCTGTGGCTCGACGGGCTGCCGCAGGCCTACGCCAGGAGCCTGGAACGCCCGCGTCATGCGCGCTTGCTCGCGGGCGCCTTCGCTGCTTTGGCGCTGGCGCTGGCGGTGGTGCTCTTCACCGGTCGCGTGCGGGCGGCGGATCGCGCTCTCGCCACGCACTTGAGCGAAACAGCTGAAGGCGAGGTCGAGCGCTTCCGGGTGCGGCAGTCGGTGCTGGCGCTCGTCACCGCCGCGCTGTGCATCGCACTCGGGTTCGTGTTGGTGGGCTTGGTCAGCCTCGCCCGCCCGGGTTGAGCCGGGACGAAGCTCCGAGAAAACACGCCTGAAGCGCTGCACTGGCTGCGTGACCGGCAGCACCCCGGGGTGCTCGCGAGCGACTCTTGGACTAGCACCGCGATTTTCGTAGGCTCTCGGACGCAATGCTCAGCTTCAGAGGCAGCCTGGCCTTACTCGTCCCCTGGCTCGCGAGTTTGGGCTGTGCGGCGTCGAGGACGTCGGCGGACGCTCCGCTCGAAGTCGCGGCCCTCGGACAGGCGCCGCTCGCGCGGGTCTCGCCGCCGCCGATCGGCGCGCGCACGGCCGAGACGGTGAAGCTCCGCTGGGAGGCGCTTCCCGGGGGCTTCGCGCGCGCGGTCGCCGTCACCAGTAGCCTCGGACGCGTCGTGTACAGCAGCGACAGAGGCACGACCGTCTTCGACGCGCGCACGGGGAAGGCGACGGGCGAGCTCGACACCTGTGACGATGTAGTGCGCGGGAGCCTGTTCTTTCAGGCGGGCAAGCTGGTGGTGGTGTGCCGCGGAGGCGTGGAGTTCCACTCGCTGGCGGACTCGAAGAAGCTGGGAAAGCTCGAGACCAACAGCGCCCCGATCACCGCGGCGGCTTCGGCCGGTTCGCGGCTCGCCCTGGCCCACCGCGACGGCGTCGTGCGCGTGCACGACCTGTCCAGCTCGAAGCTCGTGGAAGTCGTGGTGCCGGGGCCGCCGATCGACGTCAAGAGCTTGGCGCTGGACGCCGCGGCGGAACGGCTCGCCGTGGCCTGGGTCCAGGGATCGATCTGGTGGTGGCAGCTGTCCGAGCCCACGGTCTTTCACAAGCTGGTGCGCCACGAGAACGAGAGCGACAGCATCGCCTTCGCCCCCGACGGCGTGTTCGCCGAAGAAGGGCGGCAGGGGTTCACGACGCTGTGGCGGATCGCTGCGGGCGGCGCCGAGCAGGGCGCCGCGATCGAGAACGGCGCCTGGGTGAAGCGCTTCCTGTTCACGCGCGACTCTTCCTGGCTGGTCCGCGGCGGTTCGGACGGGTTGGACCTTGCAGAAGTGAACGGCTCGCGGCGCCTGGTGCTCGACACGGCGGGGCAGGTCGAGGACATCGCGATGGACGAGTCCGGCGCGCTGATCGCCAGCGGTGATCGCGCAGGTCGGCTCATGCTATTTGCGCCCCGCTGAGGGGGCGGGTTGTTCCCGCTGGTCGCCCAGTGCTAAAACCAGCCGCGAGAAGGCCCTGTCACGTGTTCGCGCCGGATCTGTACTTCGTAGGCTTCACCGCGCAGGAATGGCACGGACTCATCGACGCGATCCGTCCCCTCGATACTGTTCAGGTGGACAGCGGGGGCGCGACGGGCGGCGTCGTGCTGGTGACCGAGGGCAAGAAGCCGATCAAGCTGCTGCACACCGAGCGGGGCCGTTTGGATCCCACCGAGCAAGCCTGGCCTGTCGCGTTTCCCGAGATCGCCCAGCGCTACGGCTCGCGTTGGGTCGTCGAGTTGCAGTTCGGAGCGCTCCAATCCCTCTTCGACCGATTCGGCGACGAGCTCACGCCGGACGACGACTATCTGCAGCAGGTGTTGTCCCTGCTCACGCTGTTTCGCCAGTTCGAGGTCGAGGGAAGAATCAGGGTGTGGCCGCAGAGCCTGCTGCAGTGGCCGGTGCCCAGCCACCGCACTGTCTCACGCGCGCTCGACGCGATCTGCCCGATCGGACAGAGCGTGGTGATCGGCGTGTTCCGTCGGGGTCAGCTCTACACCGCGCTCGCCGCGCGCCGGGGTCCGTTGGGTTTCGATCGCATCGTGGGCCCCAGCGTGCTCAGGCGTGAGATGGGTCTGGTTTCTGGTGATTGGACCCGCGACTACCGGTACCTGCTGCGCGCGACCGAAGATTGCGTGGGATCGGTAGCGCTGGGGTGCTTCGCAGAGCTCGCCACCCTGCAGGCCCTGGCCGGTTCGCGGCGCCCCGGAGCGTGGGCCGAGGCCGTCGCCATGCGCGAGGTGATCCTGTCGCCGGTGGTGCCAGCGCTGGCGATCCCGCTCGGAATCGACGTTGGGCTGGCAGCGCTCGAGGGGGTTCGCGCACTCGCCGAACGGGCGAAGTCGCTCGATTGGCTCACCCGACAAGGGCCGCTCGCGAGCCTGCTCGATCGGGTTCACGGGGCCAAGTCGCCAGCAGCGAGCCTGAAAGCGATCTTGGGTTTCGACCCGCTCGGGTTGTTGTACAAGCTGGTCGAGAAACGCCGTGAGTAAGCTCGTCACCGTGGCCGTGATCGGTCGCATTCGGCGCCGGCTGGCGATCGCGATCGTGCTGACGGCGCTGATCCCCGTGTTGGTGGCGATCTGGCTTGCCGAGAGCGCGATCCGGCAAACTTCGGAGCGCTTTTTCATGCCCGAGGTAGGCGCGCGTCTAGATCAGTCGCTCGAGCTCTATCAAGAGCTGGCGCACGCGGTGAAGTCGAGGATGCGCGCCGAGGCCGCAGAGATCGCGGCGCAGCCGGGGCTGCGTCAGCTGCCTGACGCACCCGAGCGCGAAATCCTCGAGAACGAGCTCTCACGCCATTTCCAACGTCACCCGAGCCTCGTCTCGTTGACGGTAGAGGTTGGCGACGAAGTGCTGGGCACGGTCGATCGGGGGAAGCCGGTCGACCCGAAGCGCGAGAATCGGCTGCGCGTCGAGCTCCCGCTGCGCGCGGCGTCCCTGGACGACCCGGCCCTGGAGGACGGGCCGCGCTTGATCGCGGTATTCGCCGCCGAACGTGCCCGGTTCGACGAGCTCGAGACCATGGGTCAGTTCGTGAACACCTACAAGCAGGTGGCGAGCCGCCGGCGCGACGATGAACGCAGCTACATCTATGCCTTGGCGCTGCTGCTCGGCATCACCATTCTGGCTGCCGTGGGGGTGGGGTCGTTGTTCGCGCGCGGGGTAACGGCGCGCATCGACGAACTCGCCGAAGCGACGCAGCGCGTGGGCGCCGGCGATCTGAGCGTGCGCGTCTCCGAACGAGGCACCGACGAAATCACCGACTTCGCCAAGGCCTTCAACCGCATGCTCGCGGAGGTCGAATCTAGCCGCGCTCGCATCGAGTACCTGCAGCGCATCGGCGCCTGGCAAGAGATGGCTCGTCGCTTGGCCCACGAGATCAAGAACCCGCTGACCCCGATCCAGCTCGCGGTGCAAGAGGTGCATCGCCGCTATCAGGGCGGCCAGGCGGAGTACGCGAAGCTGCTCGACACCACGCTCGAGATCGTCCAGGACGAGGTGGGGACCTTGCGCCGGCTGGTGACCGAGTTTTCGGATTTCGCTCGCCTGCCGCAGGCCAAGCTCGAACAGGCAGATCTCGTCGAGTTCCTGGCGGCCCAGCGCCAGCGCTTGCTCTTGGCTGATGAAGAGGCGCGCGATGGCGAACGCGAGTCGATCTTGGACCTGGACCCTGGGGTCGCGGTCGTGATCGACCTTCCCGAGACGACCGCGAGCGTGTATCTCGACCGCCAGATGTTTCGGCGGGCGCTGATCAACTTGATCCGAAATGCGGTCGAGGCGGTGCAAGAAACCGGCAAGCCCGACGGGGAAGTAAGAGTTGGCGTCGAGCGCACGGGGGACTACTGGGAAGTGCACGTGGACGACAACGGTCCAGGCCTGGACAAGGCGCTGGCAGCGGCCATCTTCGACCCATACGTCACCGGCAAGCGCGACGGGACAGGCCTCGGGCTCGCCATCGTGAAAAAGATCGTGATCGAGCACGGTGGTTCCGTGTTCGCGGCCGCAAGTCCCATGGGTGGTGCGCGCTTCACCGTGCGAGTCCCCGCGCTAGGATCGGCCGCGGCGCGAGCGCTGTGGAAGGCCAGTGGGCGGCAACGTTCGTCGAAGGAGCGAGGGCAGCGACCGCTGCTCACGGCTTAGGTACAAGTGAACGCCACGAATCCAGTGAAACCCACCAAAGACGTGCGGCAAGTCTGGGTACTGGGCCTGTTGGTGCTGGGCTTGGTGCTGATGTTTGCCTTCATCGTGTTGCCCTACGTCGATCCGGGCAAGAAGGTAGACGTCACCGCTCCCGACTTCACGCTGCCCGTGATCCATGGTGCTGGCGCGGGTCAGCCGATGCGTCTGTCGGCGTTGGCCGGCAAGGTCGTCGTGCTGGATTTTTGGGCCAGCTGGTGCGGACCCTGCAAGAAGCAGATGCCGATCCTCGATCGCGTCGCGCAAGACTACGCCGAGACGGGGGTGACCTTCTTGGGCGTCAGCACCGACACTGAAGCGGACGCGGCGCTCGCCTTCTTGAAAGCGACGCCCGTCTCGTATTCCTCGGTGCTGGACCTCACAGGCGAGGTCAGCCGAGATTTCGGCGTTACCGGGCTGCCGACTCTGGTCATCATAGACGCTCAAGGCAAGGTGACCCACAACGACGCGCGGCTCGTGGGTGAGCGATCGCTGCGCGATCTGATCGAGGCGGCGCGATAGCCTTTCGATCGCCGGGAAAACCCTGTAAAGATCGCGCACATGAGTCCGTTCGCTGACGCCACGCTGCTCGGTGTGGTCCGAGGGCTGACAGAGTTTCTGCCCGTGTCGAGCTCCGGACATCTGGCGTTGACCACATTGGTTTTCGGCGTCGAGCCCGCAGGCGCGTCGCTCCATCTGCTGCTGCGCGTCGGGACGCTGCTGGCGACGCTGGTGGTGATCTGGCCCGTCGCATTCGCAGCCGTGCGCGAGGGAACCCTGGGCCTGGTTCGCCCGAGCCGCTGGGCGACCACGGGTGGAGGCCGCGATGCGGTCGTGGTCCTGCTGGCCAGCGTGCCGACCGCCTTGATCGGCTTCTTGATGCGCCCAGCGGTCGAACGGTTCTCGCTCTCGCCGACCGTGTTGGGGGTCGGCTTCCTCATGACCACGCTGCTGTTGATTTCCACCAAGTGGGCAAAGGCTGGCGAAGCGCCGACGCTGCCCGCTTGGGGCGCGCTGCTGCTCGGCACCGTGCAGGGGCTTTCGGTGCTGCCCGGTGTTTCGCGCAGCGGCGTGACGATCGCGGTAGCGATGTGGCTGGGCGTGCGCAAAGATCGAGCCTTCGAACTTTCGATGCTTGCGTCCCTGCCCCTCGCGGCGAGCCTGTTTTGGGAGCTGCCGGAGATCGCCGCCGACGTTCGCGGACTCTCGACCGGCATCGTCGGTGGTGCAGTAGCTTTCGCGACCGGGTTGCTCGCCCTGATCGTGCTCAAGCGGACCGTGAATCAAGGGCGCTTCGCCTGGTTCGCCCTATGGGTAGGACCGCTCGCCCTCGCGACCCTGGCCATGGCGAAGGCGTGGCCGGCGCGCTGAGCCAGAGGTCCTGGGCTTGCACCAACTGCCGGAAACAGCTAGAGCGGTGAGGCAAGCATGCGCCTTGGGTCTATGTTCATGAGCGGCGCTCGTGCTCGGTTCACCTCCCGTGCCGCTTCGCGCGCTGCTGGCTGCGCAGCACGTTGGCTCGTGGTTGGCTCGGTGCTCGTGCTCGGTTGTAACGAGAAGTCCAAAGAGTGCCAGCGCTTCATCGGTACCGTGAACAAGACTCTGCGCGAGATCGACGCCCGCCCGCAGCCGAAGGAAGACGATGTCGCGGCCGTGGCGGCGCACCGGCAAGCGCTCGCCGAAAAGTACGCAGCGCTCGCCGACGACGTGTCGAAGCTAAAGCTGAGCGAGCCCGCGCTCGTCGAACGAGCGCAGCGTTATTCCGGCCTTGCCAAAGCAGCCGGCGTCGCGCTCACCGCGGGAGTGCAGGCGCTGCGTGCCGGAGATCCCAAGGCCGCGGACGCCAGCCAGCAGCAGTTCGACGGCGTCGCCCAGCAGGAGGCGGCCCTGGTCCGCGAAATCAACGACCTCTGCCTCAACGACGAGAAGCCATAGGCGCGCGGGGGTGGGCTGCGGTGGAGGGTCCCCGCGTATGGAACCGTTCTTCGTGTATGACCTCGACGACACCAGATTCGAAGCGGCTGGCTTCGCCATCGACAATTTCAAGATACTGACTGCAGCCAACCTCACGATGCTCTCGGAAGAGGTTAGCTGGTGTGATCGCTGCAGTGTGCTCGCGCTCCACGACGACGGCGCCAACAAGGCGAACCGACAGGAGCTTTGGCAGAGCTGCCAGAAGTTCGACGCGGCTTCGGCACTGCAGGCGGTACTCGCCCGAAGCAGGAGCTCACAGAAGCTACAGCGCGGTTAACGGCGGCGGCGGGGGCTCGCTGCTTTCGGATTCTTGGGGGCACGGGCGCGAGCTTTTGCCGGCTTGCGCTTGGATTCGGGCGCACCCTCGATACCCGCACCTTGCTGCAGCCGCTTGATCTCGTCACGCAGCCGCGCCGCGGTTTCGAACTGGAGGTTCTCTGCCGCCGCGAACATCTGCTGGCGCAGCTCTTCGAGTCGCTCGAACGCTTCCTCGGCGGGCGACAACGGCTGCTTTTCGGCTTTCTGCTTGCGCGGGCCCGCGGCGGCGTCGCGCTGCGCGCTCTGACCTTTGGGCACGGCGTAGTAGTCCGACTGCCCGTTGGCGGGGTTGATGTCCAGGATTGCGCGCCGGATCGTGGCAGGCACGATGCCATGCTCCCGGTTGTACTCTTCCTGAATCTTGCGCCGGCGCTCGGTCTCGTCGATGGCGAACTTCATCGCCGGGGTGATGCGGTCTGCGTACATGAACACTTGCCCGTGCTCGTTGCGCGCGGCCCGACCAATGGTCTGGATCAACGAGCGCGGGCTGCGCAAGAAACCTTCTTTGTCCGCATCGAGGATGGCCACCAGGCTGACCTCGGGCAGATCGAGCCCTTCACGAAGCAGGTTGATCCCGATCAACACGTCGAACTCTCCAGCTCGCAGATCGCGCAGGATTTCGACGCGCTCCATCGTGTCGATGTCAGAGTGAAGGTAGCGCACCTTCACGCCGAGCTCGGCGTAGTACTCGGTGAGGTCCTCGGCCATGCGCTTGGTGAGCGTGGTCACGAGCACGCGCTCTTCGCGCTCGACGCGCTTGCGGATTTCACCCAGCAGATCGTCGACCTGCCCGTCCACGGGGCGAACCATGATCTCCGGGTCGAGCAGCCCGGTCGGTCGGATCAGTTGCTCGACCACACCGGTCGGGGTGCGCTCCATCTCGAAATCGCCGGGCGTGGCCGAGACGAAGATGGTGGAGCGCATGTATTTCTCGAACTCTTCGAACTTCAGCGGCCGATTGTCGAGCGCGCTGGGCAGCCGGAACCCGTACTCGACCAGCGTTTCTTTGCGGGAGCGGTCGCCGCGATACATGGCGCCGATTTGCGGCACCGTTTGGTGGGACTCGTCCAGAATTAGCAGAAAGTCGTCCGGGAAGTAGTCGATCAACGTCGGAGGCGGATCCCCGGGGTTGCGCTGGGACAGGTGCCGCGAATAGTTCTCGATGCCTTGGACGAACCCCATCTGCTCGAGCATCTCGAGGTCGTAGCTGGTGCGTTGCTCGATGCGCTGCTTCTCGAGGAAGCGCCCTTCACGATCGAAATAGTCCAAGCGTTGACGCAGCTCGGAGCGGATGCCGTCGATCGCGCGATCGAGCTGCTGGCGCGGCGTGACGTAGTGCGACCCCGGGTATATCGCGCAGCGATCTAGCGCATTCAGCACCTTGCCGCGCACGGGGTCCACTTCCGCGATGGCGTCGACCTCGTCCCCGAAGAACTCGACGCGGATCGCGGTTTTTTCTTCGTACGCGGGGAAGATCTCGACGACGTCGCCGCGCACGCGGAACGTCCCGCGGTGGAAGTCGACGTCGTTGCGCTCGTATTGAATGTCGACGAGGCGCCTGAGCAGGTTGTCGCGCCGGAGTTCTTCCCCGGCCACGATCTCGATCAGTAGCCCTTCGTAAGTCTCGGCGGAGCCAATGCCGTAGATGCAGCTGACACTGGCGATGATGATCACGTCGGGCCGCGAGAGCAGGGCGCGGGTGGCGGCGTGCCGCATGCGATCGATCTGGTCGTTGATGATCGCGTCCTTCTCGATGAAGGTGTCGGTGTTGGGGATGTAGGCTTCTGGTTGGTAGTAGTCGTAGTAGCTGACGAAGAAGGCGACGGCGTTCTCCGGGAACAGGTCGCGCATCTCGCCGTAGAGCTGGGCCGCCAGCGTCTTGTTGGGCGCGATGATGAGCGTGGGCTTGCCCAGCCTCTGGATGACGTTGGCCACCGTGAAGGTCTTGCCGCTGCCCGTGATCCCCAACAGCGTCTGATAGCGCTGGCCTTCAGCGAGGGCGCTGCACAGCTTCTCGATGGCCGCGGGCTGATCCCCTTTGGGGCTGAATTCGCTGCGCAGGCGGAACGGTGAGCTCATGACCAACGTCTGAGTCTATCAAACGAACCCGAGCGGCAAAGGGCCGAGTCCACGAAGAGCGCTTTTGGGCGCCAATGTTCGCGGGGTTCGAGGCGCAGGCTTCGCCATGACCTGAGGGACGCGAACGATCGTTCGGCTCCCGCCCGAGAGCGGGAGCGAAATGCCACGCGATTTGCCGAGCAGATCAGCGCTTCGAGTACTGGAAGTGCTTGCGTGCGCCGGGCTGGCCGTACTTCTTGCGCTCTTTCTTGCGATCGTCGCGCGTGAGGTGTCCGGCCCGCTTGAGAGCGCGTCGACGCTCGGCGTTCTCGGCCACCAGCGCTTTCGCGATACCGTTGCGCATGGCTTCGGCTTGAGCGCTGTGGCCGCCGCCCGCCACGGTGACGCGGACGTCGTACTTGTCTGCGAGCTCGAGCAACTCGAGGGACTGGCGCGCGACCATGCGCGAAGTCTCGCGCTCGAAGTACTCATCGGGCGTCTTGCTGTTGATCGTGACGCTGCCGCTGCCGGGGAACAGCCAGACACGGGCTACGGCAGTCTTGCGCTTACCTGTTGCGTAGGTCGAAGTCTCGGACATCTATCGGGGTTCCTAGGCTCGAGCAGGAGTAGCCGGAGTAGTGAGTACTTGTGGTTTCTGCGCTTGGTGCGGGTGCTCGGCACCCGAGTAGACCTTGAGCTTGCTCAGCATCTGGCGGCCGAGCACGTTCTTGGGCAGCATGCCTTTGACCGCCATCTCGACCGGCATTTCGGGCTTGCGCGCGATCGCGTGCCGGAAGCTTTCTTCGCGCATCGAGCCGGGGTAGCCGCTGTGGCGATAGTACTTGAGCGCGTCGGCCTTGTTCCCGGTGACCTTGACCTTCTCGGCGTTGATCACGACCACGAAGTCACCCGTGTCGACGTGGGGAGTGTAGCTCGGCTTGTGCTTGCCACGCAGAACGGTGGCGATGGTGGAGGCTAGCCGCCCGAGAGGGACCTCGCTGGCGTCCACGACCCACCACTGGCGGGAAGCCAGTGCGTCGCTCGCTTTGACGGAATTCGTTCGCATATCGATCCTGGTTGCAGGGCCGTAGAGCCCTGAAGGGCGGCTGTACTAGCTTTCGCCCGCGCCCACGTCAAGCTGGCTGGCCCTTTTCGCACATGTTCGGGTTTTGGGCCGCAACCCGCTCCGATGCGGAGCGTCAGGCAGCGGTTCCTGACTGTCGGCCCGGTGGTCGGATGCCGCATGGGCCGGGCACAGAGCGACGCTACCCCCCTGAATCCTGGACCCGATCGGCGTGCCGAGCCGGCCCTTGCTCGATCGCGTCCACAGCTACCCACTTTGGATGATGCATCATTACCAACTTCTGAGTCTCCGGGGATAACTGCCGCACGAGGTACGGAGGGTGACGAACATTCACTATACTAATCTGCTGGTATGTCTTCGATGAACGCGCGTTTGCTGGAACGCTTGGTTGCCGATGGGCTCATCTCGGCCGAGCAGCAAGAAGCGGTCGTCGTCCACATGCAAGGGTTCGGCGAAAGAGTCGAGGAAGCGTTGCTCGACCTGGCTGCCATCGATGAGCTGAAGCTGCTGAAGTACTTGGCGTCGCTGCACAAGACTCGCTTCGTCTCCACCGAGAAGCTGTCGAAGGCGGACATCGATCGCTACACGCTCGACCGTGTTCCCCAGAAGCTTGCGGAACGCGAGGGCATCTTCCCCGTGCTGTTCGACGGGAAGGCCGGCGTGCTGAGCGTGGTCACCCCCGATCCGGACAACGCCCCCGCGTTGCACGACGTCAAGCTCGCCTCGGGAGCGAAGGAGGTGCGAGCATTCGTGGGCCGCCCGCGTGCGGTGAAGGCAGCGATCAGCAAGGCGTACAACGGAGACATCCACGCGTTCGCCACACTCGACAAGAACGCGCACGAGCAGTTCACCTCGATGCTCGACGTCTACGAACGTAACCTGGTCAGCGAAGAGAGTATGGCGGTAGCGCTGGCCAGCGAGACCACGCAGCGTGAACGCACGCTTTCCGCCAGCGACCTGAACTCCCAGCGCGCCCTAGGGGCGAGCGGGAAGGGAGTCACCGACGACTCTTACCTGGAAACGCTGAACGTCCTGGTGAGTCTGCTAGAGAATTCCCGGCCCGACCTGCGTGGGCACTCGGCCCAGGTCGCGCGCCTGGCCAGGAAGATCGCCGAACGCATCGGTCTTTCGGAGAACCAGCGTGCTGCACTCATGATCGCTGCGTACATTCACGATCTCGGCAAGGCGGGGACCTACCACCTGACGTCTTTGAACGTCGCCGAGTACGAGGGGCACCGAACCACCGCGGCCAAGGTGATTCGATCTCCGATCCGCATGATGGAAGCGGTCGGGCTCCCTCCCGAAGTGAAGAACGCCGTCGAGCAGATGTACGAGCGCTTCGACGGCAAAGGCATTCCGAGCGGCATGTCCGGCAAGGAGATCTCGCTGGGTGCGCGGCTCTTGGCCATCGCGGACACCTACGCGGATCTGACACAGAACCCCAGAAACCCGTTTCGCAAACGGCTGCGGCCTGCGCAGGCGTGCGAAGTATTGGCTAAATACAGGGGGACCATCTTCGATCCGAACTTGGTGGACTTGTTCAAGCACACGGTCACGGGCGAGGACCTGAAGGCGCGTCTGCTCGCCAACCGGCACCGCGCGCTCATCATCGATCCCGATCCCGAAGAAACCACGGTGCTCGAGCTCCGTATGGTGGAGCAGGGGTTCGAGGTGCAGCAGGCGCACTCGACCGACCAGGCGCTGCGCCTGTTGCGCCAGGGCGACATCGAACTGGTGATCAGCGAACTCGACGTTCAACCGGCCGACGGTTTCGCGTTGCTCGAGGAGGCGCGCAAGCAACCTTGGGGTGAACGTACGCCGTGGGTGATCGTAACCAGCCGATCCGGGCGCAACGAGGCACAGAAAGCCTTCGAGCTGGGTGCGGCCGACTTCATGACCAAACCCATCGCGGCCGACGTGCTCGTGGCGAAGGTGAAGCAGATCATCGAGCGTGAAGCCACCCGCGGGCGCGCCCGCGGTGTGTCAGGATCGCTCACCGAGATGGGCCTGCCTGACATGGTTCAGGTGCTCTGGCACGGGCGGAAGACCGGCTCACTCAAGATACGCTCCGGGAAGGACGCGGGAGAGATCCACTTCGTGAACGGCGCCATCTACAACGCGCTGTGGTCGAACCTACGTGGCTCGGAAGCGTTCTATGCGATGCTGGGGCTCGCGAGCGGCGATTTCCTGCTCGATCCTCAGCACACGGAGGCTCAGCAAGTCATCCAGGAGAGTCCAGAAGCCTTGTTACTCGAGGGGATGCGCCGCATGGACGAAGGGGCCCGTTAACGGTTCCGGGGCGTGACGGTTTTCGCGCAAGAAACGTGCTCGCCGGCCGGCATCTCCCCCAAATTCATCTTTTTTCCCGTCGTGGCTCCACAAGACCTACACTTGCTGATGCGATCATGAGTGTTCCTGGCTGACCCGCCATGGTATCCTATTCAATCCACTGGGTTTATTACGGTTAGGTGTGATGCCGCCACCGCTGCTCGGCTTCAACAACAACGTTCGCCACAAAGGTCGGATCTTTCATATCCAGACGGAGGACTCGGGTGTGAAGCATCCGAGAATCGTCACACACCTCTTCGCGGATGGCGGTCGCATCATCAAGACGACACGCACCGACTACGCCGAGCACCTTGGCCGCGATGACATGGCCGACGTGGTTCGTGCCATGATGAAAGAGCAGCACAAGGCGATGTTCATCTCGCTCCGCGCGGGGGAACTCGACGCGCTCTTGCATCCTGGGGGCACCTCCCCAGTCGCCGGTGAAGCACCTTCGGCTGCCAAAGCGAGTGAAGCGACGCCGCACCCGCCGTTGGCGGACGGCCGGCGGGGCTTGTCGCAGCGCCCCCTGTCGAACCCGAACTTGCGTAAAGTCTCCCCCTCCATGGCGCCGCCGGGTCCGGATGGCATCGAGCTGGACGTCGGCTCGCTGGATCGCTACCAGCAAGAAGCCGCTGAGGGAGCGCGCCCCGCGGCCAAGGCCAAGTCGGACGTGCCACGCGCCTCGCGCAGGCCTCGGGCTTCGGTGACACCCGCGCCGGCCGAAGCCCAGCATGCCGGCCGTTACGCTGCTTCACGCCCGGCGGCGATTTTCGGGGAAGCTCCGAGTCGCGACAATCTGTTCGGCGACAGCGTCATCAGCGAGCAGTCGCTCGACGAAGTGATCCTCAGCTACCTCGCCGAAGATCTCGAGGGCTCGCAGGAGTAGGACACGTCCTCGTGCCCGTCGCCCCAAGGCACCCCTAGAACTGACCGACTACCCCCGCACCCGTCGGGGTGACATAGGGGCGCGCGGTGGTGCCGTAGGCCTGGAAGCTCGGGAGCGCCGCCGAGCCCGCCGGCGTCATGAAGTAGAGCACGGTGCCAGCAGCAGCACCGGCGATGCCGACGCCGAATCCGATCGTCGACACGAGCGCGAGCGTCTTGGCGGAGTCGAGGGTGTCTTGCGACTTCGACGGGCACTCGCCGCTCGACGTGCATTGATCGTCGAGGTCGCCCTTTTTCCCCATCGCCATCACGCCCGTGACGGTCCCGGTCAGCAGTCCGACGCCGCCCACTCCCCAGAGTACGTAGGCCAGCGTCTTGTCGGAGCCCTGAGCGCCGGTGTCCGTCGGTTGTGCGGGAGGCGTGTTCTGCGGCGGCGGCTCGGGCGGAGGCTCCGGTGGGGGAGCGGCGACTTCTTCGGCGATCAGCGCCAGGCTGACGCTCTCTGCGCCACCTTCGGCGAGCGTGACTTCGGCGCTGGCGGGTCGATAGCCGGGCGCACGGGCGACGATCTGGTGGGTTCCCGGATCGGTGGGGCGTTCGGCGCCGAGCAACGCAGAGGGCACGGTCTTGTCACCGACCAGCACTTCGAGGCCTGCGACGTTGGGCTCGACGACGATTCTCAGCTTCGCGATCCTCGGCAACGCCGCATCCAACACGCCCTGTGCACGATCGCGGGCTTGCGCGTAGGCAGGCGGAGCGTTCGAGGGCAACGGCTCGCGAATGACGCGGTTCAAGTTTTCCGTGCCTTCGACCAACTTGCCCAACGCGACCTGGCATTCACCGAGACGTCCGAGGATCGTGGGCGCATGATACAGCGCTTCGGCTCGGGCGAGTTTGTCGACGGCACCCGCGCAGTCCCCCGCGTTCGCCAACTTGATCCCCTCGGTGCCCAGGGTGCGCGCTGCCGCCTTGTCTTCGGCGGACTGGGCGTGGACGAGGCTGGGGGCCAAGCAAGCAGCACTGAAAGCAACTACCGGCAGGTACCGACGTCGAAGGGTCCCGATTCGAAGAGCCATGGAGGCTCTTATATCGCCCTATTCCAAACGCGAGATCAACCGCCCGCCGCGTTGACTGGATCAAATCGTGGTCGCGCGCCGGCCGGATCGTGACGGGGCCTTGCTAGAAGCCGACGCTAGCAGCCGAGCTAGAAGCCGACGTCGATGTCGCCGCTGGGTTTGGCTTTTACTTTCGACGGGAGGGGACCGCCCGGCCTGGGCGCCGCCCTGGGTCTTGGTGGTGCGGGCTTCGCGGCGGCGGGCGTCGCGGAAGTCGACGCGCTTGGATCATCGGGTTCTGCAACCGGATCGGCGGGCGGCTCCGCCTTTTCCGCTGCCGGCTCAGCGGGAGCCGCGGCCTTTGCAATGCTTGGAGTGACCGCCGGTGCCGGTTCGATGGCAGCGGCGTCAATCCGCTTGCCCGGTTCTGCTGCTGCTGAAACCGGCCGAGGATCGGCAGCGGCCGGTAGTGGCGCATCGCGGGACACGTACCAACCCACTCCGACCGTCATCACGGCCAACAGCCCGCCGGCCACCGCTGCCGGTACTATCCATTGCTTGCGCTCGGGAACACCTGGGATGGTGTGGACCGAGGCGGCCCCGGTGCTGGTTTCTAGCGCTCGGGCGTTCTGGGTAGCCGCGGTGGCGTAGGCCACCCTCGCTTCGTTGCCGGTGCCTCCGGCGCGCTGCGCCGTCGAGGCTGCCAGCCCGCGAGGCTCGCCCATGGCCAGCACTTGATTGAGGCTGCTGTTCTCGTCCGAGAACGACATGCGACCGTCGAAGCTCAGGTTGGCGGCGGCATACAGCTCGTCGATCATCTCGTCGGCTGACTGGAAACGAGCGTCGACCTCGCGCGCGCAGGCCTTCTGGAACCAGTTGTCCAAGGACTGTGACACCCAGGGCGCGTGCTGGCTCAGCTTCGGCAGCGGATTGGTGCAAATCGACACCAAGAGGTCGCCGAAAGACGAGCCTTCGAAGGCGTACTTCCCGGTCAGCATGTTGAAGAACACCATGCCCAGCGAGTACAGGTCAGTGCGGGCATCGACGCTGCTGGCTCCGCGCACCTGCTCCGCACTCATGAAGAGTGGGGTACCGAGCACGGTCCCGGTTTTCGTGGTCGACTTTTCGCGATTGTCGTCGACCTTCGCGATACCGAAGTCGAGCACCTTCGCTACCCAGCCCATCTCGTCATCGTCGTTGCGCGTGATGAAGATGTTCGCAGGCTTTAGATCGCGGTGGACGATGCCGCGGCTGTGCGCGCGTGCGAGCGCGCGGCCCACGTGCGTCGCGATGCGCACCGCTTCGGCGAGCGGGATGTCACCGCTGCGCACGATGCGATCTTCGAGGCTTTCCCCCTCGAGGTATTCCATGACGATGTAGGGCAGACCTTCGGGTGTCTCGCCATCGTCGTAGACCTGCACCACGTAGCGTGAGCGCAGTTTCGCGGCGGCTTTGGCCTCGGTGTGAAAGCGGTGGATGGCTTCGGCCGAATTGGCATAGTCGGACGAGATGACCTTAATCGCCACGCGCTGGTCGAGCGACAGATGGATCGCGGACCACACGGTGCCCATGGCACCGCGCCCCAACTCACGCTCGAGCCGGTACTTGCCGTGCAGAATGTTGCCGCCACGAATGGACGGTGGCGACATGGCTTCCGTGGCGTCCGTCATCTCGTCCCCCGTTCAGCTTCCTGGCACAACATGTTCAGTCCCGCACTCGTCCACGTCAGGTCCACTTCTGAAACGTAGCCCCTGCCGGGTAACGGCTCGCGCCGAAACCAGCGAAAGGCTGAATCTCACTATTGTACGACTGGCGGCGCGCAAAGGCTACCGTTCTGAGGCCGCGGCCCGACCTACATTCAGCAGCAGTGTCATCTAGCGTCGCTGACGTGCTCGACCCGCTCCTACCTGCCAATTTGCAACAGATCAGTTTTTCGCAATCCTCTCGGAACGCGCGCGAAAACGACGAGCAGCGCGGGAGCTCGAGCCCTGTCCAGTTTCGTTGACGGGTTCGACGTCCTGTTGCCAGGCGAGCTCTGTTGCCAGGCGAGCTCTGTTGCCAGGCGAGCTCTGTTGCCAGGCGAGCTCCGCCGGAGCGCTGTTGCAAGGCGAGGCGGTGGAGCAAGGACGATGGACTTGGTGTGGAAGGCGCTTGTCGGCTATGTCCGCGGGTCTCGCTTCCAGGCGGGAAGGACCCACGAGTGGCGGGACCTGCGATTCGGATGCCGGGCCAATTGGGAGGCTCACCCAGCCCGAGGATGTTTCAAGCAAGTTGGATCTCCCCGCTTGATTCTGTGGGGACCAGGTGTCATCTTCCGCGCGCTTCTGGTCTCCGGGGTTTCCCGGTGCTCCGGGTGGCGCTCGAAACAATCAGCGGTGCGGTAGCCAAGCGGTTAGGCAATGGTTTGCAAAACCATCATACGTGGGTTCGAATCCCATCCGCACCTCTAGGTCTGTCCTAGAACCTCGTGAGCGCGATCGGGGTAGGATCGCGCTGGCCGTCAGGCCGCCCGCGATGGCTGGGCGGTACGCCAGGGGAGACTCCGGCTCCGGTGTTTCACCTGGCGCTCGAGTCGAAGCGGTGTAGCCTTCGCCGCGTGAAAGCTCAGGACCTCGAACAGAACCCCTTGTCGTACCCGAAGCACAAGATCCGCGTGCTGTTGCTCGAAGGCATCCACGAGTCCGCCCGTCGGATGTTCGAAGACGACGGTGTTCAGGTGCAGTTGCTCCCGACCGCGCTCGAAGAAAAGGAATTGATCGAAGCGGTGCGCGACGTTCACCTGATCGGTATCCGTAGCAAGACGCAGGTGACGGCCGCCGTGATCGAAAACGCCCGCCGCTTACTCAGCGTGGGCTGCTTCTGTATCGGAACCAACCAAGTGGACCTGGATGCGTGCAACACCCGCGGCATTCCCGTGTTCAACGCGCCATTTTCGAACACGCGCAGCGTCGCCGAACTGATCATTTCCGAGGTGGTGGGGCTCTCGCGCCAACTCGGTGATCGCAACCGAGAAATGCATGCGGGCGACTGGCAGAAAACCGCCAAGGGGTCGCGAGAGGTGCGCGGCAAAACGCTGGGCATCGTCGGCTATGGCCGCATCGGGCGGCAGGTAGGCGTGCTGGCCGAAGCCATGGGCATGCAGGTGGTCTTCTTCGACGTCGTGTCGCAGTTGCCGATGGGCAACAATCGCCCGCTCGCGTCCCTCGACGCACTGCTCGAGGTCAGCGATTTCGTGACCCTGCACGTTCCCGCCTCGACCGAGACGCGCAACATGATGGCCGCGCCGCAGCTTGCCCGCATGAAGCAGGGCGCTTGCCTGCTCAACCTCAGCCGCGGCAGCGTCGTCGACATCCCAGCGCTGGCCGAGGCGCTCGACAAGCAACACCTCGGCGGCGCCGCCATCGACGTGTTTCCGGCCGAACCGCGCGGTAACGGTCCGGGCTTCGAATCGCCGCTCCGCGGCCTCAAGAACGTCATCCTCACACCACACGTGGGCGGTTCGACGCTGGAGGCTCAGGAAGCGATCGGGCGCGAGGTCGCGACCGCGCTCCTCAAGTTCCTGAACGCCGGGGCCACCACCGGCGCCGTCAACTTCCCCCAAGTAGATCCACCGGTTCAGAGCGGCCGCCACCGCATCCTGAACGTGCACAAGAACGTTCCCGGAGTGCTCACCAACATCCACAGGATCATCTCCGATCTGCACGCGAACGTGGAAGGTCAGGTGCTCAGCACCGATCCGCGCGTTGGGTACTTGGTCATGGACCTCGACCGTGCCGTCTCGGAAGAGGTCAAGGCCAAGATCGCCGAGCTCGACACCAGCATCAGCACGCGCATTCTGTACTGACGCGCGCCTCGGGGCTTGCTCGCGAGCTTGCTCGCCGCGGCCCTGCTCACGGGCTCGTCTGATGCTTGCCGTCGAAGGCGAGCGGCGCATCCCCGTTCAACTGCAGCGCGTACCAGCCCGCTTCGGGCTCGGGCACCATCACCGACGAACTGCCGGCATTTCCCATGCGCTTGCGATAGACGGTGATCTGCGCGATGGGATGGTTGAACCGATCGAGGATGGTCGCCCCTTCCGGCGTGCCGGCGGCGCTGACGGGTGTGTCGAACGGTACGCCCCACACGCTGCCGCCGCGGCTCGCCACCACCACGCGCCAGCGACCGATCGGCAGCGTACTCAGCGCTCCGCTGCTTGCATTGATGATGGCGGCGCGCTCGGCGAGCGCCTGGTAGGTGTAGTCGCTGATCCACGGGTCTTCGCAGTAGCTCATGATGTCTCGCGTCACGCTGGGCGAGAGCAAGACGTCCGGCATCGTGAAGCCCCACCAGCCGATGCGCGCTCCAGCGTGAGGGAACTCGGGATCGGGATAGCCGGGTCCTCCGCAGGGCGCGTGGTCGCGCCCGAAGTTGTGGCCTATCTCGTGCGCTGCCGTCTCCGCCGAGTAGGTGTCGCCGTACGACAAGCCCATCGACACGCGAAAATGACGATCGGAGGCGCTCGCCTCGGCGACGTAGCCGAGCCCGAGCGTGCAACCGCTCGAACAGAACTCGTCGTAGGTATCTTCGGGCTCGAGCAAGCCGTAGTAGTAGAGGTCGTTGGGTGCCATGTTGGTGGCGTGACGCTGGCTGAGCTGTTGTAGAACCTCTTCCCAGCCCGCCTCCACGCCGATGCTGCGGTTGGCGGTCATGGGTAGGCCGACCGAGACTTCTACGCGGGAAACCGGGTACATTTCGCGGATGTAGTTCGTGAGTACGTCGAGCTGGGCGGCGCTCGTGCGCGGGGTGTTGCCGTTGGCGATGATCGGCACGTACTCGATCCGAAGCTGCCCCACGTCGCGCGCCAGCAGCGCTTCGGTCCCGCCGCTGGGGAAGCGCGGGGCCATCACGCTGCCCGTGGGCGCCCCGCACTCGACCAGCTCCACCGAATAGCTCGTGTCCGATTGGATGAGCTCGGCGTCGAGGGGAAAGTTGAAGGTCGTTGCCGGGCTGGCGTCGCTCGACGCTACGCTGACGCTGCGTTTGTGAAAGAATGCCGTGGCGTCGTCGCCGTTGACGACGACCAGGCGCGCCGAAAGCACCCGCGCCGAGAATGCCGCATCGAGCGTGACTGAGGCGCGTAGCAGCCCCGTCTTGCCGACGATCACGTCCGCTACCCGGTCGCCGGCAGCGACGCTCGTCCCCGCGCTCATCACGCTCACTTTGCCGGCTTGATATAGCGCGATTTCGGATAACTCGATGTCTCCGGCGAGCGTGTTCGAGCAGCCGTCATCGACGTCGTCGGAGCACTCACCCAAGATGCAGGACTCGTCGTTCGCGCAGCCGTCACCGCAACCGCCGCAGTGCTGTGCGTTCGATTCGACGTTCACGCAGGCGCCGTCGCAGAGTTCTTCGCCCTCGGGGCAGGCGCACTCACCGTCGGTGCAAGGATACTCGCCACACTCGGTACCGCAGCCGCCGCAATTGTTCGGATCGAGGCCGGTGTCCACGCACACGCCGTCGCAGTCGGTGGTCGCGCTGCTACTGCAGACGCACTCGCCCTCCTCGCAGACTTGCCCGACGGCGCAGACGTTGCCGCAGTCGCCGCAGTGCACAGGGCTCGAACTGGTGTCGACGCACGCCGTGCCACAGGCCACGCGGCCCTCGCTGCAGCCGCAGGCGCCGTCCTCGCAGAACTGAGTCCCGCCGCAGGGCTGGTTGCAGCCGCCACAGTGGCTGGGGGAAGTGTCGGTATCGACGCACGCCGACCCGCAGCGAGTCGTGCCCTCGGGGCATGGGTCGCCGGCCGCCACGCACTCTCCTTCGGCGCAGATCTCGTCGTCGTCGCAGCTTCGATCGCAACCGCCACAGTGCTCGGGGTCGAGCAGGCTCACACAACTGCTGCCGCACACGGTGGTGCCGGGAGCGCACTCACAACGCCCCTCGACGCAAATGGCGTCGCCCGCGCACGGTGTTCCGCATTTGCCGCAATTGTCAGCGTCGGTCAACGGGTCGACACAAGCGCCGGCGCAGGCGACGGAGTCCTCGGGGCAACCGCAGGTCCCGCGCACGCAGGGGGTACCCCGGCCGCAGCGTGCGCCGCAGGCGCCACAGTTCGCCGCGTCGATTTCGAGATCGGTACAGGTGTCGTCACATACCGTGCGCGGCGGATCGCAGGTCGCGCTGCAGGCGCCGTCCACGCAGAGCTCTGCGTCGCGGCACCGGTTGTCGCAAGCACCACAGTGAGCAGTGGAGGTCCGAGTGTCGATGCACGTGTCGCCGCACCGATCGAGCCCGCCCTCGCAGCCGGCGCCGGAGGTGCCGCCGTTGGCTCCTGCCTGTGTACTGCTACCCCCGTCGCCCGAGCCGCCCTGACTCGAGGTTTCTGCCGACGAGCCCCCAGTAGCCTGCCCGCCGCTGCCACCGTCGCCGCTGCTGCCGCCGCTGCCACCGTCGCCGCTGCTGCCGGCGCTGCCCGCGGCGCTGCCGCCGGCGCTCGTCTGCGTGACTGTCTCGGCGGCGCCGTCGCCGTTGTCGTCGTCGTCGCCTTTGCAGCCGAAGGCCAGCAAGGCGAGAGACGACACCACGAGCAGAACGCGGAGCGCATGGGGGGAAGTGAATGGGAGCATGGGCTTCTCGTTGTCGAGTGCTGCTATGCGCTCTGAGTGCCGACTACGCACTTCTGAGTGCGGCACGCAGCAGGCTTGCGACTTCGTCCAGCACGGCTTGCAGCTCCCCGATGCTGTAGCCAAAGGCTTCGGCGACTTCGATCAGCACCCGCGTCTCTTTGCGGACCAGCGTTCCATCGGCGACCGCGAACAGCACGGCGAGGTGCAGCGCCTCCTGACGCTCGACGAAACCCCCGAGGGCTTCCGCGATCGCTCGCAGGCGTGCGGGCCGCCCCGCGTCTGCCAGGCCCTGCGCGAACTCTCGGAAATAATCCTGGATGCGTGCCGGGCTCAGCTCGGCACCGGTCACCACTTCGATCATGGTAGAAAGCCCGCCGAGCTCTTCGGTGGTGATGCTGTCGGCCGCTGCGACCAGGTAGGTGCACTCGAGCAGCGCTAGAAACTGCTCGGCGCTGGAAGCGCCGCCCGAGGCGCCTTGCCGGAGCGTTGCCGGAATGCTTTCGCCGAGTTGTACCGAGGCTGCGGACGCGGGGCCCACGGCCTGTGCCGCCTGCTCCTCGATCACGCGCCGGAGTGCGCGGGCGCGCTCGAGCACCGTGCTCACCGGCAACGTAGGGACCCTTAGACTCTCCACCAAACGCCAGCATACAACGTTAGCGCCAAGGGGGCTACACTGTCGCTCGTGAGTTCACCCTCGGGCATTCGTGAACCGGCCGTCGCCGGGCGGTTCTACCCGGCTTCTCCAGCAGCGCTGCAGCGGGCGCTGGAGGGGCTGCTCGCACATTCGTCCCCGCCCGCGAGCGGGCGGCCGGCGCTGCTCGCCGTGGTACCCCACGCTGGCTACGTGTACAGCGGACGGATTGCGGGCGCGACTTTCGCGCGGATCGACGTGCCACGGCACGTCGTCGTCCTATGCCCCAATCATACCGGGCTCGGGCGCCCGCGCGCCTTGTGGAGCCGCGGCGCTTGGCGGACGCCGCTCGGCGAAGTCGAGGTCGCCGAGGACTTGGCGGCGTGCCTGCAACGTCACGCCGGGCTGGACGACGACGAGCTCGCGCACCTTCGCGAGCATGCGATCGAGGTCGAGCTCCCGTTTCTCCAGCACAGAGAGCCGCAAGTTCGCATCGCCCCGCTGTGCTTGCAGCGGGCATCACTCGACGAATGCCTCGAGCTGGGGGCAGCCTTGGCCGAGGGCATCCAGGCGTTCGGGGAGCGTGTGCTCATCGTGTGCAGCACGGACATGTCCCACTATGTTCGCGCCGAGTTGGCGGCCGAGCTCGACCGGCTGGCGCTCGACCAGATCGAGGCCTTGAACCCGCCGGCTCTTTACCGAACCGTGATCGAACGACGCATTTCCATGTGCGGGTTCATTCCGACGACAGTGGGGCTTTCGGCCGCGCGAGCGCTGGGGGCCGCGCACGTCGAACTGGTTCAGTACGGGAATTCCGGGGAAACCTCGGGCGATTTCGAGCGGGTCGTGGGTTACGCGGGTGCCCTGATCAGCTAGCCTCGACGCGCGCGGGTGGGATTGATACATTGCCAGCGATGTCGGAACTAGCCCCGGGATTGTTGGTGGCCGCTCCCCCCCTCGGAGATCCGAACTTCGACCAGTCCGTGGTGCTCTTGGCCGCGCACGGGGATGACGGCGCGTTTGGCTGGGTCATCAACGGCCGCAATCTAATGACGCTGAGCGAGCTCTTGGTTCGGGCCGACATCACGAAAAGCGAGATCGAGGTCCCAGGTATGGTCAAGCTGGGCGGTCCGGTTTCTCAGGAACAAATCTGGTTGGTTTATCGCAGCGAAGATCGCTTCGTGGGGGTCGAAGGGCAATTCGAGGTGGGCGTCGGCATCACGGCCTGTGCCTCGAGGCAAGTGCTCGAGGTCATCGCACAGGGTAAGAGTTCGCCGAGCGTGATGGGGCTCGCGGGTTATGCGGGCTGGGCCCCGATGCAGCTCGAGAACGAGATCAGGGCGGGGGCCTGGCTACCGACGGACGTGGAGGCCTCGATCGTCTTCGACGTTCCCTCGGATGACCTGTGGCGGAAGGCCTACGAGCGCATCGGTGCGACCCCCATGGCGTTCACCTCGCGGACGGTCGGCTCTGCCTGACCCGCGTGGCACGGTGGCGCTTCCGCTGTGGTGGCGGCCGAGTGCTGTTCGATGGAGTCGCGTGATTGACCCGATCCGCACGCTGGCGAGTGCTCTCGCGTTCGTCGCCACCATCGCCGCTGCCAGTGCGCTGTTGACCTCCGCGCCCAAGACCGCACGCGCGCAGGCGCCGACCTGTCCCAGCTCGATGGTGCGCGTGCAGAACTTCTGCATCGATCGCTGGGAGATCATGACCGTCGACCATCGCACTGGGCAGCCGCTGTCGCCCTATTATCCGCCGCACGCGGGCCGCCTGCAGCAGGCGCTACGCATCTGGCAGATCGAGCGCCTAGTCGTGGGCGACCCCGCGGCCCGCGCGTTACCGCTGCCCCCGATCCCCGAGGTTCAGCGCGGGCGCTTCGAGCCGCGCGCCGTTTCCCTGCCCGGAGTCGTCCCGCAGGGCTACCTGTCGCACGCGCTCGCAGCACGCGCGTGCGCCAACGCGGGCAAGCGACTGTGCACGGAAGCGGAGTGGGTCACGGCGTGCCAAGCAGCGCCGAAGCGCAAGTATCCCTACGGCGATCAGTTCGAATGGGGCGCGTGCAACGTGTACCGATTCTCTCATCCAGCGTTCGTGCTGCACGGAGTGTCGTTCGTCGGTCACACCGATCCGCGATTGAACCTGGTCAGCGAGCGCGGCGAGGACCCGCTGCTGCGCTTGACCGGGGGGACCGAGCGCTGTCGAAGTCAGTGGCCCGAGGGTTCCATCCACGACATGGTAGGAAACCTCGACGAGTGGATCGACGATCCCAACGGCACCTTCGTCGGCGGCTTCTACGCACGCTCGACGCGCGAGGGCTGCGCCGCCAAGATCGAGTCGCACAGCGCCGAGTACTACGATTACTCGCTCGGAACCCGCTGCTGCACCGCCGCCAAGTAAGCGCGGTTCGGTTTACTCTTCTTCGGCGTCGCTCGGGGCGTCGACCGCGTTGCTGCCGACATCCACCGCGGTCTCGGTGGCTTCGCGCAGCGGTCCAGGCTCTTCTGGCGCGGCGTGGGCGGGGCTCGTCGTCGTCGGCGGTAGCACGTCGTCCTTGGGTTGACCGAGGCCGCGCTTCGGGATGGCGTCGTCGGCGTGTGAAGCTGCCGCGGCCTCTGCCGCGCTCGCGCCCGCGGCTCGCTCGGCGTTTGCAGCAGCCCCTGCGCTTCCTACCTTCGCCGCTTTCGAGCAGCCCCCGGCGCCCTTCGACGCGGCGCGCGCCGCGCTCGCGGCGCCCCCGCAGCCGACGTTCAGTTCGGCCGCGCTCATCCCCGCGATCGCCAAGAGCAGCGCCCAGCGTCGAGCGATCATCCTTCGGCTCCCGCTGCCCCCGCAGCACCGCCCGCGCCCGGATCGTCCCCGGCGCAGGTCCCTGAGGGCTCGCAGCCCCAGATCAACTCGTCCGCGAGATACACGGTAACGCGATCGTGTTCGGTCGCGCTCGTGAGCGTGGGGGCAAAGGAGTAGTCGTTCGACTGATCGAAGTTGCCGCCCGCGGCGTCCAGCTTCAGCTGGAACTCGTTGCGGTTGAGATCGGTCGTGTTGCCTGCGAGCGTCGCTGTCGCCCCGAACGTGACGGCGACGTATTCGTCGTCGCCTTCGCTGCCCTTGGAGAGTGTCACTTTGCCGATGCCGGGCCCTTGGTAATGCGACGCCATGGTGTAGTTGCGGCCATCGGAGTCGAGCCAATAGCGCACCTCGGCGGCGTTCAGCGGGAAGTCGTCGTCGCTTTGATTCCTGAGGTAGAGGTGCATGAAGATGCTGGCGGTAGAGGCTTGTGCGCCGTCGATCTTGTAGAGCAGCACGACCTCGGCGTTCTCGATCACATCCGACGGCACACCGGTGGTGCTGGTCCCGCCCGTTCCCGTGCCATCGCCGCCCACCCCGCCGGTGCCCGTGCCGTCGCTGTCACCGGTGCCGGTCGAGCCGGTGTCGGCCGGTGCGCCTGCCTCGCCACCCTGGGTCCCTCCACCGGAGGTGCCGGTCGAGGTGCCGGAGCTCGTCGTTGCCGCCGAGGCCGAGGCGGCGGTCGCAGCGCTGGCCGTCGATATCGTGGTCGTGTTCTGCACGCCCGTGCCCACCGCCGAGTTGCCGGTGAGTCCCCCCGAGTTCGAGCCCCCGGCGCCGGTGGCGCCCGGAAGCGCTTGATCTTCGGCCTTGGCGCAGGTGACGGCAGCCACCGCCGCCAGCACTGCGAAGGTGAAGCGAGGCTGCGATGCTCGCGTTTTCGTCTGCTGGTTCATGAGTCCCCACTGTTTCATGGCAGTCGGGCAAGCCTAACATACGCCTGCATGTTCTCGTCTGTTGTCTCGGGAAGTTTTTCCCCGGGGCGGTGCGCCCCGAGGCACGTAGCCCGTGTCGTTTCGAGCTCCGGTGGCTCATGATGCGAGGTTGGGGGCACTGGTACAGCAGCGCTGTCACGCGGCATGTTGTTTTACAACGTTCGTGCAACTGAGGGGCATGCGGCGCAGCGCGCCTGGCGAGACCGCAGCCCCTGCCTACACCTTGCCGATTTTGATTCACGTTTCACTCGGGGACGTACTACCCAGGGGCGTGGACTTGATCCTTTCCAGTGGCTTTCTGGCCTTTTCACGGCATTTGGGCGTGCTCGAGGCGATCCGCGCGCGGGGGCTCGAGACCGAGGCGCTCGTCGGCACCTCGTCCGGTGCACTGGTGGGCGCTTTCGCGCAAGCGGGCTTGCCTCTCCCGCGTGTCGCCGACATCTTGGCTGGCGAACCTCCGCTGCGCTCGTTGCCGTTCAATCGCCGGCCGTGGCGCGCGCTGTTCTCCACGACGCGCGTTGCCGAGATACTCTCGCGACACCTGCCTCGCAGGTTCGAAGACATGCCCAAGCCGTTCGCCGTGGGCGTGTGCGACCGAGCTGGACGGCACCACCTGATACGGACCGGCGAGCTGGTGCCTGCGCTCCTGGCTTCGATGGCAATTCCGCGGATATTTCCGGCGGTAGACATCGCGGGGCGCCGCTATTGCGATGGTGGTGTGGCCGATCGCATCGGCGTGCAGGCGTGGCGCGAGTGGCGACCGGAGCAGAAGGCCATCGTGCACATCGTGGCGCGCAGCCGCGGGCGCGAGGTTCCGTTCGATCCGAAAGATACGCTCGTGATCCGCACACCCCGTACGCGCGCGAAGTTCTGGTCGCTGGGCGACTTCAGCGGGCAGCTCCGCGAGGCCCGAGCGCTAGCGGATCGAGCGCTGCTCGAGCTGGCCCCGGCCTGACCGCTGAGCCCCGGGGTGCCCGCGCTCTCACCGCTCGGCTGCGTGCCGCCACTCGCGTGCCGGAGGCTCCTTAGAGGCTATGCCGGTAGGCCCGAACTTTGCGCGCTCGAAGTCAGCCGAGTGCTGCGCAGGCTCGCCAGGTGATCATCGAGCTCAAGTCTGTCGAGCAGCTAGCTGCCGTCCACGTTGCGCAGGTCATCTCCTACTTAAAAGCATTCGAACGACCCCTTGGATTGCTCATCACCGTCAACGTCGTACTCCTCAAGAATGGCATCCGCCGTGTCGTGAATAGCCGCCCTAAATAAAATACTTCCTTGGCGGTGCTTGGCGTCCTTGGTGGTTGGCGGTGAAAGCGCGTTTCCGACCGGCAGGACCTACTGGGATCTCAGGACTGATCGGATCTCCGACGGGAATTTCCGAGTCTCGCGAGCTTGCACCCTGATTCGAGGATGAGCCGGCGCTCGAAGCCGCGAGCCCTGTGGCCCGTAGGCAGCGACCGCGCGAGCCGTGTGGCCCGTGGCCCGTGCAGCGCGAGCCGTGTGGCCCGTAGGCGCCGCCCGAGTACCCCGCAGGCGCCAACCGCGAGCCCTGTGGCCCGTAGGCAGCGACCGCGCGAGCCGTGTGGCCCGTGCAGCGCGCTACCGCACGGATGCAACGGGGGAATCCCTTGAGCGTGGCCCGCGAGGGCACATTGGGCCGCGCCTGTCGCAGAGCTTAGATTAGTGCTTCAGTATACCCACAACCGCGCGTCCGTCAAGGTTGTTTGCGTCGCTCACGCACGTGCCAGGTCATTCCTATTCGCACGCGGGTGGCATGGGGTGTGGCGGTGCGGAAGCACGGAGAATCCATGTTCAAATAATGAGTATTCGGTGAGAATTGTCTTGACGAGATCTTCGTGCCCGTGAGCGGCGCGCTGACGCCTCCGGACGTGAGGCAACGAGGTTTTTTCCGGATTTCTCTCGAAACTGCGCCACGCGGCCTGCCAGAGCATGCAATCAACGAGCGTAGCGCTCAGGGCCGTCTCGGCCCGGCGAGTGCACAAAAAGTTCATGGTACAAGTGGATATGAC
>JAICQQ010000084.1 GCA_025937785.1 Polyangiaceae bacterium
GACTTTCTCTTCACCGAGCCCACCCAAGGCATGACCGCGGGCGGCATTCTGCCGGCATTCGTCGGCACGATCTGGTTGGTGGCCGTCGCGCTGTTGGCTTCGATACCGGTGGGCGTGGCAGCAGCGGTGTACCTTAGCGAATACGCCCCAGACAACTGGCTCACGCGGGTCATCAACCTCGCCATCATCAACTTGGCGGGTGTACCGTCGATCGTGCACGCCCTGTTCGGCGTGGGTGCGTTCGTGCTCTTCTTCGGCTTCGGCACCAGTATCTTGGCTGCCAGTTGCACACTTGCCGTCATGAGCCTGCCGGTGGTGATCGTGGCGACGCGCGAGTCATTGCAAGCGGTCCCGCACGCCTTTCGAGAAGCCTGCTGGAACATGGGTGCCACGCGCTGGCAAACGATTTACCGCGTCGTGCTCCCCAATTCGATCAGCGGCATCCTCACCGGTGTGATCCTCGAGGTCTCGCGTACGACCGGAGAAACGGCGCCGATCATGTTCACCGGAGCGGCCTTCTTCCTGCCATTCTTGCCCGAGAGCGTCTTCGACCAGACCATGGCGATGTCGCTCCACTTGTTCGTGATTTCGACGCAGGTACCCGGGGTCCCCGAGCAGTTGCCCTACGGCGTAGCGTTGGTCCTGATCGGCATCGTGCTCGTCATGAACGCCGCGTCGATAGGCTTTCGCATGTACCTTCGAGGCAAGAAGAAGTGGTGAAGGCGGTGCCCCCCGACCCCGAGGTGGAGGTGCTGGTGCGCGATCTATCGATCGCGTACGGCAAGAAGACCGTGCTCTCCGGCGTCAACCTCCAGATCAAGCAGAACGAGATCTTCGGGATTATCGGGCCGGCAAACAGCGGCAAGACCTCGTTCTTGCGCGTGCTCAATCGCATGGACGAGTTCACCTCGGGCATGCACTTCAGCGGTAACGTCGAGATCGGGGGCAAGAACGTGCGTTCTTGGCGCAACCTGTACGCCCTCAGGCGCCGGATCGGCGTGGTGTTCCCGCTGCCCGTGGGCTTGCCGCTCAGCGTGTACGACAACGTGGCGCTGGCGCCGCGGCTCGCCGGTGTTCGCGACAAGCGAAAGCTCGATGAAATCGTCGAGCGCTCCCTGACGCGTGCCGCGTTGTGGGACGAGGTGAAGGATCGCCTGAAGTCGCTGGGCAGCTTGTTGTCAGGCGGACAGCAACAACGGCTCACCATCGCGCGAGCCCTGTCTCAAGATCCCAAGCTGCTGCTCCTGGACGAATTCTCGATCGCGGTGGATCCGGTAACCACGATGCGCATCGAGGACGTGCTGAAGGAGCTGCGCAAAGAGATCACGATCGTGCTCGTCACGAACCTGGTCCAACAGGCAGAGCGATTGGCCAATCGCACCGCTTTCTTTCTCATGGGCGAATGCGTCGAGATCGGAGAGACCGAAGCCATGTTCAGCGACGGTCATACCGATGAGCGCACGGCCAAGTATCTCGGAGGGCACTTTGGCTGAGCCTTCGAAGGATCGCGCGAACCCGGCTGTCGTCGTCAAGGCTCTGAACCTTTGGTACGGCAGCTTCCAAGCGCTCCACGACGTGAACCTACAGGTGCCCCAAGGCAAGATCACCTCGCTGATCGGGCCTTCGGGTTGCGGCAAGAGCACGCTGCTGCGCGCTTGCAACCGCATCATTCAAAGGCTCGATTACGTGCGCATCCAGGGCAGCATCGAGGTGTTCGGGACCGACGTGTTCGCGCCTGCGAACGAGGTCGTGCAGGTGCGCAAGCAAGTAGGCATGGTGTTTCAGAGACCGAATCCGTTGCCGCTCTCGATTCGCGACAACATCCTGTTCGGCTTGCGCCTGCACGACCCCAACGTGCGCAAGGCCGCACGGGCCGAGCTCGACCAGGTCGTACAATCCTCGCTGCAGAAGGTCCTGCTGTGGGATGAAGTGAAGGATCGACTCGATGCCCCCGCGCGCGTGCTTTCCCTCGAAGCCCAGCAAAAGCTCTGCATCGCCCGCCTGCTGCCCGTGAAGCCACGCTTGCTGTTGATGGACGAACCCTGTTCCGCCCTCGACCCCAAGGCTACCGCGGCCGTCGAAGAGCTGATCTGGGAGCTGCGCGGCGAATACACGATCCTGATCGTGACGCACAACATGGCGCAGGCGCGGCGCGCGAGTGAAGAGTGTGTCTTCATGCTGCTCGGCAAGGTCATCGAACACAGCGCAACCGATGAGATGTTCGTGACACCCAGGAGTCAGAAAACAGCCGATTACATCGAGGGCCGCTACGGGTGAACGGCGAGTCATCGCCACAGCACCCCCCCCCGTGACGACGGGCCGGCCCCTCCGCCCACTGCAAAATGGTACATTTGCTTGAATTCCCTCCTTTCTTGGTAGGAAAAGTTCCTTTCGCGCTGATTGTCGTTCAATCGGCCGAGGAACGGCGGCACAACGGCTGCGAAAGGAAACATTCCGTGCTCAGAACTCACCGCCTTACTCGTACCCTCGCCTGTCTCGGCTCCCTCGTCGCGACGCCCGCGTTCGCGCAAACCGCAGTGCCGGAGGCAGCCCCCGACGCCGCCGCGGCTGCGCCAGCACCGGCCGCTCCGGCGCCGGCGTCGCCGACTCCGGCTCCTGCAGCAGCGGCGCCGGCAGCACCACCGGCACCGGCACCAGCACCGACGACCGAGGCGGTGCCTGCGACCGCTGAGCTCGCACCCGCGCCAGCACCGGCAGTCACTGCAACCGAACCGACGCCACTCGCGCCGTTGCCGGAAGAGGGTGACGCCAAGCCACCGGCCGACGTCGGTTACGACAAAGGCTTCTTCATCGAACAAGGAGTCAACAGTCTGAATGTCCAGGGGCGAGTCCAGCTCCGCTTCACGCACCTGGAAGTCAAGGACGCGAAGAACAAGGACGCCTTCGAGCTCGCGCGCGCTCAGCTCTACCTCAAGGGCAGTGTCTTCACGAAAGGCCTGTCTTACAAGGTGCAGATTGATTTCGGGAGAGGCAACACCGCACTCAAGGACTTCTACTTCGACTATTGCGTGGCCGACGACATGTTGTGCATTCGACCGGGCCAATCCAAGCGCCCGTTCTCGCGCCAGCAGATCGTGTCGGACGCCAACTTCGAACTGGTCGATCGCTCGATCACCGATCGAACCTTTGGCGGTGGCCGTGACATCGGTCTATTGCTGCACGACAACTACGAGAAATCACCGACGTTCGAGTACGCCATCGGCCTGTTCAACGGCACCGGAGAGAGGTCCAGCTTCTCGGGTGCGGGCACGGCGGACACGACCACGGGTGACGTCGACGTCACGAGCGGCAGCTTCAGCAACGTTCCTAGCATGTGGAACCCTGCGCTCACGCTGCACCTCGGCTACAACCACGGTGGCATCAAGGGCTACAGCGAAGCCGACCTGGAAGGCGGCGGTTTCCGCTTCGGGGTCGCCGGCAGCATCGAAGCGCAGCTCGACGCCGACAACGACGACGACTCGCTGGTCAAGATGGAGGCTGATGCCGTGATCAAGATCGAAGGCTTCTCGGTCAGCGGCGCGGTCTATCGCACGACCCAGCAGGACGGCGAGGGCTTCGGTGACCGCACGCTCGGCGACGGAGGCGGCCACGTGCAGGCAGGTTACGTGATCTCGAAGGTGTTTCAGCCGGTGCTGCGCTACGGCATCGTCGATCCGCGCCACGACCAATCGAACAACATCGAAGAAGAGTACGCGGCTGGCTTCAACGTCTACTTCGACAAGCATGACTTGAAGTGGCAGAACGACTTGACCGCCCTGAACCACAACAGCAGCGACACCACCGACTGGCAGTTTCGCACTCAGGCTCAGCTGACCTTCTAGCGCACGGCCTGGTCAAGGTTCCGAGCTGGATGCGCCCAACGATACGCTCAGGTCGTCGTTGGGCGTGCTCGGGTCCTGGCCCTGGCTGATCACCGCTCCGGGTTTGCTCGAGCCGCCCGCGCGCAGGGCGTAGGGGCGCCCCCAGGGGTCCGTGAGCTTGCCGTCCGGCAGCACGTCGAACAAGCGCCAGCCGAGCCCTGCCAAGGATTCGGGGGGGCTGCCGGTTCGCTCGCGGAAGGCTTCGACGTGCCCCGCCAGCGCGGTCAGCTCCGCCCGGGCGCGCGCGACCCTGGCGTGCTCGCCGAGCGTATGACCCAGCACCAGCGCAATCACCAGCGCAGCAGCGAGCGCGCAATCAGCGCCGAGCGGTCGGCGCAGGCGCGGTCGCACCCAGAACCAATACGCCCCCACGCTCGAGCACAGCCCGATGAACCAGAAGCCGGTGAGCACGGCGCCGATCCCAGCAAACACCAACGCCTTGGCCAACGCCGGCTCCGGCGGCGCCGCGTCGCCCGCACTCTCGGGCCCGGCCTCGAGAGCCGGGACGGGCGCCCGAGTCTCCACCTCTACCGGGACGGCAGCCTCTCGCAACGCACGCTCCTGCTCGTTCTGCAGCTCTCGTTCTCGAGTGCGCCGATCCAGCTCCGGGAACCAATCGGCGTCGTTCTCGAGACCGTCGGCGTGATGGCAACGCACCTGGTGCTGCGCGCCGAGCTTCAGGAGCCGAGGCTCGTCGCGCGAGCAGCGATCGAATACTGCGGGGCAGCGCGTATGAAAACGGCAGCCGCTCGGCGGGTTGAGCGGCGTGGGCACGTCGCCGGTCAGCACTTTGCGCTTCTGCCTCGACTTCGGGTCAGGCAAGGGGATCGCGGAGAGCAACGAGCGAGTGTACGGATGCGCGGGATTTTCGAACAGCTCGTCCGAAGCGGTCAGCTCGACGATTTGACCGAGATACATGACGGCAATGCGATCGCAGATGTGCTTGACGACGGAGAGATCGTGCGAAATGAACAGGTAGGCAAGGCCGAGCTCGTCTTTGAGTCCCACGAGCAGGTTGATCACCTGCGCCCGAATCGACACGTCCAGCGCCGAAACGGCTTCGTCGCACACGATGAACTTCGGGTTCAGCGCGATCGCCCGCGCGATGCCGATGCGCTGGCGCTGTCCTCCTGAAAACTGGTGGGGGTAGCGATTGGCGAAACTGCCGGTCACACCGACCTTCTCGAGCAACTCACCGACGCGCGCGTCGAGATCGCGCCGCTTGACCAGACCATGCGCCACCAGCGCCTCACCCACGATGTCCCGAACGCGCATACGTGGGTTCAGCGAGCTGAACGGATCTTGAAAGATGATCTGCATCTCGCGGCGGGCCGCTCGCAGCTCCCTCGGGCCCAACGTCATCAGATCTCGCCCTGCAAATCGGATCGATCCGGCGCTCGGTTCGATCAACCGCAGCAACGAGCGCCCCGCCGTCGTTTTGCCGCACCCCGACTCACCCACGAGCCCGAGGGCCTCGCCGGGCCAGAGCTCGAACGAGACGCCGTCCACGGCACGCACGCTGCCCACCTGACGGCTGAGTACCCCCCGGGTCACCGGAAAGTGCTTGGAAAGGCCCTGCACGGACAGCAGCGGTTCGTCGCTCACGAGATCTCCTGCCTGCGCTTCTGGGCCAAGAGCGGCAACAGCTCCGCGTCGGGGTGGCGCTCGACGTAGTGACACGCGCTCGCGCGGGAGCCGTCGCCTACGAGCGCGCGCAGCGGGGGATCTTGCCGGTCGCAAATGTCCAAGCGAAACGCGCAGCGTGGGTGGAACGGGCAGCCCGACGGCAACCGCGAGGCGTCCGGGACGTTGCCCGCGATCGGGATCAACTCGCTGCGCTTGTCGAGCTGTGGCAACGACGCGAGCAGGCCCGCCGTGTAGGGGTGCTTCGGCGACTCGAACAGATCGACGACCGGAGCCCGCTCGACGATCCTGCCCGCGTACATGACCGCGACCTGGTCGGCGTTGGTCGCCACGACCCCCAAGTCGTGCGTGATCAGCAGGATCGCCATGCCCAGGCGCTCCTGCAGCTCTTGCATCAGTTCCAGGATCTGCGCCTGCACGGTCACGTCGAGGGCCGTCGTCGGCTCGTCGGCGATCAAAAGCTTCGGCTGACAGCTGAGCGCCATGGCGATCATCACTCGTTGGCGCATCCCGCCGGAGAGCTGATGCGGATAACCGTCGAGGCGTTGCTCGGGATCGGGTAGTTGCACCAACCTGAGCAGCCGAATAGCCTCCTGCCGGGCCTCGGCCTCGTTCATGCCGCGGTGCAAACGCAGCGTCTCGCCGATTTGGTTACCGATGGTGTAGACCGGATTCAGGCTGGTCATCGGCTCTTGGAAGATCATCGCGATCTGGTTGCCCCGCACGCGCCGCATCTCGGTTTCGCTGAGCGCCAGCAGGTTCTTGCCACCAAACTCGATGGATCCGCCCGCGACGCTGCCTCCCTGGCTCTCGATCAGCCGCAGGATGCTCATCGCGGTCACGCTCTTGCCCGAACCGCTCTCGCCGACCACGGCCAGCGTTTCGCCCGCGCGCACTTCGTAGCTGACACCGTCGACGGCGCGCACCAGCGCGTGATCGGTTCGGAACTGGACCTTCAAGCCCTTGACCGAGAGCAGCACGTCGCCTTTCACCGGCTGCGTTTTCATCGCCCGCGTTTTCATCGGCTGCGCTTTCATCATCGGCGCAGCCTCGGATCGAGGGCATCGCGCAACCCCTCGCCTACCAGATTGAACACGCTCACCACGAAGAAGATCGCGAAGCCGGGAGCCAGCACCAACCACAGCTTGTGCTCGGTGCGCCCGGTGTTCAGCGTTTCGCCCCAACTAGCGACGCTGGGATCCCCTACCCCCAAAAACGCCAGACTCGACTCGATCAAGATCGCCGCTGCAATGCCGAAGGTCGCGCTCACCAGCACCGGCGCCACGGCATTCGGCAAAATGTGTCGGAAGATGATGCGCCGTTCACTGAGCCCGAGCGCGCGCGCTGCCTGGACGTAGTCGAGGCTGGTCTGCTTCAAGAACTCCGCGCGGATCAGGCGCGCCACACCGGTCCAGCCCGTGAAGCCGATGATCAGCATCACGTGGAAGATCGAGCGCTTTTCGATCAACGCCGCGATGGTCAGGATCAGAAAGAAACTCGGAAAGCAGATCATCACCTCGATCAGTCGCGAGATCCAGTTGTCGACCCAGCGTCCGTAGTAGCCCGCGAGCGCGCCCAACACGATGCCGATCGAGACGTAGATCGCTACGGCGACGATGCCGATCGTGAGTGAGATCCGCGTTCCGTACAGCATGCGAGCGAAGACGTCGCGCCCCTCGTAGTCGGTGCCGAGCCAGTGGCGACCGCTGGGCGGCGCCACGCTGTGCTCGGGATCGGTATCGCGGTAGCCAAAACGTCGCAGCGGAAACACCGCGGTGTAGCTCTTGCCCTGCGCGTCGTATTCGGCGGCCCGCGCTGCGTAGTTCTCCACCTTCTCGGTGAAGAACAGCGGATTGCTCACGCCGAGCATGCTGGCAGGAAGCATCGAGGTCGCCAGGATGACGTGACCGACGGCCAGGCCTAGCAGCAGGCGAAGCTTGAGCCTGGTGAAGCTCGCGCCCCAGCGCTTGCGAGCACCGAGAACGATCGCCAGGTACAGCGGCAGCAGCACCAGCGCCAAGTTGAAGAAGATGTCGACCGAGTTCTCGAACAACAGCCGGTTGAACAGGCTGCGCAGGAACGGAAAACGCGTGACGCCGTCGGCGCTGAAGTAAAACGGCTGATTCAACGAGATGACCGGCGCGAAGATAGCCAAGATCACGAGCGCCCCGATGCACCACACCCCCCAAAGGCTGATGCGGTTCTTCTTCAGCTGCGCCCAGACCGTGCTCAGGTACGACGCCTGATCGGGCCCCTGCTGTTCGCCCGCAGGCGCCGGGGGTTCCGCGGGGGGCGGCATGGAGCTGTCGAGCCCGATCATTGGTAGCGAATCCTCGGGTCGACGAGGGCGTAGCTGAGATCGGTGAGCAGGATCCCCACCAGCACGAGCACGGTCGTGAGCAACTGCACCCCCATCAGCACGTTGTAGTCACGCTGATAGATGGAATCGACGACCCACAGCCCGAGCCCCGGAATGCCGAAGATGTACTCGATGATCACCGAGCCCCCCAGCACGGCCGGCAACAGCCCCGCGAGCAAGGTCAAGATCGGCAGCAAGCCGTTCTTCACGGCGTGTTTTCCGATCACGACGCGTTCGCTGAGACCCTTGGCGCGCGCGGTTCGAATGTAGTCCGAACGAATCACCTCGAGCAGGCCGCTGCGCATGTAACGGCTGATGGCGGCGAGGGAGCCGTAGGTCATGCAAAACAACGGCAGCACCAGATGCCAGCCGATGTCACGCCAAGCCTCGAGCGTCGTCAACTGGCCGGCGTCCGCCGATTGCCAGCCCCCCGTAGGAAACCAGCGCAGGCTCGGCACGTCCGACCCCTCGGAGATGGCGTACAGCAGCACGGTGGCGACGAAGAAGGACGGGAGCGAGTAAAGCATGAACAGCCCCACCGTGAGCGTCCGGTCCGAGCGTGTCCCGGAGTAGACGGCCGAGTAGATGCCGAGCGGGATCGCGATCGAGTACGCCAAGATCAAGGACAGCACCGACAATGACAGCGAGTACTTGAGCTTGCTGACGAGCGTGCTCAGCACCGGCTGCTTCGTGACGAGCGACACGCCGAAATCGAGCTTCAGCAGGTTCGCCCAATACTTGGCGAAACGTGTCTCCAAGAACAGCGTGCGTACCTTCTCGCCGAAGGAGTAACGATAGCGCGACGCGCGCTCGGCGTAGAACTTGCGCCAAGCCGCGATCACCTTCTGCTTGTCGGCCTCGGGCGTGGTAACCGGGTAGCGCAGCTCACGCACCAGCGCGTTCTCCAGGTCGATGGCGCGATTCTGCGCCGCGATTTCAGGGCTCGGGTGCGGCTCGTAGGGATCGATGAGCGGCCGCCTTGCCGTCCGCGACAGGAAAAATACAGAGAAGTCGCGGATTGTCGTGGCATCTTCTCGGTCGCTACGGTTCATGAGCTCGATCAGCGGCGGAACCGCGAACGCACCCCAATCCTCGAGCTGCTCGTAGGCCGCGATCCGTTCGCTGGCCGTGGCCGGGGTCTGCTGCGCGACGATTCGCACTTCGCGTTCGATGTCCCCAAGCGTCAGCAGGAAGCGCGTATTGAACAGCGTGGGCTTGTCGAGGTTGAACTGCTCACGAAAGATCTGAAACGACTCCTGCGTCCCCGCCTCGCCCAGGTTCTGCAGGCCCTCAGCTTGATTCTGCGCGCCGGGTCGCCCGGGCGCCAGGTTGAGCACGACGAAGATGATCAGCGAAATCCCGAAAAACGTCGGGATCATGATCAGAAGGCGCCGGATGACGTAGTCCGTCATGAGTCAGTCCTGCCTGCTTCAGTCGTGAGCCGCCACCCACCAGGGAAAAGAATCGGCGATGGGTCGCTCCTGGGCAAACACGACGTTCTTCACCTCCGTCCGCCAACAATAGACGACCTTCTGATACATGAAGAAGGCGTACGGCTGGGCTTCGTGCAGGATGCGATGGAGTCGACGAAACAGCGCTTGCCGTTCTTCCGTCACGAAGGTTTCTCGGAGCTTTTCGATGATCTGGTCGGCCTCCTTATTGCGAAAGCCGACCCTGTTCGAGCCTTTGGGTTCGTCTACTTGTGACGAATGCCAGATCTGGAACGGATCTGACTCGTAGCTCATCGACCAACCACCGGAGTAAGCATCGAAGCTCTTCTCGTCCATGCGCTTCTGCATCACGCTCCACTCCACCGAACCGACCGTGAGTTTGACACCGATCTTCAGCAGGTCTTCCTTGAAGACGTTGGCGAGCGCCGTCCACTCGGGCGAACCTGCGTAGAGTAGCAGCGTGAATTCGAAGGGCGTGCGTTTGCCCTCGATCACTTGGTCGACCAGGCCGTCGCGATCGCTGTCCTTCCAACCCGCTTCGGCGAGCAGCGCCCGCGCGCGGTCGAGATCGAACGGCAACGGTCGGATGGTGGGATCGTTGAGCGGGGAAGCGGGTGCTGTATAACCACTGACGACCTCGCCGAGCCCTTGAAACACGCTATCCAGGATCTTTTGCCGATTGAAAGCGTGCGTCATGGCGGTGCGCACGCGCTGGTCCTTGAACAGCGGTTTCGCCATGTTCCAACCGATGAAGTAGAACGAGGGCGAGGGTACGGCGGAACACTCAATCTGACCGTTCAGGAACGGATTGTTCTTGGGCCAAGACGCCTTGGGTTTGCTCTGCCAATCGAGGACCTCTTCTCGATACTGGCCGGGCCTGAGGTCCACGAAGTTCAGCTCGCCGGACTTGAGCTTGAGCACACTCAACGTCCGGTCGGTGTAGATAGGAAAGTCGAACTCCTTGATTGCGGGTTTGTCGCCGGGGAAGTCGTCGTTGCGAACGAACTTCATGCGTACGCCCGGCTTGTACTCGGTCATGCGATACGGCCCGACGCCGACGTAGCCCTTGTTGTTGTACCAATGCTGATTGATGCGAAGCCCGAGCGTCTCCTGCGGGATCGGCTGGCCATTCTCCGTGTAGCCGTACAAGAACTCGGGCAATGGCTGCAGCCCCGACAGGGTTTGCTCGAGACTCTGATAGGTCTTTTTCTTCCAGCGCACCACGAAGGTGTACTTGTCCACCGCTTCTACCTTGTCGAGCTCTTGGAAGTAGCTCTTCATGAAGCCGTTCTCGACTTGCGGGTTCATCAGAACCTTTGCCGCGAACACGAAATCTTCCGACGTGAGCTCGTGCTCCTTGTTCAGCCAGGCGTAGCGCGGATCCGCGAGGTCGACGCCGCTCGGCTTGTGCCATTTGACGCCTCTTCTAAGGTACACCGTGTACGTTTTGTAGTCGTCCGTGATCTCGACGCGGCAGGCAGCCTGCCCGTGCCACTCCATCGGATCGGTCCACTTGTTGCGCATCGCAATCTGCAGATCCGCGTAATTGATGACGAGCTCTCTCAGCTCGGCGGCATTCTCGACCATCCAGTTGAAGCCCTTCGGGTCGCCGTAGCGCCAGCCCCGCTTGAGCACGCCGTTCATCTTCGCGCCCGCGGGCGGCCATTGGATGCCACGGGGCTTCAGGAAGTTCTCGACCTCGGGGTGCAGCACTTTGTCGATTTCGCAGTCTCCGGCGCTGCTCGCCGCCGGCTGCGTCGCAGCACCGCCCCCTTTGAGGCGCCCGAGCTCACCCACCAGCTTCTCGGTGGATTCGCCGAGGGCCTTGAGCTGCCGTTCCTGAGTGCTGGCGCGCTTTTCGAGGGCGTTCAGCTGCAGCACCGAAACGGTGAGCAGCACGAGCACCCCGCCGGAAAGCGCGATGCTGAGCGTAGTGGCCTTGGCTGTCTTCATGGCAGAACCCCTGGGAAACGCGGCAGCGAGCTCAGGACTTGAGCGCGCGGTAACGCCGGATAAGCTCGTTGGTCGAGCTGTCGTGGGCGAGCACGGCCTTCGGGTCTTCGAGCTCGGGAATGATGCGCTGCGCGAGTACTTTGCCGAGCTCGACCCCCCACTGATCGAACGAGTTCACGTTCCAGATCACACCCTGCACGAACACCTTGTGCTCGTACAAAGCCACCAACTTGCCGAGCGCTGCGGGCGTCAGGCGGTCGAACAAGATGGTGTTGGTGGGGCGATTGCCCTGGAACACCTTGTGCAGCACCAACGCTTCGGGAACGCCGTCCGCGCGTACTTGAGCTTCGGTCTTGCCGAAGGCCAACGCCTCGGTCTGCGCGAAGAAGTTCGCCATCAACAGATCGTGCTGGTTGCCGCGAGGATTGAGGCTGTTCGCGAACGCGAGAAAGTCGCAGGGGATGAGCTTCGTGCCTTGATGGATCAACTGGTAGAACGCGTGCTGACCGTTCGTTCCGGGTTCCCCCCAGATGATGGGCCCGGTCTGATAGTCGCAGCGTTCGCCAGAGAGCGTGACCTGCTTGCCGTTGCTCTCCATGTCGAGCTGCTGCAGGTAAGCGCTGAAGCGTTTGAGGTACTGATCGTAGGGCAGCACCGCGTGGCTCTCGGCCCCCCAAAAGTTGTTGTACCAGACCCCGATCAGCCCCAATAACACCGGCAAGTTCTCGTCGAGCGGAGCCGTGCGGAAGTGCTCGTCCATGGCGCGAAAGCCACCGAGCATTTCGCTGAAGCGTTCTGGCCCGATCGCCAGCATCAGCGACAGGCCGATCGCCGAATCGTAACTATAGCGCCCGCCCACCCAGTCCCAGAACCCGAACATGTTCTGGGTGTCGATGCCGAACTCCGCGACCTTCTCGGCATTGGTCGAGACGGCGACGAAATGGCGCCCCACGGCCGCCTCGGAGCCGAGCGCTTCGACGCACCAGGCACGGGCGAGCCGCGCGTTCGCTAGGGTCTCGAGCGTGGTGAAGGTCTTCGAGCACACCACGAACAGCGTCTCTTCGGCGTTCAAGCCTTGCACCGCCTCGGCGAAATCGGTCGGATCTACGTTCGACACGAAGCGCAGGGAAAGGTTTCGCTGGCTGTAATGCTTCAGCGCCTCGAAGGCCATCAGCGGGCCCAGATCGGAGCCACCGATGCCGACGTTGACGATCGTGCGAATTGGCTTGCCCGTGTGCCCCTTCCATTGCCCGCTGCGCACCTGAGCGCAAAAACCGCTCATGCGATCGAGCACGGCGTGGACGTCGGGAACGACGTTGGCGCCGTCCAGCTGCACGACCGCGTCGCGCGGCGCCCTGAGCGCAGTATGCAGCACCGCGCGGCCTTCGGTGGCGTTGATCTTGTCGCCCCGAAACATCGCCCCGATGCGCTGCTCGAGACCCGTCGCCCGCGCCAGCCCGATCAGGAGGTCGAGCGTCTGCTGGGTGATCAAGTTCTTCGAATAGTCGAGGTAGATCCCGACCGCCTCGAGCGCGAACCGCTGCCCCCGCTCCGCGTCCTGAGCAAACAGCTCGCGCAGATGCGTGCCGGCGAGGCTCTGCTGGTGCTCACGGAGCGATTGGTATTCTGGAAGTTTCGTGAGGCTGGTCATGGCATTCTCCTGGCGGCCCGAGAGCTATGAGTTGGGCGTTGGGGCGGGGATCGAGAGCATAGTGACCTGGGTGCGCGAGTAAAGCGCTCTTGACCGAGGTTTCGAGCCGATGTTCTAAGCAGGGGCGTGAAGTTTCCGAGCACACTCGTGGAAGGGCGCCTGGAGCGGCGGTACCAGCGTTTCTTCGCCGATGTGCGCCTGCCCGACGGCAGCCGGGTCACGGCGCACTGCGCGAACCCCGGCTCCATGAAGAGTTGCTGGAGCGAACAGGGGCGGGTGTGGCTCAGCGACAGTAATGACCCCCGGCGCAAATTGCGGCTCACCTGGGAGCTCAGCGAAGCAGGCGGCGCACGCATCTTCGTGAACCCGCTCGCTGCCAACCGGGTGGTCCACGAAGCCCTCGTGCGTGGCGCTGTCACCGAGCTTCGCGGTTATACGGGCCTCCGTCGCGAAGTGCGCTTCGGCGCCCGCACTCGCTTCGACTTCATGCTCGAACAGGGCAGCGCTCGTTGTTTCGTCGAGGTGAAGAACGTGACGCTCGGGCTCGGTCACGGACGCGCCGCGTTCCCCGATTCGGTAACCGAGCGCGGCGCACGGCATTTGCAGGAACTGATCCGAGCGGTCGAGGACGGTCACCGTGCGGTGCTGCTGTTCTGCGTGAGCCGCAGCGACGCTCGCTCCGCCGAGCCCGCGAGCGAGATCGATCCGAACTACGCGCGCTGGCTCACGCGCGCCCGCGACGCTGGCGTCGAGGTGCTCGCCTACAAATGCCGGATCACCCAGCGAGGCGTCTGGCTGCGTCAGTCGTTGCCGGTGCGGCTGTGACCGTCATGAGGCCCCACAGCCCGGTGTGCGTCCGCCACATCGAAGGACGGCGGTAACGATTGCAAGGCGCGTCTGGGGCTGAGCCGCGACAGCGACCCAGCCCACGCGACGAACACTGCGCCGCGGATTCCATTGCGGAATCTCACGCGCGAGCGCTGGGCTTCATTCCCGCTCGGGGACACGTTGATCCACGACGGGAAGCGATTCCTGATCACGCCGCACGCAAAGCTCGCGCGCCTGCTAGCGTGCAATCTTTCCAGGAGGTTGGAGAAGCGTCCTCGCTGGAAGCGCTTCCAGTTCCTCGTTGCACTCGGGGGTCCCGTTTGCGACGCTTCCAGCAGCCGCCATGTCGCACTCGTTCCCCTCCTTCCTTCGTTCAACGTCACTCCGCACGCTCGCCACGGCCGTCGCGCTGACCTCAGCGGGCGCAGCCGCAGCTGCTTGCTCATCGGAGGCAACCTACGACTCCAACAGCACCGACCAAGGCACGTTGAACACGAGCACGGGCGCGCCTGGCACCACGGGCGGCCTGATGCAGACCACGAGCGCGGCCGCGACCACGGCCACCGCTACCGTGGGCGGAACACCGACCACTGGCGCTGCTACCACCGCCGGCAACACCACTTCGGGGACTCTCGGATCCACGGGCACCTTCGGCGGCGGCAGCTTTGGGCCCACGACAGGCGCCGCCGTGACGACGGCGACGGTAGCGGGTGCGGGCGGCATGACTTCCACGACGGTCACTACGGGCAGCGGCACGACGGGCAGCGACTTGCCGCCGAATCCTTCGGGACTGCCCGAGCCGGGCGCGGGTGGCGTGGCGCAACCGTCAGGCACCCCCGGCAACCTCGTGGTGCTGCCGTGGGCAGGCCACAAGGGCGCCATCAGCTACAGCTTCGACGACGCCAACAGCACCCAGATCAATAACGAGCAGCAGTTGATGGGCCTCGGCGTTCCCTTCACCTGGTACTTGCAGACGGGCAAGCAGGAGGCGGGCAACGCGTTCTATCAGCGCGCGCTCGAGGCAGGGCACGAGCTGGGCAACCACACGCAGAGCCACGGCTCCGGCGCGGCCGACAGCGACGTGAATCAAGCGCAGTCGTTCTTGATGAGCCAGTACAGCGTGGTCGGTTTCACCATGGCCGCGCCCAACGGCAGCACGAACAACTACAACAACATCACCCAACAGCTGTTCATCCTCGATCGCGGCGTCAGTGACGCGCTGATTGGTCCTGACGACAACACCAACATGCTGAATCTACCGAGCTGGATCCCGCCTCAGGGCGCCGGCACGGCGCAGTTCAACCCGAAGGCCGACGCGGCACAGAGCCAGGGCAAATGGCAGACCGTGTGCATCCACGGCTTCACGGGTGGCAGCGACGGTGCGTACCAACCCATCGATCTCAACGGGTTCTTGGCCCATATCGACTACGTCAAAGAAAAGGGTGACGTCTGGATCGGGACCATGCTCGATGTCGGCGCCTATTTCCTCGGCCGCAAGGCGGTCGCCGCCGCGACCCCGACCACCCAGGGTAGCGACCAGGTCTACACCTGGACGCTGCCCAATGTTTTTCCGCCGGGCCACTATGTCCGCGTGACGGTGGACGGTGGTACGCTGTCTCAAGACGGCGAAGTGCTGCCCTGGAACGACCACGGATTTTACGAGGTTGCGCTCGACGTCGGAAGTCTCACAATCTCCCCGTGAGAGTTCCTGGGGCGCTGAAGCAGCCCCTTCCCTACTTCGTACTGCTCGGTACCGCAGTTTTTCTGCTGGATTCTTGGCTGCGCACAGCGCCCGCATCGCTCGAGGTGACCCCTGACGTGCGGCGCGAGGTGAGCGCGAGCCTCGAGCAGCAGCTGACGCGGCCCCCTACGCCGTCGGAGCTCGAGCGCGGGCTACGAGACTGGCTGGACAGCGAGCTCCTGTTCCGCGAGGCGACCGCGCTGGGACTCGACGAAAACGACTCCGTCATTCACGCCCACTTGGCGCAAAAGCTCAGGCACATCGTGCTCGAGCGCACGGTGTTGCCGGCACCGTCGGAGTCGGAGCTCAGAGCCGAGCTCGCGGCGCACCCCCGGCGGTATACCAGCACGGCCAGCTCCGACCTGACCCATGTCTTCATTTCGAGGGCGGCCTCCGGCGCGGCCTTCGAGACGCGAGTACGCGAAGCCATCTCCCAACTGACGCGCGGCAGCGAACCTCGCAGCGTGGGCGATCATTTTCCGCGCGGCCCCCAGTTCAGGGGCATGCCGCGCGTGCAGTTGGAGCAGATCTTCCAGACGAGTTTTGCGACGGTACTCGAGCCCTCCCGAGTAGGCACCTGGCAGCGGCTCGACGGCGCACGCGGTGCTCACCTGATCCGACTGGACGCGCTCCACGACGGAAAGCCGGTGTTCGAAAGCCTGCGCCCGGCGCTGACGGCAGACGTGCAGGCACGCAAGAAGCAAGCTGCCGTGGACGCTTACCTCGCGGAACTCAGGAAGAAGTACCGGCTCGATGCCACGGCTCCGCGCTAGCTCGTGGGCGCGCTGGGTCGCGACCCTGGTCACGCTGTGCGTACTGGCGCTGGCAGCACGCGGCTACGCTCACGAGGCGACGCCCGGCGTGGTCGCCCTGAAACAGGTGGCCCGCGGCAACTTCGTGATGCTGTGGTCGCCTCCCGTTCCCCCGGTCGACGATCTCCGGATCCGCTTTCCCACGCCGTGTCGGTGCGCGGGCAAGGCAGAGATCGACACGAAGGCCGTTCTGCCGGGCGTGCCCGTGGCGGTCGAATGCGGAGCGTCGAGCCTGGATGGCGACATCACGTTCGCGAGCCGCGCCGCTTCCCTGGGTCGCATCGCCGTCAACGTCACCTGGCTCGACGGTTCGCAAACGCTGCTCTTGAGCTCGGGCAACCCAGCCAGCGTTCGGGTGCATGGCTCGACCGAAGCCGGCGGCGCCCTCGCGGTGCTCGGCCAGTACCTCGCGCTGGGCGTCGAACACATCTGGTTCGGTGTCGATCATTTGTTGTTCCTGTTGGGCTTGCTGCTGCTCGTGCGCGGCTGGCGCAGCACGCTCTACACGGTGTCTGCGTTCACGCTGGCCCACAGCTTGACGCTCGCGGCCGCTGCGCTCGAGCTCGTCGCCATCCCCACCGAGCCCGTGGAGATCTGCATCGCACTGTCGGTGCTGCTGTTGGCGCTGGAGACCACGCGCGGAGCAGACAGCGCGACGCGGCGCTGGCCCTGGCTCGTTGCCTTCGGTTTCGGGCTGCTGCACGGTTTGGGCTTTGCATCCGCGCTCTCCGAGATCGGGCTTCCGGCAAACTCCGTGGCCGTCGCCCTGCTGGGCTTCAACCTGGGCGTCGAGCTCGGTCAGGTCGCCGTGGTCGCAGCCGTCGCGCTCGGACAGCTCCTGACGCGGTCGCGCGCTTCGCTGCAAGTCATGGTCGCCCAGGCTGCCACGTGGGTGCTGGGTGTGAGCTCGGTCTACTGGCTGCTGGAGCGGGTGAGCGGGTGGCTCGCAGGGCTCGGAGTGCTGGGTTAGAGCTCGTCGACAGTCACTGGTTGATGCACGCGATGAAGTCGGTCTGTTCACTCGAACACGCCGCGACCACCGGTATTCCTGCCTGACACGTGATGCTCTCCCCCTCGGCGCAGGTCTGGAACGCAGCGTACTCTTCAGCGCATTCGCCGGCGCCGAGGTTCTCGCAATCGGTCACGCATTCGTCCATATCCTGGGGCCCGTTCGCACAGTCGGCCTCGAGGGTCGCCTCGCAACCGCGCTCGCAGATGCTCCCGCCCGCGCCGGTGGTGCCGCTACCTTCCGTTGCGCCCCCTCCGCTGCCTCCGCTGCCTCCGCTGCCTCCGCTGTCGCTGGTACCACCACTGCCCACGGTGCCACCTGCAGCGACCGAGCCGCCGGCGCCGTCCACGTTACCGCTGCTGTTGTTGGCGGCGTTCGTTGAGTTGTCTTCCTCTTCCTCTTCGCCACAAGCGAGGAATAGGGGGAGAACTGCGAACACCAGGGTAATCCCGCGCATCATGGGTGCCTCCTCGTAGCTCCGCTCACGACGATGAAGGAACGGCGCGCCCGCAGCATCGTACGCCCTGCATTCGGAAGCAACGGGTCCCGCGGTTCACGCGCCGCCTGGTAGGGAACCTCCGCACAATCACAGCAGCTCCGGCCGCAGGGTTGATGCTACGCGAAGGACCCTGGCTTCCGAGCGCGAGCCGAACCCGATAGCCGTTGCCGGAAAACAAGAAGTCGTAGAGCGTGCTTTCGTCGTCGGCGAGGAACCTGAGCTCTACCCGAAGCTCGGAGGCGGTGACTCCGACGGCTGTGTCGAAAGGCAACCTAGGGCCTCGAGCTCGAGCCACGACGGTCGCGCTGTCGTTTGATCGCCGACGGCTCCCGCGTTTCGACGCCGTATGACACGCAGGTGTGGCCATCACTGTCGTACACTCGGCGAGCGATGGCCACTTCTACAGCGGAGCGTGCACCCCCCGGGCGCTAGCTGCGACAGCTGGCGCGTCGTGTTCTGAGATCGTAGTCTGAAAGTGATGCGGATTCGATCGAGGGGCGACGGGACGCGAATGGGGTCGTGGCTTGTACGTTTGGGTTTGGTAGTCCTACCGCTGCAGCTGCCCGGATGCCTCTTGCCAGGCGCAATGAGCGAGGAAAACGACTCGAATGAAGCATCGTCGTCCAACGGCGGCGGTTCGACATCTCAGAATACCGATGCGAACGGCGGAGCCACCTCGTCGCTAACCGCAGTCAGTGGCGGTAGCGGAGGCATGGGCGGGACCGACGCTAGCGGCGGAGATGCCTCGGACGCAGCTGCGAGCAGCGGCGGCAACGGAGGCATGACCGGAACCGGTGCGATAGGCGGTAGCGATAATGGCGACATCGAGCCGCCAGAGCAGGACCCGCCGCCCCCGCACTTTGCGCTCGATTGTGACGCTCCCGAGGTCTTCGGCTCGACTGTGACTTCTGATTGGGAACAGGCTGAGCTCGACACCCCGTTTGGCGAGCGCGGCTATAGCGCGAAGGTGGACCTACGAGGGATGCCGCTTTACGTAGAAGAGGGCCCCATTTTCGCGACCCTGCCGGGCGGGTTCGTCGACATGGCCTTTGACGCCTCATCCGTGTACGTGTTCATCGATGCCAAGGAGGTGTTCGTTACCATAGCGGGGCAAGATCCGAATGCCCTGGGCGCCGGCCTGGTCGTGTTCAGGACGAGCGGGCGCAACGCTGGCTCGGGCATCCGCTTCGATGACGCGGAGATCCAGGGCATTGCCGCCCTCAGCGCGCAGCTGGATCCGGTGCCGGTCTCCGTCCCCAACCGGCAATCCAATCACCGGGTGCGCGGATTGGCGCTCGACACGGAGGAGCGCATGGCTCCAACACCGGGGCTACCCAGTGAAATGGTGAGCGTGCAGGAATCGGCACGCCGCATGGCGGATGGTGAGATTGTTATCGAAACCACACCGGTTTTGCCGATTTTCGTCGGTACCGATGGGGCTGCACAGACGTTGACTGACGTCGAACAGATGACCGTTCGTGGCCAGGACGGCATGTTCGTGAGCACGCTGCGTCCGTATACGATCGAGTCGGATCGGCTTTCGCTCGAGCTCGAGGGAGAGGGCCGCTTCGCGCTCACCTCCGACTTCGAGGGAAGCGTCGAGGTGGAGAGCCTCGGATATCCGCGACCCGAGGACGAAGGCGCGCCGGCAGCACTCTTCGGCACCCAGGCGTCCTTGAGCATCACCGAGGCTGGGGAGGTGACCGGTACCGCCCAGCTAACTCAAGCGCTGGACGAAGCTGGCTTGCTCGTACCCGCCCACGTGCAAATGGCACCAACATCGGTGCACGTGGAGCTCGCGCCGGGGGAGCAGATCTTGCAGACCATCAACGTTCGTGAGGCAAGCTTTTTGGGGGATGGGATCGTCGAGAAAGTCGGTATCACCGGCGACCTACCCGAGGGCATGTTGCTCTTGCGTGCCGACACTACACCCAGTTGGATTCGCATCTTCGACATCGTGGACGACGGAGGATGGGTCGGGGCCCCCGCCTTGGCGGTGATTGCCACGCTGGGCTCCGTGACCACCTTGGTCGGAGAGACCTTCGAGTGCGTATTCAGCTTTGGCTTCAGCTGCGACCTGGGCATACCGGATGGCTTCAAGAGCTACGACACCGTAGCCCAGGCCGGCGAGGCCAACGACTTCGAAATCGCCCTGAACGGATCGGGCAAAGTGGGGGACCGCTACACGGGAACGCTGACGTTCGAAGGCCAGAACTATTGCCCGGTGCAAATCGAGATTCAGGTCGACATCGTCTGCAAACCTACCGGCGACGAGATTTGCGACGACGGAAACGACAACGACTGCAACGGAAAGACCGATTGCGAAGACACGGCTTGCCTCGGGCTTGCCTGCAATCCCGACAACGAGACCGCCATCTGCACCGCAGCCAGCGCTTGCGAGTGAGTCAAGTCGCTCTCGCCGCGCGAAACCCAGGCGGACGAGCGCCGTTCGCGGGGACCACGCGGCGCTCGTCGAGTCTGTGCAGCGACCTCAGGCGTTGCCGGTTTGCCGCTGGCCTGCGGAGGGCCGGATCTCGCGCACTTCGCTGGTGCGAGTCCCGCCAGGTTCCAGCCGCGCTTCGAACTCGCTCCGGACTCCATCCACGTGGCTCTTCACGTAATTGCTGCGCCAGTACACGAGGGGTGCTCCGTCTGCCGCGTGCACCGAGCGGACGCGACCCACGATGATGTCGTGGTCGCCTGCAGCATGGACAGCGACCACGTCGCATTCCATCCAGGCCAACACGTTCTCTACGATGGGGCAGCCCGTCTCACCGCCGGGGGCCCACGCGATCTCGCCGAGCCGGTCCGCCACAGGGGCAGCACATTGTAGGGACACCGCCTGCTGGGCATCGTTCAGGATGTTCACGGCGAAGGAGCCGCGCGCCTCGAGCGCCGTACGCACACGCGCACTCCGATGCACGCAGACCAAGCACGTGGGTGGATCGAGCGAGACCGAGGCGCACGAAGTCGCCGTGACGGCGCAAGGCGCTCCCGAGCCGTCGAGAGACGTGACGACGGTAACGCCGGTAGCGAGCGAGCCCATGGCCGTCTTGAAGGCATCGACCGAGACCTGCTGACCTCCGTCGCTCCCGTTGCTGACGTGCGCACCGTTGCCTCCGTTGGCCCGCTCCACGGGCACCTGCCTTCGCACCCGAACTCTGGTGTCGGCCGTGAGCTCTGCACCGCTGTGCAGCTTCTGCAGGAACTGATGGTTGGTCGGCAGGGTGTGCATCAACTCCTTCGACACCTGCTTGATGTCAGCAAACACGCGCTCGGCCTTCGCCAGCGAAGCCTCCGAGTACCGGATGCGAGGATAGGGCTGATTCGGGACCTGACCCAGTCCTTCGAGCACGCAGTAGAAGCTGCTGTTCGTCCAGTAGTTCCCGAACTCGTTGTCGAAGTTCGTATAGTAGTTGTCCTCGCTGGACAGCGGCTGATTGATGGCTAGGCCCGCCTTGTAAGCGGCGAGCTTCTGCTGCAGATCGTCGGCCAGCCTGAGTTCGTTCCGATTGGCAAGCCAGAATGGCGTGTCGTTTCGAGGACTCAGGCAGTAGTGCGCCTGGATGAAGTCACGACATTCGTCGAACATCGTGTTGATCTCTTGATTGAATCGGTCCATCAGCACCGGATTGAAACTCTTGTCCGGGAAGTGCTTGGCGAGCTGATAGATCGCCGCATAGATGAAGTAGATACCGGTCGATTCGAGCGGCTCCAGAAAACACGACGAGAGCCCGATGCTCACGCAGTTCTTCACCCAGGCGCGTCTGTTCCGACCTACGCGAAACCGAATCTTGTTCAAGTTGGTCTTGGCGGGGTCGAGGTTCCACAACTTGCAGAAGTCTTTGACCGCCTGCTCTTCGTTGGCGAACCGGCTGGAATACACGTACCCGGATCCGAATCGCCCCAGCATCGGAATCTTCCAGGTCCACCCGGAGTCCATCGCGATCGACGACGTGTACGGATCTACCCCGTACTTCTCGTCATCGTGGGGAACTTGAGCGGCCACCGCGCTATCGCACAGCAAGTGGTCGCTCATGTCGAGGAAGGGCTCGCCCAGCGCACCGTTCAAGAGTAGCCCCCGGAACCCGGAACAATCCACGAACAGATCCGCCGTCAGCTTCCTGCCGCTGCTCATGTGCAGCGTCCCGATGGCCCCGTCGGCGGCGAGCTCGACTCGGTCCAACTTGTCGACGACGTGCTCGACGCCCCAGCCTACCGCGATGTCGCGCAGGTAGTCAGCGACCAGATGCGCGTCGAAATGCCATGCGTAATACATGGCGCGCGTGCCGTCCAGGTAACGCGGCGCCAGCTTCGCATCGAGCAACGGCGGCTCCTTGTAGCAGGCGTACGTAAACGGCTCGCGACCACCTTGGCAGTTCTTCAGCGCCCAGTAATGCGAGATGGGTACACCGTCGACTTCGGGGAGCAACCCGAACAGGTGATAGAAGTGATCGTCGGTCCCCTGCGACCTGGGCTTCTTCCAGTTTTCGAACCTGATGCCGACCTTGAAGGCGGCGTTGCAATGGCGCATCCACTCGTCTTCTTTCAGGCCCAGAAAGTCGAAGAACACCTTCTGCAGGTTGGGCACCGTGGCTTCACCCACCCCGATCTTCGGGATAGCTGGGGCTTCCGCGACGGTAATGTGAAGATTGGGAAAGGCCTTCTTCAAGTAGGAAGCGGTCATCCAGCCCGCCGTGCCACCGCCCAGGACGACAACGCTCTGAATGAGCCCAGCCACCTGCTCGCGCTTGTTGTTTACATCGCTCATGAACTACTCCTCATCGAACTCGACACCATCGAGATTCTTTTGCTTGAACCAACCATCGTCCGCTTGCTTTACGCGGCAACCCTCGCGCCACGAGGCAGTCAGATTCGCGACTCCGACGAGGCGACAGAAACTCCCACAAGGTAATTGCACCGCGCTACCTTCGCTCAGTCATCACCACTTTTGCGACATGCACATCGCACGTGGTCGCTCGTGAGCACGCACAAGCATTCGCGAGAACTTCCGCTCGCGCAAGCGTTGCGCTCGACATTTCGAAGCAACTTCATCGACAGAAGAGTGCACTTCGTGATGCTGGCGCGTGCGACCGTTAACGTGTTTACGCGCGCGCGTGTAAAGCTGGCGAAGATCGTTGTCGGCTGCATTGGACGCTCGAGCCAGACACGTTTGCCGACTCATTTCAGCCAAGAGGCGCGGAGCGTTTACGTCCGTTATGCGTAAACGCGCCGACCTCGTGGCACGTCATCAGGAATTGTCAGAACGGTCGAACGGCGCCGAAATAGCCGGTGGAAACCGCCATGGCGAGTTCCGCCAGGGCTCCGTCCGCCGGGCCAGGACAGGACACTCGTCAAACAGAGCCGTCGTTGAACTCGGCTTGCAGATGTTCGACGAAGGCCTTCACCTTGGGCGAAAGGTGCCGCGTGCTGGGATACACCGCGTAAAACTGCGCCGACGGCGTGCACCACTCGGGCAGCAATCGCACCAGCCTGCCTTGCTGCAGATCGCCGTTCGCCAGGTGCGACGGGACCAGCGCCACGCCAAGGCCGTCGAGCACCGCTCGGTAGAGCAGGTCGAAGTCGTTGACGGCGAAGCGCGGCTCGACCGAAACCTTCGTGCGCTCCTCAGCGCGGACCAGGTGCCAAGTGGTCGGTTCCGGCAGAGCGCTGAACACCAGCACCGGCATGTCGCGGAGCTCCGCAGGGCTTTTCGGGGGCGTGTGTTGGGCCAGGAACGCAGGACTCGCGACCAGGTGACTTTGCTCTGACCCCAGGTGGCGTGCGATCAGGCTCGAGTCTGCGAGGGGCCCGACCCGGACGGAAACATCGAAGCCTTCTTCGACGAGGTCGACGACGCGATGGGTGCAGACCATCTCGAGCGTTACTTCCGGAAACCTACCCAGGAATGTCGTGAACAGCCGCCCCAGGTAGCCCAGATTGATGGGCGTGGTCACCCGCAGTAAGCCGCGCGGAACCTCTTGCATGCGAGTCACCGCTAGCTCGGCTTCACTCAGTTCCAGGAGTACACGCGCCGCGTGTCGGTAGTAAGCGCGACCAGCATCCGTGAGACTCAACTGACGGGTCGTCCGCTGCAGCAAGCGTGCGCCGAGGCGTGCTTCGAGCTCACTCACTTTGCGGCTCACGGTCGATTTCGGCATGGCCAGCTCGCGGGCGGCGCCCACGAAGCTTCCTGCCTCGACCACCTTCGCGAAGACGACGATCTCGTTGAGGTCCACGGCGAACATTGTTCCACGAATGGGACAGACTATCCAGATTCTGGCATCTAGCTTCTCTGGCGGAACAGCCACATGTTATGCGAGTTCTGCAATCAAGGAGAGAAACTCAATGTCTACCAACACTTGGAATCTGGACGCCGGACACTCTGGCATTGGCTTTTCGGTACGGCACCTGGTCTTCGCCAAGGTCCGCGGTCGTTTCTCGGCCTGGAGCGGCTCGCTCGAGCTAGACGAGGAAAACCTCGCGCAATCCAGCGTGCAGGTATCGATCGATGCCGCGAGCATCGATACAGGCACGCCTGACCGCGACGCGCACTTGCGCTCTCCCGACTTCTTCGACGTCGCGAACTACCCGAAGCTCAGCTTCCGGAGCAACCGCGTCGAAGCCTTGGGCGGAGATCGCTACCGGGTGTACGGCGACCTCACGATCCGTGACGTCACCCGCGAAGTCGTGCTCGACAGCGAGTTCAGCGGCAAGGCCAAAGATCCTTGGGGCAACGATCGCGTGGCGTTCACCGCGAAGACCTCGGTCGATCGCCGGGACTTCGGTCTGAAATGGAATCAGGCCCTGGAGACCGGCGGCGTAGTCGTGGGTGAGCGAGTGGACATCGAACTCGAGATCCAAGCGGTCAAGGGCGCAGCCACCCAAGCTGCCTAAGGTCCCGCGCGCTTACGCCGTGGAACGCTGCCGAAGCGCCGGAGACTCCCAGCACACCGCGGGCGGGACGCCTCAGCGCTTCAGGTAGCGAACGGCGACGATGCTCTTGCCCTGGGGGGCTGGCACCACCGTCATGCGATGCGTCAAACGCACCACCGCACCCAGTCCCCCGCCCATGCCTTTGCGACGAAAGATCGAGACAGGATCGATGGGACCGGCGTCGTCCCAACCGTCCTGCACCGCGAGTTCGAGGTTCTTGAACTGAGGGCCTTGGTCGTGGGCGGTGACTTGGACGCCGGTGCCGCCCGCGTCCGAGATCGGCTCGAGTTCGATGGATCCAGGGGGCCCATATTTCAAGATGTTCGACGAAAGCTCGGACGCTACGATAGCCAGCTCGCCGCACTCGCGCGAGGAAAACCCGAGCGTCGCGGCGAACCGTTTGGTCATGGTCTGGACATACAGGACATCGACGAAGTCTTTCACTTCGTGCTTGGGCATGACCTAACGCCCAGAACTCTCCACGTACCTCTGGAGCGCCTCGTGCAGCGTGCGGTGGGTGACGATGTTCGATAGGTCGATCCCCATGTGCACCACCGTTTGTGCAATGTGCGGATTGATGCCGGTCAGCACGCACTGCGCCCCGAGCAGCCTGACGGCGCGCGCCATCCGCATGAAGTGATCCACGGTGCGCGTGTCCATCACGTCGATACCCGTGATGTCGATGATGATGCAGCGAGTCTTCTTCTCGACCACCGTCTGCAACAGCGAGTTGGTCATTTCGACGCTGCGCATGGTGTCCATGACACCGACCACGGGCAAGCACAGCACGCCGTCCCACACCTCCATAATCGGCGTCGACAGCTCGCGAATCGCAGCGCGCTGTTTCTCGATGGTCTGGAGCTTGTCTTCGAGCTCGGCCTGGTAGGCCTTGCTTTTCGCCTGTTCCGTGCTCAGCGACTCGATCATCTCGTTGATACCACGGTACAGGCTCGCGAGAGGCGTCGCGTCTTCGGTGGCGACATCGAGCCGCGTGCTGTAGTCACCGAAACCGACGTTCGCGAGCGTCAACAGGGCATCGGCCACGCTCTCGAGGATTTGCTCGTCTGACATCCCGTTGTTGTCTTCCACGGCTTACTTCCTATCCTTGATTACTGAGTTGCCGACCGGGTTCATCTGCGCTGGCTGGCTGCCCCGGCAACGTAGCCTACCAGCGCGTCGCGCATCGTGCGGTAGGTCTTCACCTCGCCCAGGTCGACCCCCAGGTGGACGATGGTTCCGGCAATCGCAGGCCGGATGCCAGACAGCGCGCAGCTGCTGCCGAGCAGCATGACCGCGCGCGCCATGCGCAAAAAGTGATCCGCAGCACGCGTGTCCATCACGTCGATGCCGGTGACGTCGACGACCACGAAACGCGCCTTCTTTGCCACCACTGCATTGAGCAGCGTGCTGGTGACCTCCGTCGCTTGCATGGTGTCGAGTACGCCGACCACGGGCACACAGAGCACGCCCCGCCACACCTCGATGACCGGGACGGCGAGCGTGCGAATGGCTTCGCGCTGGCGCTCGATCTCGTCGATGCGTCGGTTCAGCTCCGACGAGCGCTGGAGCGCCGTAGCGCGCGCCTCCGACAGCGCCTCGATCATCGCATTCACGCTTTCGGCGAGCGCTCCGACAGGATGCGTGTCCGGGTAGTCGAAGGCGAGCCTGGGACTCAAGTCGCCGCTCGAAACCGCCTGGAGCACCACTAACACCTCACTGATGGATTCGAGCAGTTCCGACGCGTACTCGCCGCGATCCGGGGCTGCGGGCTGTTCGTTCACCGTGTCGTGCCTCCATGATCGAGCTCGACCGAGGCGGTCTGCAACGACGGCTCGGGAGCAGCAGCGGGTGTGACCAGGAAGTCGTCGTTGCTTTCCTTGGTGTGCGTCGTTCGCCGTACACCCAGCAGGTCGAGGGCGGTCTCCAGGTCGAGCGTCGTCGTGACGTTCTGAAGAGTGATGCCCATGGTTTCGAGCGCCATCGCGATTTCGGGCTTCATCCCGGAGATGATGGTGCGTGCTCCCATGAGCTTCGCAGCGGCCGCCAGCTGCGACAACACGGAGCACAAGTGGCTATCGACGAGCCACAGGCCCGTGATGTCGATCACCAGTCCAGCCGTCCCTTCGGCGTGAATGCGTTCCAGGACCGAAGACACCAGCAGCCCAGCCATGTCGTCCGTCATGTCGCCCTGCAGGGGGACGAGCAAGAACTCCCAGAACTTGATGATCGGTATCCCGTTGTAGTCGTCCTCCATCGAGCTCACTCCAAGTCTGCTACCAAGACGGTCGCGTCGTCGTTGTCGCGCCGGTACCTCTGCATGATGAAATGACATGCGTCCGCGGGTGTCAACTGGCGCACATCATCGGTGCTCGCGCGTGCGGAGATTCCATCCGAAAAAGCCACGAAGCGGGCGGGCCGGCTCAGCTTCGCGCTGCACACACGAAACTTACGCACGTTCACGCCCAAGATTCCTGCTGAGTACACTAGCGGAAACCTCACGTCTCCGCTGCGAAGTTCTACATTCCCCACCGCACACGCCTCCAATTCCCCGTCCCGGAACAGGCAAATGGTCGCCGCGGCTCCGCGCGTTCCGCCCAGCCTACCGTGCAGCAGGGTCATGATCCGATCCAGGGACCATTCCAGCGTGACGGACTCTAGACAGGCGGTAGCAGCTTGAGTGACCGCCTCTGCACCCGGTCCGTGGCCCAGCGCGTCGATCACTCCGAACAGGGCGCAGCTTCCTTCTTCTATGCGCACGAATGCGCCGTCGCCGTTGGCACGTTCCCCCGCTTTCGGCACGGACACGTACTGCCCGTGCACTTTCATACCTTTACCTCGGCAACCACGCGGGTACCGCGCGCGTTCGTTTCGATTTCGAAATGGTCGGCGAGGCGCTTGGTGCCCAACAACCCCTTGCCCATTCCAGTACGACTCTTGTAGCGGCCCGACATGATTTCATCGAGGTTACGGATGCCCGACCCTCGATCTTCAGCCCGCACGACGATGCGCTTTGGGCCTGAACTCGCCGGCATGATGTCAACGAAGCCACCGTTGGCGTACAGCACCATGTTGCGAGCCAGCTCGCTCACGATGGTAGCGACGCGCTGCATGACGAACGAGGTCGTGCCCATACTGCCGCAAATGCGCCGTGCCTCCGCTCGCACCCGCCCGATGTCCATCTCTTGACGGATCTCGAGCCGGCACCCCGCTGGCGCGATCGAGTCACTTCCGCAAAATTCGGTAATGTCGCGCAAGGCAGCTTCGCGCTGCGATTGTGAAACGAACAACCCAAGCCCACGTCGGAGCGCTCCGCTGCAGCGCCGAAGGCCGTCTGGCGTCAGGTTCTGGTGCGACACACCCTCTTCCTTCAATGCGCGCACGAGGAGGGCGCGCGCGTTGACGGGTGAGATGTACCGCTGGAGTACCGCGAGTACTCCATCGTAAGTGTCATCCATGTGGCGGCACCTGGGTCAAACGCCCGCGAAAGCTCGAAGGTTGCTCAACGCATCATTCTCGCTCGCAATGAGCGCACGCTTTCGCAGCCTTGCACCGTTACTTGTTCCGTTCGAGCAGCGCATACGCGCGCAGGAGTTCTTGCCGAGATCTAGCTCCAATTTTGGTAGCAGCCCGGAAGAGTAACACTCCGACGGTAGATGGCGCAACCCCCAGCGCATTCGCGATGAGCTTGTTGTTATAGCCGCTATGCGCGTACCTCAGGACTTCCTTTTCCCTCGTTGTCAGTCGAGGTCCCACAGTCGCATCAATTGGCCGCCGCGAGACGCGATAGTGGAACCCGTCGCACTCGAACTGCTCGACCAACGTCCAGCGTTGACGGGCGGGCCGAGCGTCCGATGCGCGCTGCAGCTGCCGACCCTCGGTGGTTAACCGCTCGAGCGATACGCTTTCCAAGTTCTCTACGCTGTCCTCGCTCACTCTCGTCTCCCGTCTTCAAGCTAGCGCCGGCGCACAGGCCCACCCAGCATGAGGTATGCCCGACACCGTAACTTACATCGCCTCCGGCTACAGCGGCCGCCTCGAAGTCAAACTTTAATGGAAAAGGTTCCGGAGCGACCGTGTGGCTGGCCGCATCGATATTAGTCGCGGTTTTCTTGCCGCCTGGCAACCGTCGAAACTGGCGGAACTCACCAGTCCAGGGTGCTTCCGTAACGTGGACGAAATCCGCCACCTGTCCCGCAGACAGCGCCACGTCTGAATCGTCGGATCTCGCCATTCCAAAGCTTGCAGCATGAACATTTCCACCTTGCGCGCGCGAGCGTGCGCAACCGTTTCAACGGTTCTAGGCACCGAGACATCGTACCGACACTCGTCGCAACTCCGTGCGTGGCTTCGGTTTCGCTACGCCATCGACGTCTGATTTGCGAACGCCGTTTACGGACGAAGCTGTAAACAAGCTCCTGAACGTGTTCGTTAACGCATAGCGCAGCACACCAAATCGCTTGCACGCGCTTTCATTGTTGTCAATCTTACGACCACGAGACCGGCGCCTGTCGGGAAGCGCATGCGAGTTTCGTCGACGAGTCAAGTATACATGCGTTAGACGTCAGGAGGCCTAGACGTGGAATCGATCACGAACAATCAGTCGCTCGACTATGTAATCATCGGTGGCGGCCCTGCTGGCCTGCAAGCAGCCTACTTCCTTGCCAAGGCGAACCTGCGAGTGCTGGTGCTCGAGCGAGCCGCCGAGGTCGGCGCGTTCTTCCGCCAGTACCCCCGGCATCGCAAGCTCATCTCGATCAACAAGGTCTACACGGGCGTCAGCGATCCCGAGACCAACATGCGTTGGGATTGGAACTCGTTGCTTTCGGACGAGTACGCACCGCTCTTCAAGGACTTCTCGAAAGAGTACTTTCCCGCGGCGGACACCATCCTCGAGTATCTCCGCTGTTTCGCCGAGCAACATCGGCTCCCCGTCGAGCTGAACGTGTCGGTCTCTCGCGTCGAGCGAACCGAAGCTGGCTTCGAGATCCACGCTGAAGACGGGCGCACTTGGCGCGCCCCCCGCGTCGTGGTCGCCACGGGAATGTCACGCGAGAACGTGCCGCCCATCCCGGGTGTGGAGCTATGCGAGCGTTACTCCACGATGTCACTCGATCAGGGCGACTTCACGAACCAGAAGGTTCTCATCGTCGGCAAGGGCAACTCCGCGTTCGAGACCGCCGACCATCTCACCCCCAGCGCTGCGGTGATTCACCTGGCGAGCCCCCGGCCGCTACGCATGGCTTGGCGCACCCACTTCGTCGGCGACCTACGCGCCGTGAACAACAACGTGTTGGACACCTATCAGCTGAAGCTGCAAAACGCCATCATCGACGCGGAGATCGCCGAGATTCGTCACAACGGCAAAGGCTTCAGTGTTGACATACGGTATTCGCACGCCGACGGCGAAGTCGAGACGCTTTACTACGATCGGGTCTTGTTGTGCACCGGCTTTCGCTTCGACACCTCGTTCTTCGCCGACAGCTGCATGCCCGCCATGACGTCTTGCGGGCGACTGCCGTTGCAGACGAGCGCATGGGAGTCTCCGAACGTGCCGGGCCTGTTCTTCGCTGGCACGGTGATGCAGCAACGCGACCACAAGAAGTACATGTCCGCGTTCATTCATGGGTTCCGCTACAACGTTCAAGCGTTGGCTCATCACCTGCTCGCCAGCCACCACGACATCGCGTGGCCCCAACAGCAGCTCACCTTCTCGGCGCGCGGGATCGCGAAGGGGTTGCTCGGTGAAATGAACCAGTCGTCCGCGATCTGGCAGCAGCCCGGCTTTCTGTGCAACCTGGTGGTGCTCGACGTAGAGCAGCGATCGGCGCGGCTGTTCGCCCACATGCCGATGGACTATGTCCACGACCGCTTCGCGCGCGGGATGACGCTTGCGCTCACCCTCGAGTACGGGCCCCACCAGCCCGACCCGTTCAATATCGACCGTGTCCATCGCAGCGACGTCGATCGAGCGGCGGAAAGCACGTTCTTGCACCCTGTGATCCGGCGCTTCGAAGACGGTGTGCTCGTGGACGAGCACCACGTGCTCGAAGACCTCGCAGCAGAGTGGCTGGAACCCGAACACATCAATCCTCTGGTGCAATATCTACAAAACGCATTGACGCTGAACTCGAGCATCACGGCGATCCGGGAAGCCGACGCTGAGACAGAGCTCGCCACGGCCACTGGTTGATCCAGTCGCGCGGAACCTCGGAAAGGAAACGGACATGAGCAGTGAAAACACCTCAGAAGAACACGGGTCGTCCCAGCGCCGCGCGGAGTCTGCAGCGGCCTCACGAACCGAGTGGGTCGCACGCTCGCCCTACGAGTTCGCCGGTCTCAGAGCGCAACTGTTCAGGGAGGCATTGGCAGAGTATCCAAACGCGCGGCGCGACGACTACTACTTGATGCGCAAGTACTTGGACCCGCAGCCTGGGGACCGGGTGCTAGGGTTCGGCGAGGGCAGCGGCTACTTCTGCGGAACGATTGCCAAGGCAGTCGGACCGACCGGCCGCTACCTGATCACCGATCCGTCGCCGGAACTCGTGTGCAGTTTGCCAGAGTCGGTGGAGCGGCTGCCCCAGGTTCAGGTCACGATCAGCCCGGTCGAGCAGCTCGACATCGACGCAGAATCCTTCGACAAAGCGTGGGCTTGCGGGGCGTTTCATCATTGCCCGAACCAGACCGAGGCCTTCAAGCGCGTCTACCAAGTCCTCAGGCCTGGAGGCCGTCTGGTGCTATTCGACGTGTTTCAAGGGACGCCCCTGGCCCGCCACTTCGACGATTGTGTCGCTCGCTACTGTGTGACCGGTCACGAAGTTAAGTTCATGTCCGAAGAATTCGCCAGGGCGCTGTGTTTCTTGGCCGGCTTCCCCGACGCGAACGTCGAAATTGTCGATGTGCCGCACCGCCTGTGTTTCGCAACGGAGTGGGACATGGGGAAGTTCGTTTACAAGATGCACGCCATGACCCTATTCCCAGGCACGCTCGAGGAGCGCATCCAGGCCACGGTGAATGGTGTGAAACGGCACCTCACGGTCGAGCGCGACGGCGATGGCTACGTGCTCCACTTCGACCAGAAGGGCATCATCGCCCGCAAACCGCAGTAGCGGAATTCCGGGCCGCCGGTGGGGTCTTGCGACTCCACCGGCCGCGCCTGCGACCGAGCGAGCATGATGTACGCGCATGCCTTACTCAAGTCGGCGTGGCTCTCTCATCTCCGAAGCTAAGTCAGCCCTTTGGTAGTACGCTGTCCAGGGTCAACAGTAGGAGGAGTCACTCGTGAGTGAAATGCAGAGCGACAACAAAGCTCGGTCGTACATGTTAATCAGCACCGCCAACTATTTGCGGCACAAGTTGGGCGGTGAAGGGCAACGGCTCATCGACGCGATGTCGCCATCGACGCGCAGCATCCTGAGCGCGGAGAAACCGGCGGACTGGGCGCCGATGTCCGCCTACGTCGAGCTCTTGAACGCCGTGGCGAGCCTCGGCAAGGGCGATGACGCCAAAGCTCGAGACGCTCTGATCGACGCAGGCAGGTTCGTATCGCAAGAAGCGTCGACGACTTTTCTGCGGCTTTTCCTCAAGATGCTCACTCCGAATCTCTTCGCGAAAAAGGTGCCCACGGTTTGGCAACGAGACTTCAGCCGCGGTCGCGCCGAAGCGGAGATCACCGACAAGCGCTTGGTGTTTCGGATGCTCGGAATCTCGGAGATGGATCACATCCCCTGCACGGCGCCAGGCTTCATTTCCTTCGCGATGGAGAGCATGGGCAAGTCGATCAAGGGCATCACCGTTCACAACTGGTCCCTCTCCCAGCCCTGTAACGATGGTGCATACTTCGAGCTCGACTGGGGTTGAAGCAACTCGCCCGGGTCGCCCCCCCGTGGGCGTCTACTGGGCTTGATGCAAGAGCCGCCCGTACTGTCCCGAGCGCTTCTATTTTCGAGGCAGCTGACGAGAAGTCCGGGGCTCGCGAGCCTCCACCCTTATTCGAGGATGA
>JAICQQ010000039.1 GCA_025937785.1 Polyangiaceae bacterium
GACGTTGTTCTTCGTCGGCGTGGGCGACACGACGGAACAGTGGCTACGGGCCGATCTCGCCGATGTGGAGGTCAGCGCCGATACCGGCCAGGTGGGCGATTCTGGCTATGGCTTCATTCTGAACGGTGCGTTCTAGGGCCTATCCCTGAACGGATCCGACCCGTAAACGTAAACGTAAACGTGAACGTGCCCGAAAGTCGAAAAAGGGCCGTCCGTGGCAGTTGAAGTGTGTTCGCAGATGACGAGAGAATCCAGTGCGAGTCGATACACTTCCTCGCATGGTCGTGCGTCCTGCTCATCGGCTCCTCCTCGGCATCGGTTGCGCTGCTTCGGGCACGGGTGCGGGCAGGTTCAGGCTCACCGGGACATGGACCGGCCCTAACCTCGATCGCTTTTCACGCAACTCGGGGTGCGGCCGCCCGAGGTGGGGAGAAGGGCGCCACGGCCCTCGAACCACCAGAAGCAATCTCACCACAAGGAGACGCACCCCATGAGTACACGCATCGCGGACACAGGGCCAGTGCCACTCGTCGCCGCCACCCGCACCGCACCGCGAGTCACCCCTGTCGCAGGTCAGCCCTTTCGCAGCGTCATGCAGGCGGGGGCGCGGGCTGTGGTCGACAGCGCTGAAAGCGCGGTCCTACGCCTGCCTGGCGGCCCGGTCCTGGCGGCTGCATTCAGAGCCGGACCACCAGCGCTCGGCACGACCTCGAGCGCCCTCACCGCCACGACGAACGCTGACCTCGCCGACCCGGACGCCGCCGAAGGGCCTGCGCCGACGGGTGCGAACGACGCCGACTGGAATCCAGACGCGCTGGCCGTCACGGCGGAGGGCGAGCAAAACCTGTACTATCTCCAGCTGCAGCAGCAAATCAGCGACGAAAGCCGCAAATACACAGCCCTTTCCAACGTGCTCAAAGCGCGTCACGATATGCTGAAGCACGCCATCGACAACATCCGGTAGTCGCGCTTCTTCGTCCCGTAGGGCAAACTCCAACCGGTAGGGCAGCATGGGCATCGACGGAATTCACAAGCCAGGCGGCAGACCGCCAGACCTCGAAACGGGGGGAGCACCGGGCGCTGATGGCGAATTCAAGGCCAACCTCGAGACAGCGCCCAATGCGCCCGCTGCCCCGCCCACCCCGAGTGCCGCGTTGCAACGCCTGGACGCCGGGGACATCAGCGTCGAAGAATACCTCGATCTGCAGGTGAACGAGGCGGTAGCGCACCTGGCAGGCAAACTGCCGCCCAACCAACTCGAGTTCGTGCGGGAATCACTGCGTGAGCAGCTCACCGAAGACCCAGTGCTCGTCGAGCTCGTTCGTCGTACCACGCTCAGCGCCGGGTCGTCCGGTGCTGGGTCCGCACGCTAAACCCAGCGCTCTACCCCTTCAGCGTCCTCGGTGCCGCGTAAGTCAGCGTCTTCGCCGCAACAACTGGCACCGCTCGCCGAAATCGGTGACTCCGAGCGCTTTGGCCCGAGCTTGGTGCAGTTGGCGAAGCTTGCGGTCGAAGGCGTCCCGGTGCTCAGCACTGCCGCCTTCGCCGGGTCGGCGTTCCGCACGCTGGTCGACAAGCAACAGCGTTCGGAGCACGCGATCGCGGGGCTGTTGAAGCAGGCGCACAAGCGAGGCCATCGCTCCCGCTGCCAGGCTGCAGCGCGCTTCGTGCGCGACAGCGAGCTCGCTCTGCCTCTCGTCGACAATGCGCTGGCGTTCGCGCGCGCTGTCGCCGAGGTGCCCGAAGCGAGCCTGTGGATTTGGACCAGCTTCGTCGCAGCGGCAAACCTCATCCCCGAGAACCGCTTCGGGCTCGCGGCGGCGCTCGATTCCGGCGAGCTCGAGGCAAGCCTGCGTCGTGCGTTTCAGAGCGCCTACGACCCCGAACTGGTGCGGGCGGCCGCACTGGCTGGCATCAAGGGCTACTCGATCGCAGTCGCGCTCTCGGTGCTTCCGCCCAACGCCGCGCTTGGCGAGCTCTGGCTGGCGCGTGACGTCGATGCCACGCCGATCACGGGCTCGCCCGGTCCCGGGCATTCCGGGCCGACCATCCACGGGCGCCTGGCGGCTCTGCCGTTCGACAGCCGGCAGCCGCGCTGGTTCTGGTTCGACGGTGAGCTGCACCTCGATCCGAGCACGCCCGAGCTCGAAGCGAGCCCGACGCGAGCAGCGCTGGCGCGTCTCGGGGCCAACGTGCCGCCGGGGAGCTCCCTCGATTTCGCCGTATCCGATCGGCTCGCGGTGGCGGCGCTCAGCGCCGGGCAGCCGCTCGCCCCCGAGCGCGTGCGCTGGGTTCCGCTGCAAGACGCACACCGGCTTCCGTGCGAAGTGAGCCTGTCGCTGCTGGAACACGTGGTCGAGGACGTGGTGCGCCCGGCCTTCGAGCAAGCCAAGTGCCCGCTGCGGCGTCGCGACAAGCTGCTCGAACCAGCGCATGGGCAACTCTGCCTCGACGCGCGTGCCTTGTGTCGGGCACTCGCCAAAGAGTTCGAGCCCGAGAGCCGCTGGTTGGGCGACCTGCTCGGACAGGCCGATTCCGAAAAATCGCTGCCCGACGTAGATCCACGCTTCGTACTGCCGCGCCTGTTTGCCACGCTGACAGTCACTGAAACGAAGTTGTGCACCAGCTTGCGCGAGTTCGAGACCGACGCCGAGCAGCACCGACGCTGGTTGCAAGAACTCGATCTGTCGATCTTGCCCAACGACGCTCTGCGCAACACGCTGCGCGAAACCGTCGGTTTCGTCAAACGCACCATCGGGCTTTATCTCCAGGCAAAGGCGGGGATGGTGCGAGCACTGACGGCGGTCACGAGCCTGGCTGCGCTGAACGACGATCGCCGCCCCATCGAGCGGGTGTTCACGGCGCTGCGCGGGCTGGGCGAGATCGCTTCGGCCGCGCCCTATCTCGAAGCCATCGAGCTCAGTCGGGCCATCGCGCGCGACCCGGACACCCAGCGCGCACTGCTGTCAGGGGTGACGGCGATCGCGGACTTGCCCCAAGGCATCGCCACGGCAGAAATCATGCGTTTTCTGGCGCGACATGGGGATCAACCGTCGAGCGCATGGGACCTCCGCGACCCGTACTGGGAAGAGCGTCCCGAAACCCTGTTGCGCATCCTGGCGTTGTCCGCGAACGACAACCAGCCGCGATCGCAGCGGGGCACGCGCCTCAGCCGGCGCCCCGTCGAACCGACCGCGGCGCAGATGGTCGATCGCATCGCCAGCGCCGCTGGTTGGCTCGAGAAGCGGGCGATCGCGGCGCTGTTGGCGCGGGCCGCAGGGTTCGTGCGTGTGCACGAGCAGCTCCGGGTTTGGCTCGGTCGCTGCACGGGGCTGGTGCGCAAGGTGTTGCTCGACGCCGACCGGCGCGTGCAGCGCTGGGATTCGAGCCTGCCAGCTGGCATCGTGTGGGAGTCAGGGCTGGACGACATCGCGCTTGCGCTCGCGGGAGACCACGCGCGGCTGAAGGTCAACGCCGGTGCACGCTCCACGCTGCCCGGAGTATCGACGCAGCGCGGCGGTGGTGCGTGGCTGCTAGGGCCTGGGGTGGACACGTTACCCCAGCGTTTGCACGGCAGCTTCACGGGAACGGGCAGCTTTACAGGCCGCGTGCTTCGCCTCGACACGCTGGCAGGCCCCGGCCAGGCGATCACCGACCAGGATGTGCTCGTCTGCACCTCGTCCGACAGCTGGACGTGCTTGGCCGCAGCGCACGCCGGGGCGCTCGTGACCGAGCTCGGCGGACCGCTGTCGTTGCCGGCCGTCGTCGCGCGAGAGCTCGGCATTCCCGCGGTGGTCGGTCTGGGCCCGGGTCTGGCGCGGCTGCAAAACGGGGAGCGCGTCTTCGTCGACGGGGACCGCGGCATCGTCGAAAGGCAAACTCCCGCCGCGAGGCAGCCGCATGGCTGAACCCGCCCTGCGCTGGGTGGAGCCGCCCGGCGGGCAGCGGCCGCTCTCTACGGTGCTCCGCACGCTAGGAGTCGGCGGCGACGCCTTGGCTTCGGGGGTCGTGTTCGTGAATCGAGAGCGGCAAACCCAGGCGGATCGGGCGGTCTGCGCTGGCGACATCGTCGAAGTGTATCCGGTCCACGGAACGACACAGGCCCGCTGCCACATCGTGGAGCGACGCGGTGACCTGCTCTTGGTCGACAAACCTGCCGAGCTGGCGAGTGAACCTACCCAGTTCGGGGGCGGCAGCAGCGTCACGGAACAGCTCGCCGCGGTGCTCGGCTCGAGTGTCCACGTGCACTCGCGGCTCGACGTCGGCGTGAGCGGCCTGGCGCTGGTCGCCCTCGGTGACCGCGCGCGCCAGCACGTCGAGCGCCTGCGCGCGCACCGCGGCTACCACCGGCAGTACCTGGCGCTCGCTAGCGGCGCGCACGCCAACGACGCCGGCGTCTGGCGGGGCAAGCTGGGCAAGGGGCGCGCCGAGCGCGACGCCGAAACGCGCTATCGCGTGATCGAGCGCGTGGTGCATGCCGGGGCACCGAGCACCTTGACCTTGCTGGCGCTGACGCCGATCACGGGCCGAACCCACCAGCTGCGGGCGCACGCCGCCGCGGCAGGGACACCGCTCTTGGGTGACAAGCGCTACGGAGGTGTCCAAAGGCTGGTGGACAGCAACGGCGGCGTCGTCGGCCTCACGCGCATCATGCTGCATGCCGTTCGCGTCGAGCTCACCGATGTGACCGGACAGCCGTGGCGGGTCGTGTTACCACCGCCGCATGCATTCACCGACTCGTGGACCACGGTCGGCGGCTCGCACGAGTCGCTCTCGGCTGCATGTTCCCTCGACCTGCTCGACACCTGAGCGCTCGCTGGCTCGGGGTGGGGCGGCGGTGCTTTTGAGCTGTCTCGTGGTCGGCTGCACTGGGCCCGCCAAGACCACGCCGGAGAACCCTGGTGTGGCGTTCCCCACCGCGCTCGGCGAAGGCAGTGGGGACCCACAGGCTGCGAGCGACGCCCCACCGCTCACCGCTCGGCGGCCCGCCGAGAAGCGCGCGGAGCCGCCGTCCGATCCTGCTGCCGAACATCGCCGGAAGTACGGCTCCCTACCCGATCCCACACCTCTATCGCTGACCTCCCAGTGGGAACTCGAGCTCGAGTACGACCAGGGGAAACTCGCGCTGGCCGCCGCCACCAAGCGTGAGCTGGACGCTGCGCGCACCACGCCCCGCCAGATGGGTCGCTTCGCGGTGGAGCTTTGGATAGGCCACGAGCTCATCGATCGCGTGCGCTTCGATTTCCCCCTGGTCACGGCCCCCGCCGCCAAGCCTGGAGCGCGATCACTGCGAACGCCGGTGACCTTCGACGCGGGGGTGCGCGCCCGCCAAACCGTGCTCGTCCCCAACAGCCCGCGCGCGACGCGGGCGGTGCTCGTCGATCGAGCGTCGGGGAGCGAAACAGCGTTGCCATGGCCGCCCGATCGGCCTCTCGGCCCAGATCAGGAAGCGGCGGCCGCAAAAACGTCCCCCTGAGTCCACCCCACCGCCGGACCGGGTTTTCATGCCCCCTGGCGCGGAGCTCGGGAAACGTGGGTGACTGTCCGGGTTCGCGTCGGTACAGACCGATCGGCCTCCTGAACCGTAGCAGCAGGGTGGCGTGAACCAGCGAGTTTATGCGACGCTAACGCTCGACCATGAAGTGCGAAGCCTGTGAACACGAAAACATGGATGGCGCGCGTTTCTGCGCGGGCTGCGGCGCTTTGCTCCCGACCGAGCACACGGGCGAGGACCCCATGGTGGGTCAGCTCATCGGCGGGCGCTACCGGGTCACGGGGGTGCTCGGTGAAGGCGGCATGGGCATCGTCTACATCGGCGAACAACAGATGGGATCGACGGTACGCAAGGTTGCTATCAAGACCTTGCACCAGCATCTCTCGAAGGATGCATCCGTGCTGGCCCGCTTTCACCGCGAGTGCGGTACGGTGGCCCAGCTCGAGCACCCGAACACGATCAAGTTCTACGACTTCGGAGCGACCGAGGACGGCACTCTCTACATCGCGATGGAGTTCGTCGAGGGTAAGCCCCTCGCCGATATCATCCAGGCGACCGGTGCTTTGGCTCCCGACCGTGTGATCCACATCATGCGTCAGGTCGCCGGCGCCCTCGACGAAGCTCACGAGCAGAAGATCATCCACCGCGACCTGAAGCCCGAAAACATCATCCTCGGCAAGCGCGCGGGCGAGAGCGACTTCGTCAAGGTCCTCGATTTCGGCATTGCGGCGCGTACCGAGTCCGCCGATCGGGCCAAGGAACAAAAGCTGACCCAACAGGGCATGGTCCTCGGCACCCCGCCCTACATGAGCCCGGAGCAGTTCACGGGTAAGGCCCTCGACAAGCGCAGTGACATCTATTCGCTGGGCGTGATGGCCTACGAGATGCTGACGGGCCAACTGCCCTTCGAGGCTGACACGCCCTGGCAATGGGCCACCGAGCACATGACGGCGCAGCCCCGCCCCTTCGAAGCGGTCGCGACGGGGGGCAGCATCCCCAGCGCCATGCGGACAGCGATCATGAAGGCCTTGGCCAAAGATCCCGAACAGCGGCAAGCGACCGCACGTCAATTTTTCGAAGAGTTGACAGAGGGCGGGAGAGTGACGGTCGACTCGGGGCCCGGGGTCAGCGCCGGGGGCAGCACCGCCACGGCAGCGATGGCCGCCGCACCGGACTTTGCGGCGCAGAACTATGCCCCGCAGAACTATGCCCCAGCGCAGCCCGCGATGACGCCGCCGGGCCACGTCATGGCGGCCCCTACACCCCCCATGGCACCACGCCCTGGGAGCTCTGGAGGTGGAAAAGGGTTGGTCATCGGCCTCGGCGCGGTTGGGGCGGTGCTGCTCATTGCGATCGTCGTCGTGGCGATCACGTCACTCAAGCCGGAGGAAGACGTCCCGCCGATCGAACCGCTGGCAACGACTCCCTCGACCGCGAGCGGGCCAGCCGTCGAAGTGGATCCGGAGATCGCTCCGGAAACTCCGACCGCCGCCACCACGGATACCAGCACGCCCCAGGAAACCACGACGCCGACTCCGCCGACGACGAAGCCCACCCAGCAGAGTTCGACCACCTCGACCAAGCCGCCCGATCCGCCCAGAACCTCGACCACAGGCGCCCCCGCTTCCAACACCACCGGCTCGGCGCCGGCAAGCGGCGGCGGCGGTTCTTGTGACGCCTGCCTCGCGGCGGCACGCAGCGGCAACATCGCGGGTGCGGCCAGCGCCTTCCGAAGCTGCAGCGATCCGAAAGGGCAACAGGACTGCAAGACCCTGGTTGCCGGGCGTGCGACGCGAGCCGCTGAGGCAGCCTCCGCGGCTGGCAATTGCCAGCAGGTTCAGGCCATTGCAGCTGCCGCCGCTCAAATGGGCGCCGCCAGTGGCCGCTTGAGCAAAGTCGTCGCAAAATGCCAGTGATTTCGCGGGGCTAAATAAAACAGCCGCTAGGCCGTTCTAGAAGCGGAACTCACCAAGTGTATACTTTTTGCAACACTTCCGGCTTGACGATTGCCAAAAGCTATTCATAGACTCGTCGCATCGTTTAAGAAGAAGGCTGAGCAGTGAGTGGGGGGCCTGTTTGGCCACATGACAAAGAGAAGTAAGGTAGCCAGCGAATGACGACCAGGATGACCTGGCCCGAGCTCTGCCACTCAGAGCAGTTCAAGGGCCTGTGGGTTGCGTTAGACAACTGTCGTTACGATCAAACCACGCGACAGCCCGTGGAGGGAGACGTCGTAGACGCAGACAGCGAGCTCTCGGAGCTTTGCGCCCGTATGCGCGAAAAGGGTCGGGGTTCCTGCGCAATCCTCTTCTGCGACGACGAGGTCCTCGTCGAATCGCGTCGCACCCGTTCTTCAGCGGTCGCGGAGCGAAGAGGCCTTTCCGGCTAGTCCCCTTTCGCCTCCTGCCGAGACAATGTAGGAGAAACAACGACACCGGATCAGCGGACGATCGGCTTCACCACCGCCTTACCGTTCTTGATCACGATGTCGAAGTCGATGCGCCGGTCCTTGTGCTGCGCCTTCAGTTTCGACTCCGCGGCACGGAGGGACTTGGCTAGCCCGTCGACGCTGACCTTGCCCGCCTCCCGAATGCGCTGCTTCGTGGCGACCAGGTCGCGGTGCAGCTCGAGAATGCGCTGCTCGGTCAAGCCCTGCGCCGTAGTCTCGGGGTTCGGACGAGGCGCTGGATTTGCCCGAGCGGTTGCGGCTGATGCGGCGCCGCCATCACCGGAGCTCTGACGAATTGGGGGCGGAGCTGCGGCCCCAACCGTGGATGCCGCAGCGGGACGTGCGGGGGGCGGAGCTGCGGCCCCGGCCGTATCTGCGGCGCGACGCGGGGGGGGCGGAGCTGCGGGCCCCGTCGTGGATCCTGCGGCGGGACGTGCGGGAGCAGCGGGACGTGCGGGAGCAGCGGGTCGCGCAGGAGCAGCGGGGGCTGCGGGTGCGGCGGCAGCCGCCGCGGGACGAGCCGCGCCAGAGGTCTGGGCCGACGGATGCGGGGCGGCGGAGCCCTCTGCCCCCGGCCGCGGGCGCAACTTGCCCTTGCGCATGGGCGCAGGTCCCACCAGCGATCCGGTGCTGGCGCGTGAGGTGGTCCCTGGTCGAGCGCCGAGCGCAGCCAGCAGGTTGCCTCGTGGCTCGCTTGGCCTGGCGCCCGGCGTTGCCCCCGTGGCAGGCGCGGGCGGCGGGCGCGTGTCAGGCATGCCTTCGAGCTCCAGATCGAGTGCCTCGTAGGGGTTGGACGAGGGCGCAGGAGGCGGCTTCGAGCGGGGGCTCAACTGACCCGACGCCTCGGCGACGGCTCGCGCGAACTCGTGTTCGGCGTCCACGTCGCGAGCGAGCATGTCGGCCAAGTCGTCCGCGGTGGTGCGCGCCTCGGCGTGCGCTCGTTTCTCGGCCTCTTTCTGCGCCACGATGTCGGACACTGTGGTCGTGGCGCGCTCGGCGCGGAGCACGTGCCGGCGATAGGTGCCACGCTCGATCTCGCGACAGATGCGCTGCCAGTACTGCTGCAGCGTGTTGTAGCGCTGAATGATGGTCTGCAGCTTGAACCGCTTGGCGGTATTCCGAATCTTCTCGCGGCGGAGCTGCCAAATGCGTCGATCGACGTCTTTGCGAGGGATCAGCGGCTCCAGCCGCTCGATGCCGAGGAAGTACTGTTCGTACAGGGCGCGCAAACGATCGACACGCGTCTCGAGCTCAGAAAGGGCGTTGTCGAGTTCGGCGCTGTCCAAGGCTTAGCCTCCTAACGGTACGACCTTCAGGTTGTCAAAGCAGACTGGAGCGAGCCAGGCGTTGAAGGCAAAGTGATCGTGTCCGGGACCGAAGAGGGGCTGTTTGTCCTGCAGGTAGAGAATTTTTTGGGCATCGGCCCAAAAGTTCAAGGTCTTACCGTCTTTTCGTTCGATCGTGAATGCGTAGCGCTGCTCTGGCACGACGAACCGGCTGCGCGGCGTGAGCCCGTCCAGCGCGAGCGCCACGCGATCAGTGCCATGTTCGTCGCGACGCGCCAACACGTGCAGCGTGTTCTTCCAGCCGCCGAAGATGAGGAGGTAGCCCGAGGCGTCCGTGTAGGAGTTGGTCGTCGCGAAGCTGCTTCCGTCACCGAACAACTCTACCTTGATGTCACCATCCTCAGAATAGCTAACTGCCTCGAACTCGATGCGCACGTTCGTCGGCAGCCGGCGTCGTAACCAGACCGGCCGGTTTCTAGCGCCCTTGGCGCACAGCCGACCGCGCTCGAGTCTCCATGCGCTGCTCGTCGGCAGGTAGTTCACACCCAGGTCGTCGCGTTCGAAGTCGTCGGTGACAGGTTGCTGCGCGATCTCGTCGGCGCTGCCCGAGCCCGCGGGTGCCGCACTCGCCGCGATCGGCGCCGAGGTCACCGTGCGCGGTACGCTCCGGTACGAACGCATCGGTGCCCATTCGATCGCCGCCGAGGCTGAGCTCGCCGCAGCCCCCGGACGCTCTTCCGGCACACACGCGAGCACTGGCAGCAGGCTCGCGACCGCCACCGAGCGCACGCGTGCGAAGCGAGCAGCGACACGCAGCAGGAGCTTCACACAACGCACGCCGAGCATGCTAGCACAGGGCGAGAGGCGGCCGACTTTGCACCCCATTCTGTTCACGTTACCGCTTCCGACCTGGGAGCTCCCGCTGCTGCCGGCGCTCGTGGCGCTCGCACTCGTCGGGCTGTGCATCGCCGGCTACGCCGAGTGGCACAAGGCTCGCGCCATGACGGTGTTCGGCGCAGCGCTCGCAGCAACCGCAAGTTACGCCAGCTTCGCCCTCGCGGATCAGCGCATCACACTCGCCGCCGTGCAAGTCCCGGCGTGGGGCAGCCTGCTCGGGTTGTGGCTGGTGCTCGCGTGGCGGTCGTGTGCGGCAAACGCGGAGCGCAGCGGGCTCGACCGGCGCTGGGTGGGCGACTGCTTCGTGATCGCTGCGTTGACTGCGCTGATAGCGGCGCGGGTGACCTACGTCGCGGCGAGCGCGGGGGCAGCGCCCCAGCTCGATCTATTCGCCCTGCGCCAAGGTGGGCTCTCGGGCATGGCGGCGCTGATCGCCGGGCTCGCCAGCGCCGCTTGGTTCGCAAAGTACCAGAGGGTCTCGTTCTGGCAGTGGCTCGATGCGAGCGCGGCGAGCCTGGCGCTCGGGGCGGTACTGATTCGGATCGGTTGCTACCTCGAGGGCTGCGACTTCGGCCTGCCCCAAGCCACGGACACACCGACCTGGCTGCGCGCTCTGGGGAGCTTCCCGCGCTGGGGCGATCCGGACGCAGCCCCCGTTTTCGGTGCCGCTGCCTGGACGGCTCAAGTGAAGCACGGCCTGCTGGCGCCCGAGCAACTTCATTCCTTACCTGTCGAGCCGGTGCAACTGTACGAGGCATTCGCGGCGCTCGCGCTGCTGGCGCTGGTCGGGTACCTGGGGCCGCGGCGGCGCTTCCACGGACAGGTGGGCTTGGTGCTGGTGTTCGGGTACGCCGCCGTGCGCTTCGTGCTCGAGGCCTTCCGCGGAGATCTCGACCGGGGGGTGTTCGGTCCGCACCTCGAGCCCGGCATCTATCTGCCGCTCGGCCTCTTGATGTTCAGCACCGCGTTCGCTTACGGGCCAGGCATGTCGTTCCGGCAGAACCGCGTGCGTGTCGCCAGCATCGCGCTCAGCACCGTCCCGGCAGCGCTCGCGGCCGTATGGGCACACGGGTTCGGCGAACCGGCGCAGCTCTCGCTCACGCAGTGGTTGAGTCTGCTGCTGGCTTTCGCTGCCGCGCACGCCTGGCTACGGCGGACCGCCGCGGTCAGCGACGCCGCAGCACCAGCATGAACAACGCGGGCGCGCCCAGCGTGGCGGTGAGCACGCCCACGGGGAGCTCGCGTTCCGACCAGATCACCCGTGCCAGCGTGTCACAAGCCACGAGAAACCCGGCGCCGACGACGCCACTCAGCGGCAACAACGTGCGCAGTTCGGGGCCGGTCGTCAGGCGCACGATGTGCGGCACGATCAGCCCCACGAAGGCGATGGGGCCACACCAAGCCACCGACCCAGCGACGCCGAGCGCGCCGCCCAACAGCACTATCAGGCGCACGCGGCGCACGTGAACCCCCTGCGCGTGTGCCAGCTCTTCGCCCAGCGAGAGCACCTGCAACGGCCGCACTTGACTGAGCACGAGCAGCGTCGACGCCACGACGATCGGTGCCAAGAACCGAATGCCGCCGTAGCCGAGCTGCGGCAGCTGTCCGAGTGCCCACTGGGTCGCGGCAAACAGCGCGCGCATGTCCGCTACCGATTGTACGCCCTGCGACAGCGCCGAGCTGGCCAGCGTGACGGCGATCCCGGCCAACAGTACGTCACCCATGCGCGCGTAGCCGCGCACCGCCACCAGCGCCACCGCCAAACTCGCCAAGGCCGCACCCAAGAATGCGAATAGGGTGGCCAGCGGCAGAATGCTGGTCCCGACCATTCCGCCGAACACCAGCGCCACTAGCGCGCCCAGCGTTGCCCCCGCGGTCGTGCCGACGGTGCTCGGGGTGGCCAGATCGTTCTGAAACAGCGCCTGAAAAGCCGCGCCCACCAATCCCAACGTGTTTCCGACCAAGATGCCGGCGAGCACGCGGGGCACCCGCAACTGCCACAGCACGAAGTCGCCCTGCGCCCCCTCGAAGCTCGGGCCGGCGAACACCGCGACGAGGCACGAGGCGAGGACGACCGCTAGCGTCAGCGCGATTCTCATGGCAGCCCCGCGGCGTCGCCTCGAGGTAAGAACCAGCGCTGGTCCTCTCCGAACTGATCGAACGCAACACCGTACAGATCGCCCAGCCTTTCCGAGAGCGCTGGGTCGGCGTACGACGTGTCGAAGCGGAGCTGACCCGCGCGCACGCCGAGCAGTCGGATCGTCTCGGGATCAGGCAGGAGCCGGAGCAGATTGATGTCGTGGGTGACGCACAAGATGCCGAGCCCGCGGCGCCACGCAGCACCCAGCAGCCGGTACACTTCGAGTTGATACGCCGGATCGAGGTGGTTCGCCGGTTCGTCGAGCAGCAAGAGCGGGGTTTCTTGCGCCAACAGCGCCGCGAGCTTCACGCGCTGGAGCTCGCCTCCGGACATCCTCGTGACGCGGCGCGCCGCCAGCTCGACAGCGTGCACCTCTCGAAGCCATTCGCCGGCGCGCGCGCGGGCGCGGGTGTACGACTCGCCGAAGCGATAGCGCGCAGCCGCGACCACGTCGAGCGCGGTCAACGCTTGCTCGAACGTGAGCTGCTGCGGCAACCACCCCACCTGGGCGGCGCGCGCGCTCGGCGCCAGCGCGCTCAGGGAGCGTCCCCCCAACGCTACCTGTCCGCTGCTCGGCCGCTCGAGCCCCAGCGCCAGGCGCAGGATGCTCGACTTGCCGGCCCCATTCGGGCCGATCAGAAATGCGCATTGGCCTTGCGAGAGCTCGAAATCGACGCCAGCCAGGCGTGGTCGCTCGTGGCCATCCAACGTCACGGACCTGAACCGGAGCGTGCTCACCGCGACCAAGCCTTCAGGCGGGCCGATAAGCGATCGACCAATTCCAGGATCCTGGGCCCGTTCGCGAACGCTTCCGGGGCAACGAGCGCCGCCACGCGCCCCTGCCTCACGGCCGTCAGCGAGGTCAAGCGCTGCCATTGCTCTTCGATGCGGCGCACCGGGGCGGCGTCATCGTTGAGCAGGACGATCACGGCGTCGGGATCGAGCTGGAGCACGCGTTCTAGACTCAGGCGCGGTTGCCCGAGAACGTCGTGCGCCACCACGTTCCGCCCGCCAGCGGCCCTGAGCGCGGCTCCGTGGATCGAGTTCGGTCGAATGAACCAGACCTGGTCGAGTGTATCGGCGCCGTAGCCCAACACCAACAGGACGCGCGGCGCCGTCGCTGGCGCTGGTACGCTGAGCCGTGTCGAGAGGCGATCTGCGAGTGCGTTCGCGGCCTTCGCGCGACCGGCGAGTTGCCCCAGGCGTCGGGTGCTGCCGGCGACGTCGGCCAGCGTCAACCAGGGCAGCTCGAGCGTGGGAGCCAAGCGGCGCAGCTCTTGCGGGCGCGCGTTCACCACGGCTTCGGTGACGATCGCACTGGGCTCGAGTGACACGATGGTTTCATAGCGAGGCGTGATGCTGGTGCCGGTGCGCGGCCGCTGCTGCGCGAGTTCGGGGTAGTTGCAATAGTCGCTGACGCCGACGACGCGATCGCCAGCGCCGATCGCGAACAGCGTTTCGGTGAGGGCCGGCGACAGCGAAACGATGCGATCACCGCTCGGTGCGCCGTTCGCGGAGCTCTCCGGCCGCACCAGTGCCAGCCAAGATGCCAACACGAGGCCGAGCACGCCCAGCAGGGCGACCCACCAGCGACGCCTCATACAGCGCCGCGATTCTTCTCGAACAACACGCGCAGACCCGAGAGCGTCAGGTCGGGGTCGAGGCTGCGCAGGCGTGTGGTGTGGGGCGCGATCGCGGGCGCGAGCCCGCCGGTACCGATCACCTCGGCTTCGAAATCGAGCTCGGCTTGCAAGCGCGACAAGAGCCCGTCGACCAACGCCGCATGCCCGTAAACGCTACCGGCCTGCATCGCGTGCCGAGTGTTTCGGCCGAGCGCGGCTGGGGGTGGTGTCAACGGTACGGGTGGCAGCTTCGCGGTGCGGCCGACCAGCGCTTGCAGACCGACCTCGACGCCAGGCGCGATCACGCCACCCAGAAACTCCCCGCGAGGCGAGACGCAGTCGATGGTGGTCGCGGTGCCCAGATCGACCACCAGCGCGCCGCCCGGGCAGCGCGCCAGCGCCGCGACCGCGTTCACGATGCGGTCCGCGCCGACTTCGGCCGGGTTGTCGCAGGCGATGACGAGCCCCAGGTCGAAACCCGGAGCCCCGACCACCAGTGGACGCTGCACCAAAGTCGCGTCGATCGCTCGCGCGAACGTCTCGGTCAGCGCTGGCACCACGCTGGCCACGATGGCCGCCGAGAGGTCGCGGGCGGCGACCCCACGCAACGCGAGCATTTGATGCAGCGAGACGGCGCACTCGTCGACGGTGCGTTCGCGTGAGCTTCTCAGGCGGAACGTGTGCACGAGGTCAGCCTCGGCGAACACGCCGCAGGTGACGTTAGTATTGCCGACATCCACCGCTAGAAGCATGCCGGGAGCGTAGTAGTGCGCCTGCCAAAGGCAACGCTGATTTCGGGCGTCGAAGCTCAGCGCTTCACGGAGACCTTCAGGATGCGGTCGCCTTGCGCGACGCGCAACCACTCCGGACCCGCGTGCCCGACCCAGGCGTAGTCGCCGTCGAGACGAGGGTAACGGTCGAGCGCCACGAAGACCTGGCTCGCAGCGGTGTCTCGCCCCGCCAGCGCCATTCCTGCATCGAACGCTGCGAAAGATCGGGGACCAGTCTCGCAGCGCAGTGGGGCGCGCCCGCCATCTCCGAAACCGTCACCGAGTTTATCGCCGAACTGCACGACGAAACCCGGCACCACGCGGTGCACGGCCATCTGATCGTAGTAGCCCGACTCGACCAGATCGACGATCCGTTGCACGGCTACCGGCGCCTCCGACGGATCCAGCGTCAACGTGAGCTCACCCACGTCGGTCGCGAATGCCAGCGTCAACGGCTGCGTTCGTCGCGCGGCGCGCTCGAGCTCCGGCGGGGGCTCGGCAGGCGGCGTGAACTCCTCGCAACGACGCGCCTTGTCCCCCAAGCGCGCGAGGGCGCGCTCGGCGTGCAGGCGCAAGGTCGGCTGATCGCTCGCGCAGTGGCGCTCGAGCACGGGCTTGGCGCTCAAGAGTTGCAGGCTGCCCGCTGCATCTAGTAGCGCCGAGAGGGCCTCGACCGACCCGCGCTTCTCGGCGGTGGTGAGCGACGTCTGGAATGCCTGAATCAACTCGGGGTGCGGAGCACCAGCCGCACCGGCTGCACTCGGCTCGCTCGAGCCGCGCTCGGGAAACGCCGCCAAGATCTGGGCAGCGGTCGCCACCGTGCCGGGCGCCTCGGCCGCCAGGGCCTTGCCGAGAATGCGCGCGGCGTCGGCCACTTCGGCGTGGCTGCCCAAGAGCCGAAGCGCGGCCTGCCGCACGCCGGGTTGGTCGGAGTTGGTGAAGCGCTCCCACGAACGCAGGCGCGCACCGCCGAGGGGCGCCCGATCGAGGGCGCTGATTCGGGCCAGCTGACCCACCACACCGTTCGGTTCGGGATCGCACTCGAGCAGGTGTCGCGCCGCGCTGGCGCTGCCTGCGAGCAGCGCCGCCGCCCGGCACCGAAGCACCACCACACGGCGACGCGCGGCCGGTTCGGACGCCGCGGGCAAGGGCAGCTCTTGCAGTTGGCTCAGCGCTTGCTTCGCCGGTCCCAGGGGCAGGCTGATGCCTTCCAGGGTGGTGAGCAGGGGTCCGAAGGCGGGCGAGAGCAACCGTTCCGAGGTCAGCCCGCGCTCGACGAGCTTCCCCAACGATTGCTCCAACGCGAGCTCGCCGGCGTCGCCCAGCCGGCGCAGCGCCAGACTGGCGGCGCTCTGGTCGTTCGTCGAGGCCTTCGCGTCCAGCAACACTTGGCCGAGAGCCTCGGCGGCTGGGGCACCAGCAAACCCCAGGGAGCGAATCGCAAACGTGCGAGGCAGCCCGGCGCGCCCGAGAGCCGCCGTTGCCAGCTTGCGCAGGCGCTCTTGCACCGTGGCCCCCAGCGCCGGCAAGCGCGTGAACGCGTACAACGCGTGCGGCGCACTAGGCTCCGGCCGCGCCGCAACGTCGAGCAGCGCCACCGCCGATGCATCCTCGAGACGCGCGTAAAGTCCGGCGAGCGTGCCCAGCGCCAGCGCGGCCGTGTCCGTCAGCGCAGGCTGGCTCAGCCAAGCTCGCAGCGAACGCTCTGCTTCGGGCGTGCCGCAGCGGGCGAGCGCCTGCGCGATCGCCGCGAGCGGTGAGTCGGCTGCGCCCACGGCGGCTGCGTCGGCCTCCACCGCCCAGCTGGCGGCGCGCAGCGTGAGCTCGGGGACGAGCTTCGATTCGCGCCCCTTGCACGTATAACCCAGACCATACGCCGCCCAGGTGACGACCGCGCCGTCCGTGTCGCGGAGCAGCCCGCGCAGCGCTTCGACAGCCCCCGGATCGGCGATGCGCGCCAGCGCGCGCGCCGCTTCACGCCGCACGCGGGGATCCCGATGCGTGAGATGGTCCGGTCGGACGGCAGCGCTGTCGCGGCGCTGCTCGATCGAACGGAGGCGATCGAGGACGGCCGTGGCGGACGCACGCGCTGATGCCGACGCCGAAGCGCTGGGCGCGGCAGGCGCGCTCGGCGCCGGGTCACCGCCGCAAGCAACTCCGCCCAGCAAGAACACGCCGAGCCAGCATGCGCGGACGCGTGCGCCGACTCGCTCAGCCCCCAAAGCGCAACCCTCGATCGAGACGATAACTCGCCTGCTCGCGCAAGCCGCGCAGCACACGCTGGAAGCGCGAGACCGCCGGTGACGCCACGGGCACGAGCACGCACTCGATGCCAGCTTCCGCGAAGCAACGCTCGGCGCGGGGCAGGTGCCAATCGCAGCTGACGAGCGCGGCCCGCCGCCACTGGCGCACCTCGAACAGCTCGGCGACACGGTTCGCGTTGCTGCGCGTGGTCATGCTCACGCGCTCGACGAGCACGCGGTCACCGGGCACCTGCTCGTGCATCAGCTGCGCACGGAAGGCGTCGGCTTCTGCCACGCCGTGCCAGCATCTGCCGCCGCTGGCGATCACCCACGGCGCCAAGCCGCTGTGATACGCCGCGGCCGCACCCTTCACGCGGCGCAGCGCCGCCCCGGCGGGCTGGCCCCCCTGCGCGATGCGACAGCCGAGAACGACGATGGCATCAATGGACACGACGCGGACCAACCTACCGCAGTCGTCGCGTGCTGTGAGCGCCTTTTTCACCAGCCACCCCTTGGCTCGACCCTCGACGCCAAGCTACCTTTGCGCCGGATGGAACTCGCGGCGCCCCGTGGGCCTGCCCCCACCGGGCAGGCCGCAGCCCTGGCATGGATGGCACCCTGGATCGCCAACGTGGTCGCGCTCGGAGCGAGCCCACGCCCCGCCAGCGAGTGGCTCGAGCTCCAGGCGTTCAACGCAGCTCAGAACGGGGCGTTCGCGTTCCTCACGTACTTCAGCATCAAACTCTGGCATCGCGGCGGCATCAGCAGCCGGCTCAGCGCAACACTGGCGCTGCTCGTCCTCGGGAACTTACTTGGCTGGGCGGTGCTGCCGGACGACGTGTGGAACTTCAGCGAACGGCACGGCCCGAGCGCGCCACCCTGGCTGACGCAAGCGCTGCTCATCACGGCGATGGCCAGCAGCATCGCGCTCGCCTGGTTCGTGAGCGTGACACTCGCGTCCCGAGCTCGCTGGCGCGTCGCGGGCGCGGGGGCCGCGATCGCCCTCATCGTCGTGAACCACTTGGTATTGCCGGGAGACTACCGCGGAGTGCACCTGTTTACGTGCCTGGTCGCGGTCGCCGCCCTGACGCCGGCCCTGGCTCACGATCCATGGGCGCGCTGGCTGCACGCAGCGTCAGCGTACCTCGCGCGTCACTCGCGCCAGCGCACCGCACTGGTCGTGTGCGGCGCGCTCGCTGTCGCCGGTTTCATCGCCGTCGCCCCCAGCGGGCGGGTCCAGACGGCGCTGCTCAGGTCCCAGAACGCACCGGTGTACGGGCTGCTGGCTCGCGTGCGCGGTGAACCCCAGACCGGCTTCGCCGCACGAGATGGAGAATGGTTCGCGGCGCGCCCCCACGGAGAGCTCCCTGCGCCGCCGCGCCCGGGGTTCTTCGACGACCCCATCGTGCTCATGCTCACCGTCGACGCGCTGCGCGCCGACGTGGTCAGCGGTCGCTACGACCAACAGCTCCCCACGCTCGCCCGGCTGCGCCGCGAATCGGTATGGTTCGAAAACGCCCGGGCGCCCGGCACCCTCACGAAGGTTTCCGTCACGTCGGTCTTTACCTGCAAATACTTTTCGCAACAGTTTTGGTCCAAGGACCACGACGGTCTAATCGGCGTCCAGGGCGACTCGACGCTGCGGTTTCCCGAGTATCTGCGCGCCGCACGCGTGCCCACCGTGAACTTCAACGCCATCGGCTGGCTCCGCAACGGGCGCGGGATCGTCAGGGGCTTCGCGGAGGAGATCCGCCCCAAGGACAAGCACAAGTACATACCGGCAGCGCCTGTCATGGACGCCATCCTGAAGCGGCTCGCGAAGCTACGGCGCGGCCCCTTCTTTCTGCACACGCACTTCAGCGATCCCCACGATCCTTATGATCTCGCGGCACGAAAGGGCACCCCCTTCGAGCGCTACCTCGGCGAAGTCGCGTTGGTGGACCAGCAACTCGAGCGTCTGCTCGACGCGCTCGAAAGCCAGGGCCTCGCGGACCGCACCATCGTGATCGTGCAGGCCGACCACGGCGAAGCGTTCGGCGAGCACGGCAGCCGCACCCACGGCACCACCCTCTACGACGAGGTGCTGCGCGTGCCGCTCATGTTCAAGATCCCAGGCACCCCCGCGCGACGCATCACCACCCCCGTCACGACGATGGATCTCGGCCCGACCATCCTCGAAATTTTCGGACAGGCGGTGCCCGCCTCTTGCATGGGCCAAAGCCTCCTCGCCACCCTGCAGGGCGGCACGCCTCGGCTCACGCGGCCCATCGCCGCAGAGAATCGCTTGCAGCAGACCCTGGTCCTTCCGAACGGCCTCAAGGTCATCTACGACACCCGCACCAAAACCAGCGAGCTGTACGATCTCGGCAAAGATCCCGGCGAAACCCAAGATCTCTCCGGCGACACCGACCTGCTCGAGGAACCCCTCGCCACCCTGCACGCCTTCTTCGAAGCCCACCGTTACCGAGCGAACGGCTACCAGCCGCCGTTCATTCGCTAGCTGTCACGGCAACAGCGGGCGCAGCGAGGCCTGCTCTTGCGCCTCCGCTTCCAGGCACAACCGGCGCGCGGTGCTCATGAGCTGCTCGCGGTTCCAGGGTTTGCCGAATACGCGGGTGACGCCGGGGAGCGAGTTGCGCGCAGGGTCGCCGGTGAGGATCAGCAGGCAGGCGCGCGGCAGCACCTCGCGGATGCGCTCGACGAGCTCGATGCCCTCGGCGTCGCGCAACCTGACCTCGCTGACGACCAGGCTGGGCAGGCGCTCGCCCTCGTTGAAAGACACGGCTTCGACGGCGTCGGCGCTGATCACGTGGAAGCCTTCGCGCCGGAAGTCGTGAGAGACGGCGCGGCGGACCGCAGGGTCGGAGTCGAGCACCAGGATCGAGTGGGCGCTGGTGACGAGCTTGGGCAAGATCAGCTCGGCGCGAGCGCCGCCGGCAGCGCGTGGCACCAGCTGGGCGCTCCCTCGGTGATCTTGCATGATCTGGCGCGTGATCGCGAGACCGAGCCCGGTACCCTGCCCGTAGGGCTTGGTGGTCGCGAACGGTTCGAAGACGCGCTCCCTGAGCGCGTCGGCGATGCCGAGGCCGTCGTCGTCGACGCAGATCTTCACCTGGCGCTCCTCCGAAACTACGGAGAGCCAGACGTGCTTGCCGCCGGCGCGGGCCGCGTCGATGGCATTCGACAGCACGTTGAGGATCGCTTGCGCCAGACGCGGTGAGTCGTTGGGCGCGCTCGCTCCTTCTTCGATGCTGACGTCGAGCGTGACTCCCGCGTCGAGAGCGCGCGGGCGGGCCATGCGCGTGGCTACCTCGATCGCCGTCTGCACCGGAGTGTCGGTGAGCTGGGGCCGGCCGCGCCGCGAGAAGCCGCAGACATGCTGGACGAAGCTACGAATGCGCTCGGCAGCGATCTCCATGTCAGCCGCCGATTCTGCCAGCTCTGGATCACCGAAGCGCGCCGCGGCCTCGGCGAAGTAGACGGAGCACGACTGAATCACGCTGAGCGGGTTGTTGATCTCGTGCGCCATGCCCGCGGCGATGCGCCCGATCGCAGCCAGGCGTTCGCTGTGCTCGAGCTCGCGTTCGAGCTTGCGCCGTTCGGTGATGTCGAGCGACACCTCGACGGAGCGAAAGGCTCCGGCGGTCTCGCGCAGCGACGTGCGCGATAGCAGCACCAGCACCTCGCTGCCGTCTTTGCGCCGGCGGGTAGTCTCGATCATCTGACGCTTTCCGTCGTTCGAGAAGCCGTGGTCTTCGTGGTCGAGCCGCAGGAAATCGATGTGCCGCCCGATCGCCTCTTGGGTCGAGTAACCGTACAGGCTCTCGGCGCCTGGATTCCACGAGCGCACGAGCCCCTCGGCGTCGAGACCGACGATCGCCTCGAGGCACTCCTCGACCAGACGCGAGAGGCCTTCGGCACGGGCTTTCTGGTTCTGTTGCCCGCGTTCGAGCTCCGCGAGCTCGGCGTCGCGCCCGAGGCGCTCGGCCACCTCCGAGGCGTCGAACGGCTTCAGAATCGTGGAAGCACCACTCACCCCACGCGATTCGCCGGCATCCACCAGCACGTGCGTCCGCACCCATGGCGCGCGCCGCTTGGCTTCGGCAATCAGGTCGTCGTGGCCAGGCACGGCCGCATCGACCACGATCACCCGCGGCTGCTTCGCGAGCACCGTCGCATACGCGGATTCGAACGCCGACATTGCGTCGACGGATCGTCCTGCTCGCTCGAGCGCGGCACACAACGAACGCGAGGCATCGCGATCGCCCGATACCAGCAGAATGCTCAAATCGAATCCTCGCGGATGGAATCTCGGGCGATGCGTTCGATGGTGCGGTGCTTCCACTCCGCGTGACCACCGCTCGGATCCCGAGCACCCACGAGTTCGGTCACCGCGGCCAGGCGCGCCGCTTCCGAAGCGGAGAGTCGCCGGCCGGACTCGATCAACGCATTCAAGAACATGTCGACGGCGCCTCGAACCGACGCCGCCACGCGGCTCGAGAGCCCATCTTGGGCGGCGCTCGACGCGATGGCTTCGATCACGTCCAGCGTCATCTCTTGGCGCTTGGTGCTCTGCGCATCGTCGAACTCGTACACGTCTACCGAGGGCACCGGCCCTTGCTCCGTGCGCGTGATGCCATCGCTGGCTTTGCGCTTCACCTCGAGCACTTCGAGCATGTCCGTTCCGACGCTCAGCACGTCGCCTGCCTGGAGCTTTGCGATGGCCGCGAGTCGCGTTCCATTCAAATAGGTACCGTTGGAACTTCCCAGATCGGTCAACGAGAGGCCCGTTTCGTCCCAGGTGATGGCGCAGTGCTGCCGGGACGCTCGGGAGTTGGACAGCACGATGCTGCAGTAGGGGCTCCGACCGATCACCGTCTCCCCGCGTCTCAGAGGAAATCTAGTACCACGGTATTTCAGCCAGAATGCGCTCACGTGCCCACCTCGGTCTACGGCCAAGATAGCCCAGACGTTTAAGCGTACCTGAGGCAACGCGCAAAACAACTCAGCGTCGGCCGCCCGGTCACTGTACGGAAGGGGATGCATGGGTCACAATGGTTGGCGAGCGCGTCCTATTTCCACTAGCGTCCACTCCGAAACTCCTTCCCCCCTGCTGGGAATGCCCGACATAGAAATGATCACCGAGGTGGATGCACCCCACGCCGAACCCGCGCCGTCCAAACAGGCTAGCCGGCAGGGAGAGCCCCGACGCAACCGATCCAGCGCTTCCCGCAAGTCATCGCGCGATTTCGATAATGGCGAGTCTCGCGCGGAGCTGTACCCGGTCGAGTTCGACGTGCGTCGTGTCGATCCCGCTGCGACGAAGGTCGTGCGGCGGCTCACGCAGAGCGGCTTCGAAGCGTACTTGGTGGGCGGCTGTGTCCGAGACCTGCTGATCGGACGCCAGCCCAAGGACTTCGACGTTGCGACCAGCGCGCGCCCTGACGACGTGCGGCGGCTGTTTCGCAATTCTCGCATCATTGGACGGCGCTTCCGGCTCGTGCACGTGCTGTACGCCGGCGGCCGCGTGGTAGAGACGGCGACCTTTCGCCGCAGCCCGCCGACGCGTGAAGGCAAGCCCGGCGAAGATCTGTTGATCCGCAACGACAACGCGTTCGGTGAAGCCCACGAGGACGCGCTGCGCCGGGACTTCACCATCAACGGCCTGTTCTACGACATCGAACGCAAGCAGGTGATCGATTGGGTCGGCGGCATGCCCGACATCGAGCGGCGCACGGTGAACACCATCGGCAACCCGGTGGTGCGCTTCCTGGAGGATCCAGTGCGGATCCTGCGGGCCATCAAGTTCAGTGCGCGCTGCGATCTCGGTATTACTCCCGAGGTCTACGACGCGATGGTCCAGTGTCGCGGCGCCTTGTCGATGGCGGCTCGGCCCAGGCTCTTCGAGGAGGTTTTGCGGCTGGCGCGCGGCGGCGCCGCCCACCGCTCCATCTGGTTGGCGTGGGAAACCGGCGTGCTGGACGTGCTCCTGCCCGAGCTCAGCGCCTACCTTTCGGACCTGGAAGAAGGAGCGACGCGCGCGTGGCGGCTGCTCCGCGCGCTCGACCGTGCCACCAACGAGCACGGCAGCGCCTTCGACGACATCGTGCTGTGGACGGTGCTCTTGTACTGGCCTCTGCAAGAGGTACTCGCCGGCAGCCGCGACCGGGTCGAGGCCGCTTTCGATTTCCTGGATCCGATCGTCGATCGCCTGAACGTGCCCCGTCGCATCGCGGACGCGCTCCGCCGCATCGCTGGGATCATGCCGCGCCTGGAGGCGGGGCGCACCGGCCGCTTCGCCCGCACCGCGCTCTACCCACACGCGATGGACGTGCAGCGACTGCTCCAGGCAGCCGAAGCTTCGATCTGAAGCTTCGGCCTGACGCCGTCGCGCCGAGCAGTGCCTCGCTCAGTTGCTGTTCAGCTCGACGCGCAGCAGCTTGCGACCGATGAAGATGTAGTCGCCGTGGGTCAAGGCCCGCTCGGTCTTGATGCGGATATAGGTGCCGTTGCGGCTGTCGTGATCGGTCAAAATGAACTTGTCGCCGCGCTCTTCGACCGTCGCATGTTTGGCGGACATGTAGATGTCGCCGGGGAAGTTCAGGTCCCCGTCTTCGCGACCGACTTGCAGCGAGTTGCCGCGAGCGCAAACCGTCATACCGACCGCGCCGCCCTCGAGCAGCTGGTTGATGCGAAACGCGCTGGGGTACTTCGGCGAGGAATAGAAATACGTCCCCTCGGCGTCGGCGCCGTCGGAAGCTTTGGGCGTCGGATCTACACGGAACAGCTGCTCACCGGCGAGGAAGGTGTCGCCCGGAGAGATCTCGACGCTGCCACGGACTCGGAAGTAGACGCCGTTCAGCGAACCCTCGTCGCGGACGACCAACGTGCCGTCGCGATAGAACAGGTTCGCGTGTCGCGGTGAGATGAACGCGTCGTCGGGAAACTCGAGCTGACCCTGCCGGCCGACGATGTGTTGCGCAGCCTTCAGGTGGTAGCTGAGCCCGTCTTGGCCTTCGCCCCGGATCAGGATCAGGCGCGCCTTCGACGGATCCTGCATGTCGCTGAAGAAGTGCGCCTGGATATTCAGGATCTCGTCCGGTACGCCTGCGCCGCAGCGACCGCAGAACTTGTGTCCGCTGGGCACCGGGGTCATACAGGACGAACAGACGTAATATTTCGCTTGATCCATCGCTACCTCCGAAGACCCAACTGGGAGCGTCGATCTTTCTACACTTTGCCTGGGAGATCTAGAGTGTTTCGCGTCGCCTGCGCGAATGGGCGCGTCCGCCGATGATTGACTTCGTTCGGGGATGTGCCCCGGCGTCGTCCGGGCGAAGAGGGCCAGCGCTTGCCCGCAAGAGCGACAGCTGGGCCTGCTGAGCACATTCGCCGCATCGCAGGCGCCGCAAACCAGGACGACCTCATCGACTTGGCGCCGCATCAGGAACACTTAACTAAGCGCGATGCCGCTAGCCCGGTCAAGAGGAGCCCTTCGCACTCTGGGAACTTTGTCTGGGCGCGCTGCAAGCTGGTCTTCAATCGATGATCGAGAAACGGGCGTCGACGTCGAAGTAGCCCTCTTCACTGACCAGCCGGAAGATCACGGTCTCGGTGCATTCGGCGCGCGACACGCTTCCATAGTCACGAGAATCGTAGGGGAGCAAACGGTTGTCGCTGGCGAGCCAAACCAGGCCTCGGCCAACCTCGACGGTCGCCTGATCGGGGGGAGCGCTGACTGTGGGGCTGCGCTTGCCGATCTTGTGCAGGGTAGATCCGATACGTTCCATGGCGCAGTGCTGCTCGATGTCCAGGTCGGTCGCGGGATTGTAGACGCTGAACGTCGAGTCCTCTTGGCAACCGGACTCGGTCAGCAGCGGTCGCTTGTTCACGAAGATCCTGCCGTCTTTGACTTCGACGTCGTCGCCGGCCTCGGCAATGATGCGACCGATGACGATGCGGCCCCCGTCGTTGTCTGCGCGGGTAGGCTCCGGGCACAGCACCAGGTCACCGATGTCCGCCTCGGTGAGCCGCCACAGGATGACGAGATCTCCACCCCGCAGGGTGGGCGCGATCGAGGCTTCGATCTGGGGGTCGTCGGCGGGCACTCGCCACCAGCGGATGGCGAACGCCCGAGCCACTGCCACGATCAGCGCCAAGGCCAGCGCTACCCAGATCAGGGCCCTCAGCACACCTCGCATGGCGACCAAGAGTAGCCCATGTGCTCCGCCGGCACCGAGTTTTGCGAGCGCCGGTCGAAGGGCTGGGGCGCCTACATCGGCGACCATGGCAGCGTGCGCGCCCGAGCGGGACCTATTGACCCTTGGGGGAGTGCAACGCGGGACAATCGACCGGCGGAACCTCCGCGCTCTCGGCGCCCTCGGCGATCATTTTCGCAGCCGCGAAGACGGGGCGCCACTGGTCGAGGCGCGTGAACTCGGAGCGCCTCAACTCACCCTGACCCCCCGTGTGCATGACGCTCGCGGAAATCACACCGACCACATCACCGTGTTCGACGCTCAGCGCGGGTCCGCCCGAATCGCCGGGGCAAATGGCGGCATCGAGCTTGAAACGATCGGAGTCGACGGCTGCGATCGCACCGCCTGAACGTTGGCGCCGGCGGATGCCATTGGTGTCGCAACGACCGAAGCCCACGGGCCGCACTTGCTCGCCCACCTCGGGCGGCGTATCGAGCCGCGGCGTGGCGGTGTTCGCTCGGACCTTCGTCTCGAGCACGAGGATCGCGATGTCCCCATGCCCGGCGGCGTGACCGCAGCTCGGCGCCACGACCGCGCGCACACCGACCTCGGCCCACGGCAGGTAATCGCCCCCGAGCTCGACGATGACCTGCTCCGGATCGACGTCTCGGTGGATCACGTTTCCGTCGGCGTCGCGCGCGGACACGCAATGGTGCGCCGTCAGCACCTGGTTGTCGTAGATGAGGGTGCCGGTGCACGACACGCTCCCGGAGACGACGCGGAGCACGGGTTCATCCGGAAACAGCATCTCGATCGGCGGCTCGTTCGGCCGCTCTTCACCCGCGGCCGGTACGCTCGTGGCTTCGGGTTCTGGTGCGAACACCACCGAGCTGAAGCGGCAGCCCGCGAGCAACATCGCGCCGAGGCAAGCGCCACAAGAACGAGCGAGTCCAGAGAGCCGCATGCGGGTTCCTAGTGTACCTCGAGCATGACTTGGCGCGACGCCAGTCGATAAGCCAAAAGCGCCCGACTCGGGTCCATTCGCGGATCGGCCACGTCCATTTCGAGCAGCTGCCGCAGCCACTCGAGCCGATGGCGCCCGCGGCCCACCAGTTCGCGGGTGCACTCGCTGCGTGAACATTCGTCGAGCGCCGCGTTCTGCGCGACGAACGCGAGCTGCGGATGGCCGAGTAGGGTCAACGTGCGCACCCGCTGGTCCGCGATGCTCGGCTGGTGCCTGACGTCGACGGGGGCGCGGTCCAAGGCGGCCTGCGCCAAGCCGGGGGCCTTGCGGACCAGGTACGCTTCGACCAGCGCGTGCAAGACGACGGCGTTGGTAGGGTCTTTGCCTACCTCGGCCTCGAGCACCGCGACCTCGGCGTCGAGATCGTGACCTGCAACAATCGGTCGAACGGGCGTGCGTGCCTGGCTCAAGCCGGTCACGAAGAGCGTCAGAGCGAGACCAATGACCACTACCCTGAATTCCACCACTGTCGTAGCCATGTCGCCTCGGGGAATGGAACGGAGAGACAGCGAGCGCGCCGGTTTGTTCCGACACCCCTCTGGTGGACGGCTTGGGTCGGAAAAAAGTTCTTCGCTTCGAAGCGCTCGCTAAAAGAACTGCGCTCGATGCAGCCGAGAAAATTCGTCTTCGGCCGAAACGCCCGTGCTGACTGGGGGTCAGGCTTCGGGATCGACCACGAGGTCGTCGCGGTGGACCACGATCACGTCGCGTTCGCCGCCGAACAGCGTCTGCAACTCCGGCGCGCGTTTACCCGCCGCCCGCGCCACTTCGATGGCACCGAGCCGGGTCAGGCCGCGGCCCACTTCGGCGCCGTCGGGCCCCACCAAGCGCACCGCGTCGCCCGGGTGAAAGTCACCGCGCACGCCGATCACGCCGACCGGCAACAGACTGCGGTTCTTCGCACGCACCGCTTCCACGGCCCCGGCGTCGAGCAGCACGGCGCCCCGCGGCCGCAGGGTGTAGGCGATCCAATGTTTCCGCGCGCGCAGCGGCTCGCCCCGCGGCGCGAACAGCGTCCCCACGTCCTCGCCCGCGAGGATCCGCACGAGCACGTCGGGCTCACTCGCGTTGGCCACGATCGCGGCGGCCCCCGACGACTGCGCCTTGCGCGCGGCGTCCACCTTGCTCTGGATGCCCCCGGAACCCGGCGCGCCCGCGCTAGTGCGGTGCGCCTGCACCGACTCGCCCGCGTGCATGATGCGAATGCGCTCGCCCTGGGCGTCGAGCACGCCGTCCACGGTCGACAGGAAGACCACCACGTCGGCGCTGACGAGCGGCGCCACCATCGCTGCCAGCTGGTCGTTGTCGCCGAAGCGGAGCTCGTCGGTCGCCACGGTGTCGTTCTCGTTGATGATCGGCACTGCTCGCGCCTCGAGCAGGGCCGCGAGCGCGCGGCGCGCGTTGTTGACGCGCGTGCGATCGGCCAAGTCCGCGTGGGTCAAGAGCACCTGCGCCGCGACGAGCCCCACGTTCCCGAGCGCCGCTTCGTAGCGGTGCATCAACACGCTCTGACCCGCTGCAGCGGAAGCTTGCAGCTCGCCGGTGTCCTTCGGGCGTTCGCGGTAGCCCAGCCGTTGCCAACCGAGCGCAATGGCCCCGCTCGAAACGATGACCACCGCGCACTGCCGCGCCGAGATGCGCGCCACCTGGTCCGCCAGGCGCCCGGGCAGCTCGGGATCCTTCCACAACGCCGCCGACCCGATCTTCAGGATCACCCGGCGGGCTGCGCGTAGTTCTTCACGGGGTTCGGGCACGGGCGCTCCCATAGCACATTTTCGCTTCGAACCACGGTTTCCGCCAGCCGCCGGGAGGCTGCGCGTCGACGTCGCGAGCTACAGTTCAGCAGCGTACTGAAAACCCGGGAAGCGGCACACCCTGTCGTCGCAGCTCCAACTCCCCGCTTCTGACGGCTTGAAGACGGGGCAATCGGCGGTGGACGAGCATTCAATGGGTCGACCCGTACAATGGGGGAGCTCGCTGGGAGTGCCTTGCGCCTCGTTGCAGATCAACTTCTCGTCCGAGCAAGGATTCACGTCGTCCCTGGCAACTTGACAGGATTGCGCGCACCCGGACACGCAGGTTTGATTCCGGCAGTACCAGTCCTGAGGCGCACACCTCTCGGGGAACCTGTCTCCGCCCAGACAGTCGTCGTGCGTGGCACAGCTGATCGCACCGCCGTGATCGTCGGGTGAGCAAGCAGTGAGCACGGCGAAGAGGAGACATCCAGCTAGCCGCATGGGTAGTGAGGCACTGAGCATCGGCAATTGAGTACAGTTCCTGCCTGGGGAGCGCTGGCTATCCCGAACCCTACAGTCGACGACTCGGGTAACCAATGAAGCGTAGCGTGCCAACAGCTACGCGTCGAACGCCTGCTGATCCGTCCAGAACACGCGCACCACCAGCCCCGACCCGCCCTCGCTGATCTCGTAGGTGCCGCCCGAGGTGGCGGCCAGCATGACCACGGCGATCAGCACTCGGAGGTGGCGATTGGCCGTCATTCTCGTCGGCTCCACCAGGCGCCGGTCCAGGATTCTTCCTCGGAGTTCCTTGGCCGCTGGGTCGCCCACCAGGATAACGAACGGCGTCTTCGAGACGATGAGCTGCTTGGCTCTCACGGCGAAGCCCCGGGAGCCGTGGGTCAGGGTCACGGTCCCCCCGTCGTCACCCATCGGCGTTCGCCGCGCGTGGGGCACCCGGCAGTGGCACCAGCTCGATCACCGGGACGTCGTGGGTGACGGCGTCGCGCGCGATCCATTGACCGAGCTCGCTCTGATCGCTCGTCACGAGCAGCTGGCTGGGTTGGTCGTCGGCGGCATCGGCGTCGGTGTGCTGGACCCGGGCGCCCCGCGCTTCGAGGGCTTGACGCAGGAGCTTGCCGCCCCGCGTGACGGACACCAAATAGCCGATCGGCGTCAGCACCTCACCGGGGGTGCCGGTGGCGGTGACGCGACCCTGGTGCAAAAACACCAGCTGTTCGAAGCGCGCGAGCCGGGTGCGTTCCGCGTCGGCGAGCAACGCTGAGTCGAAGCTGACGATGAGGCTGCGATCGTGGCCGGTACGTTCTACCAGCGGCCACAGCCAGTCGGCGTCGGCGCTCGTGAGGCCGCGCAATGGCGCTTGCACGAACACGACGCCCGGCTCGGTGAGCAGCGCCTTAGCCAGCTCGAGCGCCATGAATTCGGCGCGGCTGAGTTGGCCGACGTTGCGCAACGCGAGCCACGGCAGGCCCAGCCGGGCGAGCACGGACGAGCCGCGCGCGCGCGCCGCGTTTTCGGTGAGCCCGGTCAAAAGCGCACTTTTTTCCAGCAGTTCGAGCCCGGTCCAGGCGGGGTTCACGCGGGCTTCGCCGAGCGCGAGCCCGAGTGAGCCGTCCGCGACGGCAGACACCGCGTCGGCCCCTGCGACTTGCAGGCTGCCGTGGACGATGCGCCCGCGTCCGCTCAAGGCGGCAGCCACGGCGCTGAAGTCGCCGACGAGGGCGACCGCGCGACCGTCGACGGCGCAGGACAGGTCATCGACCAGGAGGGCGCCGTCGCTGTCGACTCGCAGGTGATCGCAGCTGAACAGCACGTTACTCGCCCAGCACGACCAACTCGAGCCGCATCAGCGGTTCGGCGGCGGAATGGAGGGTGAAAGGGGTGAGCGCGACGGCGAGCTCCCGCAGCTGACCGGGTAGACCTGGCAGCTGCGCTGCATGCACGCCCTCGATGCCGAGGAGCTTGCCTACCAGGCTCGACTCCCGTTCGGGCAACTCCACGACCGGCGCGTGCACCGGTAGGCGCCCCAGCGCGCGCGCGTGCGCGATCGCTTGCCGGAGCCCGCCGACTTCGTCGACCAGGCCGCGCTCCTGGGCCTGGCTCCCGGTCCACACGCGCCCCTGGGCCACGTCGTGCACGGCTTTCCGATCCAGCTTGCGCCCGCTCGCCACTCGCTCGAGAAACAGCTCGTAGAACTGTGCGAGCTTTTGCTGGTAGCGCTCGCGCTCGGGGGTCGAAAACGGGCGATAGAAGGCGTCCGCGTCCGCCGCGGGGCTCGTTTTGTAGACCTCGACGGTGATACCGAGCCGCGAGAGGAGCTCGGAGGCGTCTGCTTTGCCGTAATAGACCCCGATGCTGCCCGTCAACGTCGAGGGGTTCGCGAAGATGCGCCGCGTGGGGGCAGCGATGTAGTAGCCACCGCTGGCAGCGACGCCGCCCATGCTGACCACCACCGGTTTAACGCGATTCGTCAGATCGACGGCTCGCCAGATGGCATCCGCGGCGAGTGACGACCCGCCGGGCGACTCGACGCGAAGCACGACGGCGCCCACGCTGGGGTCGTTGCGCACCTGCTCGAGCGTCTCGACCAGCGTGAAGGAACCGACGCTCTCCATGCCGACCAGCGGGTAGATGCGGCTGCGCCCGTCGACCAGCTCGCCCTGATCGACGTAGACGACCGCCAGCTTGCGCTGCGGCCCGAAGTACTTGGGCGCGACCCGCGCGCGGCGGTCGTCGAGCAGCGGCAGCTCGAGGCCGGTCAAGGTCTGCACCTGCGCCTCGAGCTCGTCTTCGTAGACGACGCCGTCGACCAGGCCCGCCTTGAGCGCCTCGGGCGCCGAGAGTGGACCCGTCGCGAGCACCTCTCGAAAGCGCGCGACGCCAAGCTTGCGATCGTGGGCCACGCTGCCGCTGAACGCGGCCTCGAAGCGCTGCATCAGGTCGATGCGATCGGCACGCGTCGATGCCGTCGCCTCGGACTCGGTGTACTGTTCGGGAGCGCTCTTGTGGTCACCGATGCGGATGAAGTCGGCGCGCACATGCAGCTTGTCCAGCAAGTCCTTCAGGTGCAGGTAACGCATCTTGAGGCCCGCGAACGGCAGGCCGCCGCCGCGCGCGACCAGCAAGCGGTCGGCCGCAGAGCACAGGTACAACGCCGCGCTGCTGCCGCTCTCGAGATGACAGAGCACGGACTTGCCACGCGCTTGCAACAACCGGAAGGCGTCGCGCAGCTCTTCGATGTGGGCGAGCGAGGCGGCGGGCGCGCTTCGGAGCTCGACCACCACCGCACGGATCGCGGGTTCATTTTCGGCCACGTCCCAGAGTCGCCGCAGCAGCGCCACGTGTTCGCGCGGACTCGGTGTCTCTTCGATGCGGACGCGCAAGGCGTAGCCGGCCATTTCGGCGCCGGTGGGTTCGCGCCAGCCGCGAAACGCGAGCTCGGCGTGCAAGCTCGGGACGCCGTCCACGGCGTCGCCCATGGCGCTGCCCCAACCGGCGCCGCCTCCGAGCTCGATGGACCCGCCCATGGCGTTGCCCCACAGCGCCAGATTCACGCCGAATGCGTAGCTCGGCTCGGCGAGCACCTCTTCGCCGGGATCGTTGACGCTGAACTCGCCGCGCGCGCGACCCACGTACGGAATGTCGACGCCGACCGTAGCTCGCGGCACCCAATAGCCAGGCGCGCTCGACACATGCTCCGCTTCGAGCCCGACTTCGATGGCTCGACTCCCCAGCGGACGCAACGCCAGCGCCACCACGTATGATCGATCCAAGGTCAAGCCAGCGTCGCTGCTCGGTTCGTCGAAGTTCTTGGCGAGCAGCGCAAACCCCGCGTAGTTCGAGGGACGCGAGCTGAGCCCGGCTGTCCACCCCGATAGGCCGTGTACCAGCGAGGTGTTCGAGAACGATCGCTGCCAAGAAAATCCCAGACTGGCGGTCGGTCCGCCGAGCGCGAAGCCGAGCGTCAGGAACTGGTAACGGATCTCTTGCCCGAAGCGCTCGTTTGCCGCGGCAGCGGGCGGATCGAGCCAGTCGAAACGGACGCCGACGCCCAGCGGGAGGCTGGGAGTGGACGCGCCGAAACCGAGCGCGTAACCCTGCTCTAGCACCTCAGCGTCTTCGTTCAGAAAGCCGCCCGTAAAGCGCAACTCCGCGCCGGGCAGGAACGCGAGGTTAGCGGGGTTCTGCACCACCGCCGTCGAGTCTTCGTTGCTGACCACGCTGCGACCGGTCGCGGGCAGCGGCGCCGGCCGTGTCGGCAGCGACTGCGCCCGAGCCTCCGATCCCAAGAGGCAGCCCAGAGCACCCAGCACCAGGGCCAGCGAGAGCGCCGGCCATCCCCAACGCAGCTGCCGCATCAGCCGCCCAGGACCGAACGCGCCACGAGTACGTCGCGGATCTCGCCCTGACGCGCGGCGAGCTCGGGGAGATCTTTCACGGGGAGAAAGCGACTCGCAGCGCCTTCACGCGGCACCTTCAGGTAGCGCGTTTCGAGCGAAAACGTCAGTTCGTTGATCAACCGTTCGAACTGGATCACCGGCTGATCGCCGACCTTTTTCTCGACGATGAAGTAGGTCCAGTCCATCTGCAACTGGGCGAGCGCGGGCGCGTCGAAACAGAACGTGTTGACGTTGAACACACCGACGGAGCGCGGATCGAAGTGGCTCGGCAGGCGAAACTCTTCGAGCACCACTAGCTTGCCGTCGAGCTCGACGGGAATGCCACCGCGATCGCTGCCCACCTTCTCGACGAGTTCGGAGGTGCACGGCGCGCCGTGCGCGAGGTGGAAACCCACCACAGCAGGATCGAGCGAAGCTCCCAAGTTGTCGAGGTTCGCGACCATCACCGTCTTGCCACCTTCCGCCAGGAAGCGATCCAAAAGCCCGCTCTGGCGGACCGCATCCAAGAAGTCACCGTGACCATGAGCGTGGAGGCTCGGCTCGCCCGACTCGTCGAGGAACAGCCCGCCCTGCGGCGTGAGGCGCAATGACACATGTTGGGGGAAGACTGCAACGGTATGATCGTCCTGCCGTGGCCCGAGGGCCGCTCGAATGTTTTCGTCAGTGGCGTAGCTCGTCATCAACCAAAGCGGCGGTTGCTTACCGAACTCGCGCTGCAGCGCGCCCATCTCACGCAGGCGAAGGTCGAGGAAGGTCTGTCCGGGCAACGCTTCGACGAGCGCTTTCACCACGCCGCCCATGCGCGTCGCCATGCCGCCGGCCAAGAGCACGAAGGCGCACTGACCTTTGCGGAGCGCGTCCGCACCGAGCGCTCGGTATTCGCGATGGCGCTCGCTATTTTCCGGCGGAAAATCAACGATAGCTCCGGGGCTGGGGGGACGCAGCGCACCGCGCACGTGATTGTCGACCGGCTCACCGCGCCGGAGCCGTTCGGCGAGCCGCAAGAATCGCCCCCGGTCGAAGTGATTGGCGTTCAACACACCCTTGGTGGCTGTCGACAGCTTTTCCAGCTGGCTTGAAAGGTCACTCATGGCAACGCGCACTATAGGCAGAGTCTTCGTAGGAAGACAGCCGAGGGTTTGTAGGACGAACTTTCAGGCCCTTCGGACGAGGCGACCCGATGAGTCCCTGGGTCTCGCCTACGTCCGACGCAGGCATGGCCCTTGCTCTCTGTGAGGCGTATGGGACTTCGTGCAAACAGCAGCTGCGGCCCGGACTCGCCGATTTCGACGGACGCCTGCGGATTAGTGGTGATCGAACGGCTCAGCGGCGCGCTCTCGGTGGAAAGGCTCACGGAGCTCACGGCGAAGCTGGCCGAACGCTTGGCGCCGAACGTGTCCGTCCGACTCCTCGTGGACCTGACCGGCGCAGTTCCCGCGGGTTTCGGCTGGGGCGGGCTGATCGAGTTCGCGGCGCACGTCGACCGAGTTGGTCTGCACGGGCGCATCCCTCGCGTCGCAATTGTCGCAAACAGCGACGAAGTCGTCGCCCTGGCGCGCTTGTACAAGAGCCTGGTTCACCACGACACCAGCCTGGCGGTGTTCCACGAGGCCGAACAGGCACTCGCGTGGCTGCGCCTCCCGGATCCCGCCCATCCATCGGCTCGCTTCGGGGTAGCCCCTGCGACGGTTCAGGTGCTGCGAAGCCGCTGAACCCGAAGCGGGCGTCCCTGGCAAAGCTGCGTGTCTGGCAAAGCTGCGTGCCTGGCGTTACACTTCGGGCCGATGCCGCGCGCGTGTTCGAACTCCGACCGCCGTGTCCGAACCTGGACGTTGGCGGCGTTCGCAGCGGCGACCGGCTGCGTGCCGGGGGTGCCCCACTTCGTGACCGCAGCAGAAGCCCGTGCCGGGCATCCCTACGAGGATGCGGAGTACGGGAGCGCGGAGCTGACCCTTCAAGCCCCCGTTCCACCGCCCCCGGCAGCAGCGAGCAGCGCCCCGGGCTCCGTCGCCACCGCCAGCTACTGGCACTGGAACGGGCTTGCGTACGAATTGGTGCCCGGCACCCGCGAAACCGCCGACCCGCCCTACCTCTGGCGCTGGCAGAACGACCCGGTGCGCTGAGCGCGGTGTGCCGCTTCGCTGGGTTTGCTACGCTATCGTTCCCATGGGCACCCCGCGCGTTCCTCGAGCCTTCCTTGCAGCGCTGCTGGGGCTCGGGCTCGCCGTCGGCTTCCCCGCGCAGGCAGGCCCGGTGCTGCACGAGTTCTTCGAGGTCGATCTCGAAGAGGATTTGAAGCTCGGCGCCACCACCCGCGATGGAAGCTTCCCGGCGGTGCTGGAAACCGAAAGCGGCATCGTTCCGGCTCCGTCGCCGGCGCGCAACGCCGATCCATCCACCACTGCCTACGGCGGAAGCTCGACACCGAATAGCGCGGATTCGACCTACCGCATCGACCGTAACACCACTCGCCCGTCGATGGTGAACTACGATGACCCGTTCACTCCGCCGATCACGCCGTTCAAGCGGCTGTTCGCCTACGACGCCGTCGACGATGACTTCGAACTATTCGTCAGCAACAAGCAGCTCGTCGAGGTCCCGCTCGGCGGCCACGCGCGCGACGGCGAGGATCAATTCTACGCGGATCTCTTCGTGGACCTGGCCGCCGACTCTCCGGTGCGCATCCCCAGCGTTGGACCGCACACGCGCATCCTGCGGGCTCAGCTCGAGCCGCCCACCTCCTTCAAGATCGAGCAAGACGGCGCGGAGAATTGGTTCATTCGCGCCGACAAGCGCATGCGAGCACGCCTGATGCTCCAGCTGTCGGTGCCGCGCGCGGTGTTCGGCAGCCCCTTTGCGAGGGTATCTTGGGGGCGGCTCTCGAAGTACGTGCGGCCGCTTCCGGAGCCCATGCAACAGGCCGCGAGCAAGGTGCTCGGCGAACTCGGGTTGTCCGAGCAGCTGATGCCGCGCGATGCGCTCACCCGGCTCGTGAATCACTTCCGGTCGTTCAAGCCCTCCGAAGCGCTGCCCGCCGCGGAGAGCGGGGTGGCGCTCTACACCGAGCTCACGCTGTCGCAGAAGGGTGTGTGTCGCCACCGGGGGTATGCCTTCGTGATCACCGCGCTCGCGCTCGGTCTACCCGCACGCTTCGTGCGCAATGAGGCCCACGCCTGGGTGGAGGTGTACGACGGCGAGCTCTGGCACCGCATCGACCTCGGTGGCGCCGCCAGCCAGCTTCAATCCGAACAAGATACGCGCGTCGCTCCGCATCACGCTCCGGACGACCCGTTCGAATGGCCCGACGGTTCCGAGAGCGCGCTCGACATGGCCTCGGGGGCAGCGACACAGAACAGTCAGGGAACTCGCGGCACCGCGTCCGCAGCGCAGCCAAGTCAGGGTGACGTGACGCGCGAAACGCAGCCCGCGGCCGAATCGGGAGCAGAGTCGACCTCCGACGGCGAGGCGGCCGAGGAGACGACGCCCGACGAGGGAGCCGTCGATCGCCGGCCCAAGACCGTACTCGACTTCGACTTTGCCGAGACCAGCACCCGCCGGGGCGCCGCGTTGCGGCTACAAGGCACCGCGCATGCAGGCGACGACGCTTGCGCCTTCGCTCGGGTCGATGTGGTGCTCGAGCCCAAGGAGGGGCAGCGTATCACCATCGGCTCGTTGCCCACCGACGAAGCCGGTCATTTCACCGGTTCGGTGACGGTGCCGCTCAGCGTCGACGTCGGCCACTACCTGCTGACGCTGACGACGCCCGGAACCGCCGCTTGCGGCCCGAGCGCGGCCGTCGAAGAGTGACCCGGCAGGCTAAGCGCGTCGCAGCTGGCGCAACAAGAGCGCGGCCAGGCCGAGCGCTGCGGCGAGGCCCCAGCTCGATGTGCGCAGGGTTTCGCCAGGGGCCACTTGAGCGCTACAGCCGTAGACCGCGTCGGAACAGATCCCCACGGCTTCGGTGCTGCCGGGATCGGTGTTCGCGATGATCTCGTCGCGATCCGAAATCCCCTCCTCGTCCATGTCGGTGTTCTTCATGCTCGCGGGACCATCGAGAGCGTAGAACGCGGGGATACCGTTCAGGATCCCCACCGCATTCTGGAGGCCGTAGTTGTTCAGGTTGTCACCGCCACCTTCCATGGTGTTGTGACACATGAGGCACGTCGGCGCGCAATCGAGCTGCAGGGTGTCTTGGATCTCGCCTGGGTATTCGGGCCTGGCGCTGGCGACTTGCGCGTGCAGCACGAGCGCACCCAGCGCCAGGTAACCAGCGACGCGTCGCAGTCGTACAGAAGCACTCAGAGCCGTGAACTTCGCGCCGACCATGGCGTCAAACACGGAGCTGGCGCAGCAAGAAAGCAGCGACACCACAGGCTGCAACGAGGGCCCACAACGAAGTGCGTGGCGTGCCACCCGGCGCCATCTGCGCCGCGCCGCAACCATAGATGGCTTCGGAGCAGATCGGCAGGTCCGCGGTGCTGCTAGGATCCGTGTTGGCGATAATCTCGTCGCGATCGGTCTTCCCTTCGGAGTCTTTGTCGAAATTCGAGGTCGCCGCGTAGCCGTCCGCGGCGAAGAACACGGCGGGGGTCTGCATCACGAGCCGGTTCTTGCTCGCGTCCTCGCCGTACGCGTTCAGGTTCTCGCTGCCACCCTCCAGGCTCTTGTGGCACAAGAGGCACGTGGGCGTGCAGTCGAGTTGTAGTGTGTCTCGGATCTCGCCCGGGAAGTTCTGACTGGCGGCGCCCTCATGCGCTTGGAGCATGACGGTAGCGAAGAACGCGAAGACGGGAAGCAGGTGCCGGACGGGCGCAATGGCCATGCGCAAAGCTAGCGTACTTCCCCCGCGTGCGTCAGCAATCGCGGCATTCCTCCGTCGCGCAAAGTTCCATTCACGGTAAACAGCGACCGAGCCCCCCGGACGCTGGGGGGACGCTATTCGGTAGCGGCCTTACGCAGGCGTTCGGTGCTGGTGATGAGGTCGCGCAGCGACGAATCTTGCCGGCGCGCCGATTCTTCGATCTGGTTCGCCGCCGAGAGCGCGTGCTCGGAGCCGCGCGTCTGCGAGCGCTGGGCGGACGTCAACTGGTTGACCAGATTGCTGATGCTCTCGATCGCTTGGGTGATCTGGCGGCTGCCGCGCGACTGCTCCTGGCTCGACCGTTCGACCAGATGCGAGATGGTCCGCATCTTTTCGCCGCTCTTCATGATGAGCTCGGAGCCGCGCGCCTGCTGCGCGGTGGCAGCAGCGATCTGCTGCACGGTTTCGGCGATGCGCCCGATGGCGTCGGTGACCTGCTTCGAGCCCTTCGCTTGCTCGACCGTGGCGCGGGCGATGGCGCGCACCATGTTCGTGCTCTTCTGCGAGCTCTCGAGGATCTTCTTGAGGGCGCGTTCGGCCTCGTTGGAGACCTCGACGCCGCGGTCGACGTTCTGGGCGCCCCGCTCGACCGCCGTGATGGCGTTCTTGCTTTCGGCCTGGATCGTCTTGATCAAGTCGGCGATTTCTTTGGTGCTGGCACCGGCACGTTCGGCCAGATCTTTGATCTCGTCAGCGACCACCGCGAAGCCCTTGCCGTGTTCGCCCGCCTGCGCGGCGATGATGGCGGCGTTCAGCGCGAGCAGGTTGGTCTGCTCGGCGACTTCATCGATAACGTTGAGGATCTGGCCGATGGCGTCGATGCGCGAGCCCAGGTTCGAGATCACGCTGACCGCTTCCTGGCTGCTCTCTTTGATGCGGTAAATTTCACCGATCGTCTTCAGGATGGCTTCCGCGCCGCGCTCGGCGTCGTTGGCGACCTCTTCGCTGAGCCGCGCCGTTTCGTTGGCGTTCGACTGCACCTGGTCGATGGACACGTCCATCTCGTTCATGCTCGAGCTGGTTTCTTCGGCTGTCAGCGACAGCGCATCGACGTTCTTCGCAACCTCTTTGATCGAGAACGCCATCTCTTCGATCGAGGCCACGGTCTCACGCACGCTCGAACCCAGCTCGACGATGTTCTCGGCCACCTCGTCGTTGGTGGCGGTCATTTCCAAGATCGACGAGCTCGACTCTTCCGCGCTGGCTGCCAGGACTTCGACGTGCTGTGCCATCTCACGGTGCGCGGCGGCCATTTCCTTGACGTAGCGGCCTGCCTCTTCGGCAGCGTTGAGCTGGGTGGCGACGCCATCGGTCAGCGTGCGGAGCGCGGCGTTGACGTTGTCCGACGCTGCTACGGCCAAGCGTTGCTGGTCGTCGTCCCGCGCCTTCATGTCCGCGATGTGCTCGCGCAGCTCGACGAGCGCGTCGTAGATGGCGAGTTCTTGCTCGGTGGCTTCGCGCGGGCGCTCGACCGACTTACCCTGTCCGATGCGCCGGAGCGCATCGCGGATGCTGTCGAGGGCATAGCGGTTGCTGCCGGCTGAACCGCCCAACAGGACCGCGGCGGCTCCAGCCGCGCCGACCACCAAGACCGGAACCCAATGGGTGGGCTCCGACATTCCAAAGATAACGGCTGCGAATACGGGGGCCGCTGCTAACAGAAGCTGGCGCTGAGAAGGGACTGTCATCGCAAATCAGGAACTCCCCGATTACTGGGGCGCCCCTGTAGTAACGAACGACTATAAAGTCTCTTCAGAGTCTTGTCGCGACTTCGTGCGTTCCATCCTCTCAAAGGACTTATGCATGCGTCACGAACGCTCACTGCCTCGTGCGAGAGACAGGGTTAGCGCGCCTCACTCGGGCCGGCCGGCTGAGCCTTGGCGGTGCGATATTTACTGGGCGGCTTGCTGGAGGCGGCCGTCACCTCGTGGCAAGCGCTTGCGCCACGCCCCCGGGGATTTTCCGCCGGAATCAGCCTGCCCGCCGCTGCCCATCTGGGGCGCCTCGCCGGCGCCTTGCCCGTTGTTCGGAGCCTTCACCCCGTGGCCGACGTCGCGCGGAGGCGTGTGGGAGGGTGTGGCAATGGGAGCTACTCCACGGTCCTTCGTGGGTTCGAGTTGCCGCGGCGTGCGCTGGCCTGCTGCGTCCGCCATCTTTTCATCCGCGGCTTCGAACTGGCGATTGGGTCGCTGGTCGCGGGGAGCCTTTCCGTCGCTGGGATCGCGGGGGGGGTCTCGATGCTCCCGGTCCTCCCGATGCTCGCGATGCGGGCGCGGCGAGGTCGCCCACACGATCCCGTTGGGCCGCGCTGGACCGCTCGAGTATCCCGGACTCGAAGGGCCGGTGCTGATGTGAACGGAACAGCCAGCGCTCCAGAGCGCCGCCACCAGGACCGCCAACGTCGTCGTGTGCCTCAGCATGGACAGGTATACGCTGCGGGCCCACAAAGCTTCCGCAGCCAGGGCCTCGGGCCCTAAATCTGCAGCTTAGATGCGCCTGTTTTCGCGAGCTTAGGATCGGCGGCTCGTCGGCGGGGCTTCTGGTAGCAGCGTGGGCCCGGCCAAAGGCAAGGTGACCTCGAACACGGCCCCCCCCCCGGCGGCGTCGCGATGCACGATGTCGCCGCCGTGTTCGACGACGATGCGCTGCACGATCGCGAGCCCGAGCCCAGTGCCGTGCGGCTTCGTCGTGTTGTAGGGCTCGAACAGCTTCGCGCGCTGTTCCGGCGAGACCCCAGGACCATTGTCGGTGACGGTCAAGGTCAGCGTATCGCCCGGGCCCGCCCGCAGCTCGACATCGACGCGCGGCGCCTGCTGCCCGCTGCTCGCATCGAGCGCGTTCTGCACCAAGTTCGTGACGACCTGCTTCAACTGGTCGCTGTCCGCGTTCAGCGGGCTCAACGTGTCCGCGTGGAAGCGCAGCTCGACCTCTTCACTGCGGTGCAGGTTGACCACACCACGCACCGCATCGACCACGTCGAAGGGCTGGGGGTTGGGCGGGGGCAGGCGCGCGAACCGCGTGAACTCGGAGACGATGTTGCTGATCCGCGTCACCTCCTCCAACACCGTGCGCGACGCCTCGTCGAAGTACTCGTCGAACGCAGGATCGTTGCGCGCGCGGAGCCTGCGCAACGTCTCGATCGCGGCGCGGATCGGTGCCAGTGGGTTCTTGATTTCGTGAGCCACGCGCCGCGCGATCTCGCGACGCGCCGCGATGCGCTCGGTGGCGGCCAACCGTTTGCGCAGGGCCGTGAGATCCATGATGGCCTGGTTGAACGCATTCGTGAAGCCCACGAGCTCGCGGCCGCCGCGCGGGGCGACGAGCTTCGGCTCGCCCGTGACGACCTCGCGTGCTTGCTCGGATAGGAGCACGATCGGGCGCGCGATTCCTCGCGCGAGCAGCAGGCCCACCAAGAGCGCCACCCCGACCGTGCCCAGGCCCAGGATCAAGATCGTCCAGTCGAGCCGGGCGAGCGCCTCGACCAGGCGCGTGCGCGAGCGCGAAGCCGTGACCACCAGACCCCCGAGATCATCGAGTCGCGTGCTCTCGGATACGACGTCGGCGCGCGCCGGGGCGTGGCCCAAGCTCAGCTCCACGCCGTGGCCACTGCCCACCCGCGCGATCACGGGCTCCAGGTGGCGCGCGGCGAGCAGGCCGACCCAAAGCTTGGGACGCGCCGCGTCGCGGCGCAGACACGCCGCCTGCACCGCGAGCCGGCCCACTTGCCGTACGCGCGCGCTTCCGGCGACTTCCGGCAGCAGGTCGGCGAGCTTCGCGTCTCGCGTGCCGGTGAGCGTCTTGTCGTGACCGGCGCCCAGCACCTGGCCACGGCTGGTCACGAGCAACAGCTCGTCCACCTGAATCGCCTTCATCAGCTGCGGCACGTTCAGGCTGAAGCCGAGCGCCCGTTCGGAGAGATCGCCGCTGCGCATCCCGACGAGGGCGCTGTCGAGCATCGGATTGTATTCGCAGTGAGGCACCAGCTGCGCCGGCAGGCGGTCGCGCTCTGCCCGAAGCTCTGCCTGAACCTCGCTGAACGCTTCGATGAACTGCGCGCGAAAGCGATCTTCCTCGGTCTTGCGCCAGGCCTCGCGCACGAAGAAACCGAACGCGAACGTGGTCGAGAGCGTCAGAAGCGCAATGGCGAGCAGCACGCGCTGCGCCAGGGTCACGAGGCAGAATCGTAGTCGAACGGCTCAAAGGCGCAATTCGAAAACCCAGCTTGCCAGGAACCATCCCTGCCTCTAGCGTGGCGGGCCGTGCGAGTGCTTCCAATCATCGCAGCTCTGCTCGTGGCAGCGTGCGCGGGGCGAGACTCTCAGTCCGAGCTGCCCGGTTCCGCGACGCTGCGCGATCCGGACGGGCCTCGCACCAAAACCGAACGTGAGGCTGCCGCTGCCCCTGCCCTGCGCTCCTCGGAGCTCGCCGTGGTCAACGGCGGCACTTTCGGACCGTACATTGGCCGCAGCGCGGACGGCAGCGCCTTGGTCTGGTCCACGCGCGACGCGAAGGGACGCCCGCGTTGGTACAGTTTGGGGATGCCCGAATCCGGCAAGGTCACGGGCGAACCGCTCGACCTGGCAGTGGCACCGGAGGAGCTGAGTCTGGTGGTCGTGCGACCCGCCAGCCACGGCGGACGCCCAGGCTTCGTCGCCGTCGCGGCCGAGCCCGGCGATCACTCTCAAGTGCACGTGCTCCAACTGGGGGCCGAGGGCCAGCTCGAAGGCGTGCCGGTCGCGCTGCCCGAAAGCGCGGGCGCGATCCTGTGGCTCGACGCGGTGGCGACCGCGCGCGGCCCGCTGGTGTTCTGGGCGGTCAGCGTCGGGGGGCTCGCCGAGGTCCACGCCGCGCGCATCGACGCCGAGCAAACGGTGCACAAGGTGGCCACCGACGCGCTCGCCTGGCAGCTGACCAAGTTCGGCGAGGGTGCCGCGCTGGCCACCGTGCGCCAGAACGGCGTCAAGCGCGACGTCGCGCTCAAGTTCGTGGACGACGCCGGCGAAGTCAGCGGCAAACCCTTGCTGCTCCGCGAACGCTCACTGGCGCAGCTCGACCTCGACATGGCCAACGTGGACGGGCACCTGGTGGTCGCATGGTCCGAGCAACCGCACCTCGAGCCCGCGCTGTTCGCCGCCGCCGTCGATCCTTCGGGGCGTATCAGTCATCCAGCAAGCCGCCTGACGGCGCCGATGGGCGAACAGGCGTTGGTGCGGCTGGTCTCGGCGGGGCCCGATCAGAAACACGGGTTCGTGTTGTGGGAAAACGTCAGCCAGACGCAGGGCAACCGGCGCACGCTACAGGTGGCTCCGCTGCTCGCCAACGGAACTTTGGGCAACGGCAGAGCCACGGTAGCCATGTACGGCGACGCCGCCACGCTGCCAGAATTCGCGCCCGCGGGAGCCGGCCTCGCCGTGCTGACTCAAGCCCCGCTGTGCTTGAAGCCGCCGGAGCCTTGCGATGATCGCGAGCTGGTGCCGGCGTTCGTGCAGTTCGATCGCGACCTCGAAGTGCTGTCCAGCGAGCCACTGCGGCTGGACAGGACTCACGGCGCTGCCGTCGATCTCGCGTGGGGGCTGGGCTGCAGCGGGCGCAGCTGTACCGCGCTCGCTGCACCGCGCACGGCACCAGCGCCCATCTACTGGGTGGATCTGGCAAAGACCACGAGCGTGTTCGCGTCCGCTGGCGCCCAAACCGACGACTCGCTCAGGCCGCGGCTGGCCGCCAACGAAGCCTTGCAAGAGGTCGATCCACTCTCGGATCTGGTGGTGCGACGCTCGGGCGAGGACGAGCTGGTCAGCTGGGTCACCTACTTCGATCCCACGCTGCCCTACGAAAAGCCCAAGGTCGCGGCCCCCGACGGGCGCTTCGCCCCGGTGCAAGCCCTGCTCCAGACGCTGCACACCCGCGATCTGGCCAGCGACCCCACCACCATCTCACTGCGCGCGCGATCGCTCGGCGGCATCGCCATGGCCGAAAGTGCGTCGGCCGACTTCTTGCTCGGCTGGACCGCGATCGACGCCCAGGTGCCCCAAGTCTTCCTCACGCTGGTGAGCGCCACCGGCGCGAAGAAGCAGCTGAAGATGCTCACGCGCTCGCCGGGCGAGAAGAGCGACGCCGCGCTCGCCCGCCTGAGCGACGGTTGGGCGGTAGGCTGGGTCGACGAACGTCAGCAAGACCCCGAAGTTTACGCGCTGAAGGTCGGCAACGATCTGAACCCCGCGGCACCCGAGCAACGGATCACCGAAAGCGCCGGCGGCGCCTCGGATCTGGCCCTGCTAGCGCTCGATGACCGGGTGCTCTTGGCGTGGGGCGACACGCGCGCGAGCAAGCAGCAAGGCTTCGCGAACGTGTTCACTCGCGTCGTGCAGGCCAAAGACCTCGCGCCCCTGGGCGGCGAGAGCGCTCTCGAACGCAGCCCAGGCCACGTCCACTCGATCCGTCTGGGCCGCACGCGAGCGGGCGCCGCCGCCGCCTGGATCGAGAGCCGCGGCGGCGAGAGCCGCAGGGGCGAGAGCGGCAACGGCGCTCAGCCCCCCGCCGTCAAGGTGGCCCTGCTCAACGCGCAGGGCAAAGCAATCGGCGAGGTGCGCACGCTCGAGCTACCCGCTACCAGTCTCGGCGGCCTCGCGATGGAGTGCACCGACAATGACTGCCACCTGATCGTCGCAGGCGAGTACGACGGCACGACCCGCCTTTGGGCGGCGATCGTCAGCGGCAGCGGCAGCGCCAGCGGCAGTGGCAACGGCATCAGCATCACCCATCGAGAACTGACGACCCTGACCGGCTCCCCCACCCAAGAGGTGACGCCCGCCATTGCTGGCGAAAGCGTCTTTCTCGCCGAGCAGTCGTCCGAAGGGCAAACGCGCGTGCGCCGCCTCTTCGTGCAGTGGCCCTGAGCGGGGCCCGGTTGCACCTGAACCGCCACAATTCCAGCAACAGTGGCATTTCGGCGCAAAAAACGCCGCCCGCGCAAGAAAATCAACGGCGAGCCCTGATGTGAATCCATCACGAGGTCGTAGCCCCCTAACGGAAGTAAAGAGCAACCTCGATCGTTACGGGGGTATCCCGCGAAACGTGGTAGGTGCGCGGCACCCATGCCTGGCACCCACCCCAAGCATTCCCCACCAACTATTCTCCACCCAAGCACCTCGCACCGCCTCGGTCACACTCGTAGCCTCATGAACCGCCCCGAACGCAGCGCCGAGCTCGCACCCTATCGCGTGCTCCTCGTCGAAGACGATCCCGCCGTCGCGCGCGGCCTCGCGCGCTTGCTGATGGCGAGAGGGCTCAGCGTCGACGTCGCCAGCTCGTGCGCCGCCGCGCGCGCGCTGCCTGGACCATTCGACCTGGCCATTCTCGACCTCGAGCTCCCCGATGGCCTTGGCGTCGACCTCGCTCGCGCCCTCGTGCTCAGGTCCAAGGTCTGTGCGCTCATGTTCTACACGGGCGCCACCTACCAGCCCCTCCTCCGCCGGGCCGCCCAGCTCGGGCCAGTCATCCCCAAGCACGCCGGCCCGCTCGCCCTGCTCGACGCCGCCCACACCCGCCTCGCCGAGCCCCGTCCCCGCTTCAACAGCGGCATCCTGACCGAGGGCGACGTCCAGGACATCGAAGGGTTTGCCCGGCCCGAACGCTCTACCGGCAGCTGACGCTTGACGCGGCCGACGGCCGTGGTAAGAGCGCGGACTTCCAACGCACCCCAAGCGCGTCCGGGTCATTAGCTCAATTGGTAGAGCAGCAGACTCTTAATCTGTTGGCTGAAGGTTCAAGTCCTTCATGACCCACCCGAAAACCTGACTAGCTCCGTGGCCAGTGGCTTGGAGCTTCGAGCGCGGGGCGTCGACCTGATGTTCCCCTTCCCGGCTACGGGTGGGCGCAAGGTAGCCCGCCGAAGCCTTTCGCCCTCATCGTGACGATGGCAAGTCAACGGGCGCGCCTCATAGGCCGCGCGAACCGGAACGTGTCAACGAGTTTGGGACAGCGGGCTCGTTGGGATCCTGCTGCGCAACAGGGCAGCGAGGTGTTTCAAGAGCTCGGCGCAACCGCGCTCATTGGTACGCGCATGGGCTGCCACCAAGGTCGCCGTTTGCCGCGTGCTCGGCCCGGGCGGTGCGATTGTGCCGGAGCTTGGCATCCCAAGCTCGCGCCCAGGAAAATGCGGCAAGAACGGGGGCCAAAAAGCGGCGAGCGATGGCAGGTGACTAGAAAAGATCTACCTTGCCCCGCTTGGGCTGGCCGGGAGCAAACAGCTCGAGCACGGCATCCAGATCGCTCTCGAACTCGGCAGCGGCCTGCTTCTGCAGCTCCCGCAGCTTCTTCACGCGGTTTGCCCGCTCGCGTGCTTGCTGAGCAATGTTGGCCACTCGCCGCTCGAGCTCTGGCTCTTGTCCGACCAACTTCCGAACCTCGGGTGAGTTGGCGATCTCGAGGATGGACTTTTCGCGCGCTTCCTGGCGCAGTGCAGGTGCGGCCAAGACTTCGTCGAGGTCGCCGAGCTGCTTCTGCATGATGCCCACGACTGACAGCACGATGTCCGCAGGGGTGATGGTAGCGGCAGCCGCCAGCTCGAAGCCGTCTACTTCGGGGACGACCACGATGGTCTCTTCGGGCATGGTTGCGAGGTCTTTCAGCGTTGGATTCACATGGACGACCTGCTCGATCAGCCGTTTCAGGTCCGACTTGGGAGCGCATTCGTACAGGCGACGAACCAACTGAACGAGTGTCTCTCCCCTTTTGGCGACGGCGAACTTCATTGGAACTCCTTGCTTGCTTCGGCTGGGTCAAAAGCTGGCAATGTTCAGTGGCCCCCACGGATCGTCCAGCGGTGCCAGGTTCACTCGAATCACCCCACCCTGGCAATGATTGCCGAGGACCGTGAAGCGACGCTCCGGTGCCAGGATGCTCAACGCCATCGCTGCGTCGGAGCTCGGTATCCGTTCGAGCTGATTGGCGTGGGTCACGACCGAAGAGCCGGCGATGGACGCGACCGCGGCGTTGGAATCGCTGGAAGTGGTGAGGCGACACCGGTTGTCGGAGACACCAATCGACCCGCTCACACGCGCGGAGATGGCAGGCGCGCTTCCGGTCGTACGCACCGAATTGTTTCTCAGTGAAGCGCTATCTCGCACAGCGGGCAAGAGGGCGAGCAGAGAGTCTGTGAGGACGAGCACCGCGGCGTCCGCTGCACTCGCGAACGGGATGAACGCCACGTTCCGCAAGGTTTCGGTGCTGATGGCGTCCAGGAGACCAGGGAATATCCCGACGCCCCCGAGTAGGATGCCGGTGAAGCGCGAGCCGCTGGCCGCCGAGGCTGGGTCGGGACCTCGCTCCAGGCTGTTGCCGGAAACCTCGACGTCTTCGGCAGGGGTGAGCACCCGAATTCCAGCGCCTCGCCCGGAGAACTCGTGGGTGGCTATCCGACTGAGCACGTTGCCGGTGATGCGGGTCTGCCGGGCACCCAGCACTTCGATCGCAACTCGCCACGAGTTCGCCGCTGCCCCTTCGGCAAAGCCGTCGATGTCGTTGTTGCTGATCGTGACTCGTTGCGCCCGCTGCGCAAGTATGGCTGACGAGAAGCCCCGTTCTTCGCCCACCGTGCCGATATTGCGCAGCTGATTGTTTTCGATCACGAGAACATCGGCGCTTGCGTCGCTGGTCATGACGATGCCACCCGCGACGTCTTCGATGAAGTTCTGCTTGATCATGCCCGAGCTGACATGCGTGCGAATCTGAATCGCGTCGCCACCTAGCCCGCTGATGCGGTTGGTCAAGACGTGAGCGCGTTCGATCTCCTTCGAGATGAGCCCCACGTCGAGTACCACCCCGATATTATCGAGCAACGGTTGATCCGACGAAGGGGCGAAAGCGCCGATGTCATTGCCCCAGACCCGGGTGTTGTCCGTAGCAAAGTTGATCGCGTTCGCATTCGTCGTCACCGTGTTTTCACAGATGTCGACCCGGGAAGCCCGCAACGCTGGAGCGAGGGTAAACCCGGCAGAAAGCACGGAAAACTCGCTCGAGCCGAACAGTTGATTGTGCGCGACGCGCGAATCGCCCAAATGCAGGGTCAGGTTCGCCAAACCAATGCCGCGCCGCAACCCGACGATGAGGTTGTCTTCGATGTACAGCCCGAACGTGAGCGTGTAGGCGCGCCCGGCCTCGAGATTCACGTGCTTGCCGAGCGATGACGAGTCGTCGAGGTCGGCGGAGATGGAATGGACACCTGCAGCGCCCAATAGCAGGTTGTCCGTGATGCGGCATTCGAACAGGACGCCGTTCAAGCCGATGGCGAGTCCCTCGCGGCCCTCGAGTCCGAGCTGCAGCAAGGCACAACGCTCGACCCGCGCCATGAAGGTGTTCTGGATCAAGAGCGCCATGCTCGCGGACTCGCGCACGGCCAGCGCGACCACGCTGAAGCGCGACAGGTTCACATCGACGCACCTCGACACGCGAACGGCGGGCCCGCTGCCCAGGTACAACAACAGTGTCTTTAGACCGTGCCCCTCGATCTGGACGGAGCGCGCGCCGCTCAGCAGAAGCGGCTCGCTCCCCAGCAAGTACTCACCCGGGCCGAGGCAGACTTTGCCGCCCGCAGCGCTGACGCGATCGATCGCCATCTGTATGGTGAACGCGCCACTGTTGTGCGACTCGGCGCTGACGCACTCGGTGCAATCGCAGCCTCCCTCGTCGAACTCGGGCGGCCAGAAGCTGCGACAATCGCTGACCTGATCTGGGAACAACACGATGGCCAAGCGGCAGTAGTGGTGGATGATGCCTCTCGGGGGTGCTGCAACGAGCTTTTCCACCGAGGCATCGACGGTACGCGCCGCGAAGCACCAGTACTCGCCTGTCCGATACCCGCCGCCCGAGGGTGTTTCGCTGAAGGTGATCTCGACGCCATCCTCCAGCACGAGTGTGCCGCCACCGGCTGCGATCTGGATCACTCCGCCGTTGGCGTCCACGTCGTCGATCACGTTGTTCGACGCATCGAGTACGGCACCCTGCTGATCCCAGCGACGGATCCGCGTGTGACGCGACTGAGGATCGACGGCGTCGAACACTCCCGCCGGC
>JAICQQ010000209.1 GCA_025937785.1 Polyangiaceae bacterium
CATCGGGGTCTCGTTTTCTGAATGGATTGGCGTCTTTTCCGAGAACGGGTACCCGACTTTGTTTATTTCCATCGCTTGCTTTTGGCGATTTCCCTTTTGTATTCACACGCCTACGAGTTTCGAGGCGCGATCTAGCTAGCTCACCACTGCGGGCGTCGCCGAGTTCCTTGACGAAGCCACCGGTGCCGGTCGTGGGGGAGGAACGCATCACGTTGTGGGATTAACAAGACACATCCGAAACGCAGGCGAAGGCGCCAGCTTGGACGTCGACCTTGGAAGACAGTCTATTCGTCGAAGAGTCGGGTGACGTCGAGTTCGAGGTCCGGGGCAGGCTGGGAACCGCCAAACCGGCGCGGGAACCCGTCCCTAGCCTCGACGAGTTCTGAGGCAAGGAAACCTCGATTCATGCCCTTGCCGGTTCATATCTTCGTTCGCAGCAATGACAACGGTACGGTCGCTCCGGCGACGGTAGCATCCGTCACCTTGTTGGAGCGCGCTTCCCTTGGCAGCTCCCAGTGGCCCCACGAGGACTTTCTACCCACGCATGAACATGCTACCGACGGCCGATTCGAGCACGTGGGCGGCCCCGAGAGCGAACCTGCCTCCGGCGAGTTCCTGCTGGTTGTGAGAGGCGAGAATTGCAGCCCCGTAGTCCAACGCCTGACCTTCTTCGTCGAGGGAGAGGTCGTGCACGCCAATGCAGGTTGGAGAGACCTTGGCCTTTCCGAGCAAGCGGCGACGGTCTCGCTGACGAACTTCGGCCAGATCAAGAGCGATGCCGACGGCGCGAAGAACTCGGTCATCACCGTCTCGTTGTATCCGATGCAGCACTTCGTGGGGCTGGCCTCGCACAACCACCATCAGGATTTCGAAGGCACTCAGTTCATCAACTTCGCCCGCGGACGACGCAACTTCTTGGGGCGACGTGGAACGCTGAACCTGGGCGCCATTGCTCACATCCTGCACGTGGACAAGAAGGTCGAAGAGATCTCGGTACGCAGGCTGGCAGACGCCGAGGATCAGTGGATGCTGGTAGCCACTCGGCCACGGCTTGGTCCCCCCACCCCCGAGCCCGCCGAGGGCGAAACGATCGATCCCGACGCGGTCGGAATCCTCGACTTTTATGCGTTGATCCGAGACGTGGCGCGCAACTTTCCCGGAACGCTGGTCGAAGCCGGTCAGTTCGGGCACGCCTGGCATCAGGGACCGTTGGTGCGCGGTACGTTCGACAGATCGCCTTCCTTTCTTGAACGAGACGCCCGGGATGCCGACGGCAGACCCAAAGATTTCCACGAGCAGTCGCGGGTGACATCCGTAGAGTCTCCGAGCCTCGACGAAGCGTTCGCCGAGAACGGGCGCATCGTGATCTACGGCTGCGCCCACATGCACCACGTGTTCCGCGAAGCAAGCCAGGCACTGCTCCGCATCAAAGACGGTATTCCGCGCGACCAGTTCTACACGGTAGACGTCGGACAGTTCAAGGTGCGCACTACCCTCGACTTCACCAAGCGCAGTATTGCTCAGTACATCGTGAGCAGCGTCTTGGGCCGCTATTTGGAGCAGGGCGAAGCTGCGGGTTGGGCCAGCTACAACGGGCTGATGGCTCGCGCGCTCCGGACCCCCGTCTTCGCGGCAGCGCCGGGCGCCGAATCGAACTTTGGGCACCCCCTCGGCGCAAAGAAAGACTTGATGATGTTCGTCCAGCCGCTGCCCACCACCTCCCTGGAAGTATCACGCCGCCGTATGTTCGAGCCCGACGTTGGAGAGAATCACGGCATTCATGCCTATTTTCTGACCGAGTTTGCGGACAACTACGTGCGTGATGAACTCGGCTACACGGACTATCAAAGGCTCCTCGACGTCTCGCTCCCGGATCCCGGCTGGCGTACCGAGTGTCATTCCGTCTACGTCGAAGCCGGGACTGAGCGAACGACACTGCGATTGCCGAGCGGTTTCCGCGTTCAGATCACCAAGGCCCGCGGGGGTAAAGTTGCGCTGTTCCGTGCGCCCTTCGAGCATAGCGAGGGAGGCGTGGACGGGCATGCCTATGCCATCCCTCGCTCGAGTGTGCTGGGCTTGGAACGACGCGACCACACGACGCTGGGCGAGATGCGCGTGTTGTCGCTGGCCCCGGGTGGCAACGTCGACGTCGTGGTGTGGGTGACCCGGGACGGACGTACGTTGTTGCGGCTGCGGGACAGCGGCAGCACCACGCTGCGAGAGCCCACGACCCCCATCGAGCTCGCCCCGATGAAGCTCGTGCACGATCCCTTCTGGGAATTCGACCGCGACCTGCCGCGGAGCGCCACACAGGGGGCGCTGCTCGAGCAGGTCGCCCCCAAGTGCTTTTGGTGATGAGCGCTCCGCACGACACACCAGACGCTAGGCGTCGAAGCTTCTGCAACGAAAGACGCGCCCGGCGCCATCGCCTCACCCAGCTGGCGCTGCTCCTCTGTGCGAGCTGCCACGAAGAGCCCGAACGCGCCCAGTTGGTTCCAGGGCAGCCGCGCCCGTCGGCACGCACGCTTCCGCAGATACCCGTCGCCTCGGCCTCCACCCCATCCCCGGGCGAAGGCTCCCCGCCCGCCGGACCTCTCGAGCAGTTTCAGAAGAACTTCGCGTGGTCAATCGACGCAAACTGCGCCGACCCGCGCCTGGTGCTGGCGGCCGACTACCCTTCCGCCAAAGCCAATCAAGCATGGCTCGAGGAGCTCCTGGTGGTCGCCCCCGAGCTCGCGGCTCGCTTCCGTCCGAATACGCCCACTTATCTCTATCGCGCGCTCTACGGCGGCAAGCGCTTTCGACCAGCAGAGCCCGGAGAAATTGCCGACCCGTTCAAGCAAGCGGTGATCGCCCGCTGCGGCGACGTTGCCGCCTGCCGCATGCTAGCCGGAGCCTATGGCTGGCTGCGCCCGACGCACTCCAGCCAGCAGTTTTGCGGGCTACCCCCGGCCACCACGAGCCCCGAGCAGGTGCTCGACACCTCGACGCGACCGCTCAAACGCGACTGGTCAGCCACGCGAGTGTGCGCCCGGTATCGCGCCTGCACGCTGCGCACGCTGCAGACAGCCACGCCGCCCGCCACGGCGCTCTCGTGCGACGGCCTGCCCCCGACGGCTCGAAAATGCGCCGAGCTAGAGGACTGCGAGAAGGTGCGAAGCTGCATCGACGCTCTGGAGCGCCAAGCGAACCGCCCGTTTCGAGAAGCCGAGCCCCGGCGTGTCGCCGGCCACGCACCGAACGTCGGATTCTGAACCCGATCCGCGTTCGTCGGGTCGCCTCGTCGGACTTGCCGAGCCGCGCGGATGAGCAGACGGTCACTTCGGTTCGTCGCCACCCTCAGTACCATCGTCGACGATCGTCCGGGGGATGACTTTGCCCTCGGGGAAATCGACCGGCACCATTCCTTTCGCATCGAATCGCGACGGATTTCTCGCAGTGCCAAACTGGATGTTCCTCAACTCCTCGAGCGCCGCTTCGATTCTCGCAATCTACTCCGGCGTCATGGTCGCCTTCTGAGCATCAGACAACTTCAAGTTCTTGTAGAACTCTTCGATCGAGGCCATCGCTACTTCTCCCTCAGGATGACTAGGAACAAACGTTGCTCTCGAACACGCTGTCCACGTTGAACATCACGCGGGGAACTGAATTTCGCCCCTCCCTCATCCGGGAGGCTTGGTCCCCCCCGGGCTTACTTAGAATTATCGTCGCCACCCTCAGCATCGTCGTCGACGATGGTCCAGGGGATGACTTTGCCGCTGGGGAAATCGACCGGCACCATGCCTTTCGCATCGAAACGGTCCGGGTTTCGGACCTTGACAGGCTCGGTGCTTCTTATCCTTTCGAAAGCCGCTTCGATCTCCGCAATTTGCTCCGGGGTCATCCTCGCCTTTTCGGCGTCGGTCAGCTTCAAGGTTTTCAGGAACTCTTTGGAGGTCGTCATCGCTACTTCTCCTTCAGGACTATCATGAAAAATCCATTGAACTCGTGAACGTTCAGCACCTCGAAGACCGCGGCGCTGGGGGGAAAAAGCACCTCGCCTTCCCCCTCGCTCGGGAATTTCGACATCGCCTTAATATTGCGACCAGACTTCGTTCCGAGCAAGTGCATGTAGACTCGCGCATCGTCCAGCGTCCGGAATGACGTGCTCATGAAAGCTCGGTCCGTCCAGTCCTTGCCCACGATGAACTGGGCCCTGATCTCCTCGGCGGACACACCTCTCACGATGCGGTGCAGATCCGCCTCGACATTAGGGAGCTTGGTGAGACCAGATTTGATGAGATCGATATAGGGTTTGAGCAGCGCGAGCTGTTGTGTGTCTTCCAGCCTCAGCGCATTGTTGATCCGCCTGAAGTCCTCCATATTGCCGAACTCGGGCTTGATGAGATCGCTCGTGTAGCCGCGGATCGCGATGATCTCGTCATCGGTCAGATTAGCGAGCTGCGGATTCTGCGCGCGGATCGCCGGGACGTCCTTGGCTAGGTCCGCGTGGTGCTTGTGGCCCATGATGTCTTTGAAGGCCTCTTCGGGCGTGCGGACGCGGGGAGTTTTCGCGTGCCCCGCGGGGGTGGGCACGTCCATCTCCTGGTCGATCTGGACCTTGGTCGTGTGTGTGTCCGCTGCTGCTGAGCCTTCGGACACTGGCAACTTGGTCAGGTCCACCTCGACGTCGGGATCGGACAACTGCAGGAGCCGTTCCTCAGGCGTGGTCGCATCCACCGAGGTACCGCGGGCACTGAGATTCTCGAGGTCTGCCTTCGTGGCTTTGACGCTGAAGTAGAGGAGCGTCCCACTGACCGCCGCCGACCGAAAGAGCTCGAGCAACTGCGACGAACGTTCTCGGGGGGTGAGATTGGGGTTGCTCTCGATGTCTTTGAACTGCTGAACGAACTCGTCCGCGAGCAGCACACCCTGGATGGCATCGGTGCCGAACTGGCCAATGATGGCCGCCTTGACCAGGCCCTTTTCGGTGTTCACCAGGACGGTGGCGCCGCGCGACCATACGAGCCCTCCGACGCCGAACAGATTGCCGACGATGGTCAAGGTGTCGAAGGCGTTGGCCCTCCAATTTGAAAAGCCTTCATCGATACGCGTGCCGATGTTGACCACCGCCGCAGCCGAGGAGGAAAGGATGGAGGTCCAGATGGCTGCTGAAACGATGCGAGACCCCGGCACCGGCGCGACCAGCGTGACGACGCCCGCGACTACGGCGGCGGCCAAGCCGAACCAATCGAAGAACGTCGACACGTCATCCCAGAAAGCGTCGCCGTCCGTTTCGAAATTCTCGGTGATGGCGGGCAGGTCACGGACCGCTGGAATGCTGAGGACGATGCCTCCCGTGGGGTAACGGTTGTTGCTGTTCCAGTTATCGATAGCGCTTCGCACCGCGTCTTCCGGCGTATCTCCAAACCCCGGATACTCACCCGTCATCCCCCGCACGAGGGGGTTGGTCCAGTCGACGATGAGCCACTTCTTGAAGGCGACCTGGGAGATGAACACTCTAAGCGGGGTGCGCCGCTGTGTCTGCGCGTCGAAGTGCTCGGCGGTGAAGGGATGACGCACGAAGAACTTGGTCGATTCGAGGCGCTGGTTCACCATTGCGCGCTCTTGTTCGAACTTGGCAACGTCGTCCTCGAACTCCTTCTTCTGCTCTTCGGTTTGCGGAGGAAACTTGGCGCCTGCAGCGATCAGGAGGTCCACCATGCGGCCCACCTGGTCGGCAAACGCCGCAGCATCTTCCTTGGCACGCGGCAGCGTGGGGCCGTTGACGAGAAACTCGGCGGTCGGCACCACCCACTGCTCGTAGACGACCCTCACGAATTTACTGTCGATGGTGACCACACAAACGACCGAGTGGTGGCCGGGGAACTCCCACTCTGCATCTTCCCAGTCGATGCCGGTTGGCCCCGGGAAGACGGCCAACCGGGTCAGTGTCACCGACTTCGGGTCGTTGTGCGCGAACCAACGTGCTGGGGTGTCCCGCGTCACAGCGCCCGACTTACTATGGAGCTCGTACCGGATGATCGTGCCGGGTGTCGCTCGGCGCAACTCAGGGACCGCGACGATGAAGAGATCGTCAGACAACGGCGCTATCTCCCTTCGTAGGTTCGTCGAACGCTACGAGCTCATCGTCGGGCGTTTCTCCAAATCCGAGCCCGGCCAGGAAGTAGTTTGCGCTGTCCTCGCTTTCCGTGCCGCGGGTGACGCTTCGGATTTCTTCGATCAGATCACCGCGCGGAAAGAACTGTTCGATCGCGCCCTGGATCAAATCGAACATCCGGCGCGGGCGCGCGATCACCGCGGCCACAGCCGAGTGGTCCTGGGCGTCCAACGCCTGCGCCAGGCGCGCCGCCAGAGCATGCGCTCGGATCTTGTCGTGATCCTGGTATTCGACCTGGAACTTCGCACCCGGTATGGCCTTGATCGTGGCCGATCCGTTGGCATCCAAGGTGCCCGTGCGTTCCGAGCCGTCTTCCATGACCGCGATGAAGTCGATGCCCGGCACGCGCAAACCGTCCGTTGTTTCCAGTTGGAGAGCCACGCCCTTGCGCTTGGCGGTGACTTCGGGAGGAAGCGTGACGTGTACGTACTCCGCGGGCAGGTAAATCTCGCTGATGTCCGGGTCGCTTTCGGCAAGCACCAGGTCCGGTTCCTCACCTTGATCGAAGAAAAGGACTTCGACACGCCGGTTGCTCTGACTGCGCACGTTGTCGCGGCCGATTTGATCGACGGGGTGGTGTTCACTAAACCCGAGGGCCTTACGCTCGTCGTCTACGAATCTCAAGCTCTGGCGTAGCGCCTTGACGGCAGTGGCATCCTCTCCGAGCTCGTCCCGCAGCGCGAATTCGTACACGTCGAAGATCGCCCCCCAAGTCTTGGGACCGATGTCCCCGTCCACGTCCAGAGCTTCCGCGTCTTTGACGCCGAGCGCTTCCCTGCCGTCGTTGTAGTTCGTCTGGAACACCTTCAACGGCTCGATGCCAGTGAACTCGTTGTCATCAATCTTGCCGGGGTGGCAGCTGAAGATGTCGGGAAACGCGGTCGCACACCAGGACAGGATCTGCTTGTAGTCGCCAACGGTGTGGCGCGCATCGACGAGTTCTACGAATGCTTCTCGATCACCCTCGATGACCGCTAGCGCACATTTCGCCCGCTCTTCGCTCAAGAGCTGGTTGAAGTCCACGGTATTCGTGGTGTCGGTGTGACCGGCGATGAACAGTTTCTTGCCGCGCCGTTCGTCGGCGAAGCGGAGCGTCGTGGCGACGAGACCGACGCTGGTGACGGCCTGATGCTCGTCCGTGCTCGGAGTTTCGCCTTCCGGCAACATCACCGCGCTGTTGGTACGAAACAGCGCATCCTGGAACTCGATAGCGGTCGCTTTCTTGCCGATGCCCTCGATCGGAAAGTCGTCGTTTTGCGCGGCGCTTTTGCGCCACTCGAGGTATTCGGGGCCATCGGGTGGGCCCGGTGCGGGCAGCACGCCAAACTCCGCATCGAAAAAGAACAGCTCGACGCGGCGGTCGAAAGGATCGTTCTTCTCATTGGCGGCCTGTCGGTCCAACTCGAACCCGGTGCCTTCGAGCGGGAAGTTCTCGCCGGCGCCATGGGTCTGGATGTCGATCTCGAAATCGGGCTCGTCCTTCAACCTCACGCCGTCGAGTGCCATGTATTCGGTGATGAGCTGCCGACGCGTCTTCGGCCCTGCCTCGCCGTCGACTTCGAGGTCGCGCGTGCGCTGAAACCATTCGACCAAATCTTCGTCTTCACCGCGGGTGTCGAAATCGGGCATGGCGGTGATCATCAAGCGGTCTTCGCGCGAGCCCCACTGCTTCTTGCCCGACAAATCGTAGTTCTTGAGCCACTCATCGACGTTGTCCTCGATGAAGGCTTGCATCGCGACGGCACGCTCGACGGACAGCTTGTCGTTGATATTAGGCTCCGCAGTGGTGCCTCACGCACACCCAGTCGTGAATGTTCGACGTTAACGCGAGCCACTCAGATCTGAAGCCCCCGTCGCGCGATGTCGCATGCGAAACGGAGTACCGATCTGCGCCGCAGCTGAGCTCAACCCGTCGATGCGAGAATCCTCTTCGTCTCAAAAGAGAGGCTACTTCAACGCGAGACGCGAAGGGGCGACGGACCTATGCGCCTCCATGCGGCCGCATGGGCCGCACTTGAAGCTGACGCCCCCCTGGGCTAGACAAGTCAGATCGAGGCTAGCCAGCGGCAGCCGGGAGGTTCTTGAATGAACATGCGCGCGCCATCGGGAATCACTTGCTGGGTCTTGATCTGTGCCGGAGCAATCGCCAGTGCCTGCACGCGGAGCAAGCAGTACGAGGGCGACGACAACGGTGCCAACGGTGCTGCTGGAGATCCGGGGGTCGCGACGGCCGCAGCAACGGGAGCCGGCGGCTCCGCCAACGGCGACGGCAACAGCACCGCCGGTGCCACGAGCAACACCACGATGGCAGTCACGAGCTCCGGAGTTGCGGGTTCCGGAGGCACGAGCTCTGGAGGCACGAGCTCTGACACCTCGGGCGGTGACTCCGGCGCGGGTGGTGATCCGGGTACTGGAGGCGACGGCGGGTCGCACGGTATTGGTGGGTTGAGCAGCGCGATTGCCGGCTCAGGCGGCAGCGAAGTCACCAGCTCCGACGGCAGCACGACCACTGGCGGTAGCGGCGGCGGCACCTCCGGCCCCCAGCTCGGCGCCGCCTGCGACGAGCAGGGGGCGCTCGGCTGCAACGGAGCCGCACAGAAGCTCAAGCTCATCTGCGAGGACGGGGTTTGGAAGAACAATGGGACCTGCGACACGAACGAGAACTGCGATCAGACGAGCGGCGTCTGCGCGCCCATCGACGAAGCATGCGATGGGCTCTCGGCTGGCTACCGCTATTGTGCTGACAAGACGGTGCGCGAGTGTAGGGTCGATCAGGTCAACTCGAAGGACGTCGAGGAGTGCAGCGCCGCGTGCCTGGTGGTCGAGGGGCAGGCGCGCTGCGTTCATGTGCAACAAGTAGCCGCGGGTCCACACAGCTGTGCGCTGTTGGACACCGGTCAGGTTCGCTGTTGGGGCAACAACGCGAACGGACAGCTGGGGTACGGCCACACGAACGTCCTCGGCGACGAGCCTTTCGAGATGCCCACCGCCGACGTCCAACTCGGGCAAGCGGCCCGGTACGTGGCGGTCGGGCAGGTGTACACGGCGTCGAGCCACACGTGTGCGGTGTTGGCAGACGGAGCGGTGCGCTGCTGGGGGCAGAACAACGTCGGGCAACTGGGCTTGGGGCACAAGAACTCGGTCGGCGACGACGAATTGCCCACCAAAAATGTTCCGCTCGACGAGCCTGCACTCGCAGTCGCAGCCGGAGGGCACCACAGCTGTGCGTTGCTCGAGTCGGGGGCCGTGCGTTGCTGGGGATCAGGATCGCAGCTCGGTATCGGCGCCAGCGAGGGAGTGGGCGACAATGCGGGTGAAGTTCCGACCGAGAATGTGCCGTTGGGAGCGCCCGCAATACAGATTGCTGCTGGCACGGGGCACACTTGCGCACTGCTCGAGTCGGGAGTGGTGCGTTGCTGGGGTTCGTATTCGCAGGGTGAGCTCGGAATCCCGGACGCCGACGCGATCGCGCCGGAGATGCTGCCGACCATCGATGTCGATCTGGGCTTGCCGGCACGCTACATCGCGGCCGGCCAAGAGGTGTCGTGTGCGGTTGTCGGTGAAAGCGGCGGGCCCGGCTTCGTCCGCTGCTGGGGTGATGGGCTGTTCGGTAAGCTCGGACGCGGCGACGACAACGACATCGGTCGCGACGAGGCTGACATGCCCCCGCTGGGTGTCGCGCTAGGCAACGCCTTCGACGCCACCCACGTCGTTATCTCTGCGTACCATGGCTGTGCGCTCTCGGTCAGCGGCTCCGTCAAATGCTGGGGCTATGGCCCCATGGCTGGCTTGGCTTCGACGGACACTTTTGGAGACGAAGGCTCTGAGCTCCCTCAGGACAACATCGAACTCAGCGGTCCGGCAACGGCGCTGTCTGCGGGAGGTGCGGCAGCCACCTGCGCTATCCTTGGAGATGGCACACTGCAGTGCTGGGGTTACAACGCCCAGGGCGCGCTCGGCCTCGGGCACTCAGAGCTGATCGGAGATGACGAAACCCCTGCCGACGCCGGATTGTCCCTTGTCTTCTAGCCGCCCGAACCGAGCGGTGGGCGCGACGCAATCGCCGCACCCACCAGTGTGGCTCAGCGGTGCGGCATGTTGCCGCTCATTTCGAGCAGTGTGAGCAGACCGACCGTCGTCGGGTAGTAGGTCCGGTTGAAGCGCAGGTCACGCAGGATGTCGAGCGTCGCGCGGAAGCCGCGCTCGTAGGCTTCCTGATTCACCGCCATCGCACCGACACCCACAGGACCGATGAACGAGGCCTGCATCTCGGCGGACTCGCCGTGCGCACCGCCGTCAGGTCGGTAGCCCGCACGCACGCGGTCGATCCCGCCCGCTCCGTACAAGCCGACGAAATGGCCGATGAGTTGCCCCAGATAGGTGGTGGCTTCGCTACGCCCGTGCAAGCAAGCGTCCACGCCGATACGCCAGGGCACGCGGGCCGCGTCGAACGCGTAGTACTTGCAATCGCCGGGCTGACACAAAACGCTCGTCACGTCGGCATTCACCGGCGCCTCGTTGGCTGCGAGCGTGGCCCCGCTGCTGGGCGAACACCAGTCCGGTACTAGTCCATCGGCGGCGTTACCGAAGCTCCCGTTACACGACTGCAAGATTTGATAGCCGCTTGAAAGGTAGGAGCTGGCCCAGCTACCTCCGAACTCATCATAGTAAGCAGGGGTGAAGTACGACGGGTTCCAGACATCCTGGCTGCCCCAGTTGCTACCCGCGTTGATGCGGCTACCCGTTGTGTCCGCAGCCATAGCACTCACCATGGCGCTGCCATCGCTTGCGTAGCTACCTCCCCACTGGTCACCGGCAAGCAACAAGGCGTAGGCGATGTCGGCATCTGCGTCGGTGGCCGAACCCTGGCAGCCTCCGCCACCGATCCAGGTCATGAGCCCGCTACAGAGATTTGCTTTGACGTAGCCGTGCATCGAATCGAACGCCGCCTTGTCGCCGAACGCGACGGCGAGCAACATGCCGTAGCCCATACCCTCGGAGATGGTGCGACCGTCCTCGGGGGAGAAAACGCTGCCGTCACTCTTCAGGAAGCGAGTCTTCCATTCTTCGTAGTACTCGCTGATGGCCGTGTTGAAGGCTGCGACGTTAGGAACGAGTTCGCAGGAACCCGGCGCTTGGTTTTGTGGGAACGTCTTGGTGCCGGTCCCCGCGAAATTGCTTTCGGGACAAGGATCGTTCGTGAGCTCGAAATCGTCGATCCACAGGTCGAATTCAGAAGTCAGATCGTACAGGCCGCCGTTGGGATCTTCTTCGACGTTCTTGGCCGGGTCGATCGCCTTGTTGAAAATGAACTGCATCTTGAGCAGGTTCGACGAGACCGTGTTGCGATCGGCGTTCGTGAGCGTGCTCGGCAAGAACTGCGGATACAGGTCACGATCGAAGCAGAAATGATAGGTGCGCCAGCTCGAGCCAACTTCGTAGCTGCTCTCGAGGAAGCGGCCCGGGTGGTTGTAGCAGTCGTGACCTTCGACGGAGTCGTCGCAGGTGCCGCCGGAGGCAATCGCCTCGCTCTTCGGAATCGAGATGTTGAAGCGCACCGGCGTGAGGCCGCCGCTGCCCTTCTTCGCCTTGAAACGCACGCCGGTCCAGGCGCTGCCGTCGTAGACTTCGGGCGCCTCGGGGGTCCCCTTGAAGCTGAAGCCGATACCCGCGCCCCAGCTGCTGAATCCGCTGCCCGACGTGTGCAGGGCTTGGGTGCCGCACTCGGCGTCGGTCACGGCTTCGACAGCGAAGTTCTGCGTGCCGGTTTCGTCGTTGAACGCCTCCCAAAGACCGTTGAACTCACCGGTGTCGCCGGTCACCGTGACGGCCGTGGTGGGATCACCCTCGAAGTCGGAGATCATCAAACTGTTGGGCTTGGCGCAGGCGCTCGCCTCGCACGTGCCGGTCGCGACACACGCCGCGCCACAGGGCTCTTGACCCTCGGGACACGCGCACGCGCCGGCCGAGCAGGTAGCGCCCGTGGGACAGGCGGTGCCGCAGCCGCCGCAGTTCATGGCGTCGGTCAGCGTGTCGATGCACGCGCCGCTGCAGCTGGTTTGGCCCGTGGGGCATTCACACGCGCCCGCGCCGCAGGACAGGCCGGCGCTGCACGCCATGCCGCAGCCGCCGCAGTTGGCCGTGCTGGTCATCGTATTCACGCACGAGCCGGTGCAGTTCTCGAGCCCGTCGGCGCAAGTGTCGGAGCACGCGCCCAGCGAGCACACCTGAGCGCCGCACATGGTGCCGCAAGTGCCGCAGTTGTTGACGTCCTCCATCGTGTTGACGCAGGCGCCGTTGCAGTCCATGAGGCCCGTCTGGCATACGCACGCGCCAGCCTGGCACACCGCGCCGGTGCCGCAGGCCATGCCGCAACCGCCGCAGTTGGCGGCGTCGGTCATGGTATTGACGCAAGCGCCGTTGCAGGCCTCGCCCCCGCCCGGGCAGCCGCAGACGCCGGCGTTGCATGCTTCACCCGTGGCGCATGCCATGCCGCAGCCACCGCAATGGATGTTGCTGGTCATGGTGTTGACGCAGGCGCCGCCGCAATCTGCCTGGGGAGCGACACAGGTGATGCCCCCGGTCGTGCCCGTGCCAGTCGTCGTCGCCGGGCTCGTGGTGCTGCCGGTGACGTTGTTGGTCACATTGCTGGTGTTGGTCCCGCCAGGGGTGGCGCCTTCGTTCGATCCCGAACAGCCCCACACAATGGCCAAGACAAGCGTCACAAGTGCGACGAGGGTCGTGCTGTGCTTCATCCGCGTTTCCTCTGCCAAGTCCGTTTATTGAGTTGAAGAAGCTCTAGAAGTGCAAACTGGTGACTCCGACGAACCAGTAGCCGGGCACCGTCACACTCGTGAAGGGGCAACATAGCAGTGAGATAAGGTAGGTTCCAACCGCTGCTGGAGGTTTCGTCCGGTAGCAGCGGCGACATCCACCGCGCCTTGAAAATTCGAACCGGTGGTTGGCGCAGCTCTTCTCGCTGCCAACGACGCGCGTGCACGGGCGTGCGGCTCAGCGGTGGCGCGAAACGCGAAGTGGCAGACGATCGGACAAAGCGGAAGCAAGGGACTAGCTCGAAGACCTCGGACGTGGAGTGGTCGCTTGCACAACGTGCCCAGGCTGCGGTTCACGCTGAGACAACGCGCGGGACCTGGTCCGGGTGATTTCTGACAGGCTGGCGGATGGCTTGCCTCGACGGCTCCCATCGAGAAGGAAGCACCATCCAACATTGCGTTAGCTGCACTTCCAAGCGTGGCCAACGGGCCGGCACACGGGCCGTCGTGCGCGCCCCTTGCTGCCCGCGGGATCCGGCTGCGCCTTCACCGCGCGCGTTCGCTCCCCCACGCTTCGGCGCTAGCCTGCCTCGTGCTTAGCGAGCCCAGGCAATCGCGGGGTTCGACGTTCGCGACGACGCCAGGCGAGCGCAGCGGAGTCGACGGCGCGCTCACGCACCTGGAGCGGCTGCGCGTGCCCGCTCATCAACCACACATCGAACGCAGCCAGCATGAGGAGCGTCTTGCGTGGATCTTCGCGCGGTGGGGCCGGCGTCGAGCATCGAAGCCCGTGTTTACGGCTACCCCTGCATCGAGTCATCTTCTTGCTTCTTGCAGCTAGCCAGCTTGAAGTTGCCGTATCGGGCTGGAACGCCCGCCAGTCAATCCCCCGATTGTCCGGCGTTTCTTTCGCCATTGTGCGGCGCGCTCGCACTTCGAGACGGTAGGACAGCAGACAGTGACTAGGGCCTGTCCCTGAATTAGTCCGGCCCGTGAACGTGAACGTGAACGTGTGCGTGCCCGTGCCCGAGAAGTCGAGGAAAGAGCTATCCATGGCGGTCGAAGTGTGTTCCGTGGGTAGGCAGCATGGTTAGACAGCAGC
>JAICQQ010000248.1 GCA_025937785.1 Polyangiaceae bacterium
ACGGCGCCCGAATCGCGCTAAGTCCCGTCGGGGCGCGTAGCGCGCATCGCGTTAAGTCACTTCGGCGCGCTAAGCGCGCATCGCGCTAAGTCACGTGGGCGCGCGAAGCGCGCATCGACGAAAAAGAAACAGAGTGGAGCCGAGGGGGATCGAACCCCTGACCTCATGACTGCCAGTCATGCGCTCTCCCAGCTGAGCTACGGCCCCTTGGGTTGGGTTTGGGAAACGGGTTTGTAGTTCGTGACGGGGGGGTGTGCAACCGGATCTTTTAGTCGTGGTCGTGGCCGAAGTGTGGGTCGTTGGGTGCGCGGTTGCGGGTGTCGCCACGAGCGGGGGCGGCGTTGCCGGGCGCGTTGCCGGGGGTGGGGGTAGGGGTGCCGGCGGCGGGGGCTCGCTCGGCGCGTGCGGCTCGTTCGGCGCGTGCGGGTTGCTCGGGGCGCGCAGGGGCGTCGCCGGCGCGGGCGGGAGCTTCGTTGTCGCCGGCGGCGTTGTCGGCGGCGGGGGCTTGGTCGGTGGGGGCTTGCTCGGCGGCGATCTCGGCGCTGGCTTCGTCGGCGGGCTCTTCGTCGGTGCGCGTGGCTAGGAAGAGGAACAGAGCGAGGAGGAACAGTCCGCCACCGAGCAACGGGAGCCACAGGGGCGTGCGCGGTTCATCGGGATCGAGTTCGTCCGAATCCGTGTGGTGGTCAGCGGAGCTCATGGGCCGGCTTATCCGCCGTGTGCCGGCGCGGGTCAAGCCCAAGTTGGTGGCAGGTTTGGTGGTGCTGATCGCCCGCGGGGTGCGTGGAAGAGAGGGTGGGCAAAGGCATGGGAGCTTCGCGCCGATCGGGTCGATTCTCTGACATTTCGAGGCTCGTGACGCTTTCGCTCGCATTTCAGGGCATGCGTCGTGGAGTCGACGGGGACTGGGGGTGATGAATGGTTGACCCTGTCGCTGGCTCGACCCTACGCTTCCGAGCGGGGCGGCCGGAGCGGTCGCCTCGGCAAAGCGCGCAATGGCACTTCAGCAGCAGCGGTACAAGGTCATCGAGAAAATCGCCTCGGGGGGCATGGCGGAGGTATTCCGCGCGGAGAGTGCCGGCCTCGAAGGCTTCAAGAAGACCGTCGCTATCAAGCGCGTGCTGCCGCACCTGTCGGAGAAGAAACAGTTCATCGGAATGTTTCTCGACGAGGCGCGGGTCAGCGCACAGCTGGGTCACTCCAACTGCGTTCAGGTGTTCGACATCGGCGTGGGTGACAACACCTACTTCATCGTCATGGAGTACGTCGATGGCGCCGACTTGAAGGCGATCATCGAGAACTTACGCGCAACCAATCGCCAGATGCCGCCCGAGCTGGCGTGCTTGATTTGCGTGAAAATCTGCGAAGGTTTGGCCTACGCCCACGAGCTTTGCGATGCCGAGGGCCGGCCGATGCACATCGTGCACCGCGACATGTCGCCGCCGAACGTGTTGGTCACGCGTCACGGCGAAGTGAAGATCGTGGACTTCGGCCTAGCGAAGGCCAACAGCCAGCTCGAAAAGAGCGAGCCGGGCATTATCAAGGGCAAGTTCAGCTATCTGTCGCCCGAGGCGGCCCAGGGCAAAGCGGTCGATCAGCGCACCGACATTTTCGCCGTGGGCATCATCCTTTGGGAGCTTTTGGCGGGTCGCCGGCTGTTCCTCGGGGAGACGGATCTGGAGACTGTGCGCCAGGTGCAACGGGCCGAGGTGCCGCCCATCAGGAACTTCAATTCTGGCGTGACGCCGGAGCTCGAGCGAGTGGTGGCGCGTGGTTTGGCTGCGGACCCGACGCGGCGCTATCAGACTGCTCGCGAATTCGCTCACGACTTGACCCAGGTGCTGTTCAACCTCGGGCGTCCCGTGGCTTCGTTCGACATCGCGACGCTCGTCGAGCCGATCCGTGCCGAGCGCGAGCACGAAAAGCGGCGACGGGTGATGTCGGGCTCGATCATCGGCTCGCTCATCGATGCGGCGCTGTTCGAGTTCACGTCCCTCGATCAGCGTCAAAGCATGACGGATGTCGAAGGGCAGCTCCGTGTCGGCGGCGCACAAGACTGGGCTTCCAGCTTGGGCGATCTGCGTCGGGGTGCGAGCGCCAGCGCGCATCAACGCCAACAGTTCGAGGTGGGGAACCTGTCCGCCCTCGAGGATGATTCTCCCTTCAGTCGCACTTCGTCTCGGCCGCCCGAGGGAGCGAACCCATCACCCACTGCGCCGCCCGCGCTGGTGGATCGTAATTCGGACATCAGCGACCTTGCCGAACCGAGCTCAGGAGGCAAGGGCATGTTGGTGCTGATCTTCCTGGTAGTGCTGGTCGCCGGCCTCGCCGGGGCGTGGTTCGGCGGGCTGATCCCGAAAGACGTCCTCGGCTAACTCCCCGGCGACGCAGCGGTTGTGCGGCAGGTAGTGAGCCACTGCGGAGCCAGTGGTCCACTGCGGAGCCAGTGATCCGCGGCAAAGCAAGCCGCGGTCGCGGAGCTAACTGAGCCGTCGGTCGCGGAGTTAGCTGAGTCGTCGGTCGCGGAGTTAGCTGAGTCGTCGGTCGCGGAGTTAGCTGAGTCGTCGGTCGCGGCCCGCCTCAGCGCGAGCGCCGTTCTACGGCGCTCCACGTTCAGCAGTCATCGCTATTCGTCGTCGTCGTCGTCGTCGTCGTCGCTATCGTCGTCGTCGTCGCTATCGTCGTCGTCGCTATCGTCGTCGTCGCTATCGTCGTCGTCGTCGTCGCTATCGTCGTCGAAATCATCATCATCGTCATCGTCGTCGTCATCCTCTTCCTCTTCCCGGTCGAGGTCTTCGCCAGCGGCGCCCTTCGAAGCTTTGCGGTTGCGCTCGCGCTCACGCTCACGGTCGGCTTTCTCTTTGGAGAGCCGCTGGAGGACTTGAGGCTTGGGCGAGATGATGAGCGCCATGGTGCGCCCTTCCATGGTGGGCGATTGCTCGACGTTGGCCAAGTCCTCGACCTGTCCCACGATGTAGTCGAGCTGCATTCTGGCGCGTTCGGGATGGGTGATTTCGCGACCGCGGAAGCGGCAGGTGATCTTCACTTTGTTGGCGTTCTCGAGGAACTTTCGCGCGGCGCGCACCTTGACGTTCAGGTCGTGCTCGTCGGTCTTGGGGCGAAGCTTGATCTCCTTCACCTCGACGACGGTCTGCTTGCGCTTGGCTTCACGCTTCTTCTTTTTTTCCTCGTACTTGTACTTGCCGAAGTCCAAGATCTTGCACACCGGTGGTGTGGTCTTGGGATTGACCTCGACCAGGTCGAGACCCACTTCGCGAGCGCGCTTCAATGCGACGTCAGTAGAGAGTACTCCCAGGTTGGAGCCGTCTTCCGCCACGACGCGCACTTCCGGTACCCGGATGCGATGGTTGATGCGGATCTGTGGTCCGCGAGGTTCCCGCGTAAAGCGTCGTCTCATTGCCATTGAAGGTCTTCTCGCTTCCTTTCTATCGAATGCCGCGAAACGAACTCGTGACCGGTCGTGACCTGGTGACCTGGCGAATTACGCCGACGTGCCCGAGGTCACCACGAGGGGTGTGCACAGCCGAGCAGCAGCGAGCTTGCCCCCTCCCGAAGCAACTCCCCGACCGACCCTGGCGCATCACGAAGCCGCCATAGTCTTAATTTCGCTGGCTCGTGCGGCTGTCGCGCGACGAGCTTGTAGGCGCGGGCAGGATTGAACTGCCGACCCCTACCGTGTCAAGGTAGTGCTCTACCACTGAGCTACGCGCCTCTGGTTCGGTAGGGCCGGGTCCCACCGAGTTCTGTGTCGTTCCGAAAAGCAGGGGGCAATCAACTACAACTCGGCCTTACCCGTGTCAAGCCAGCACCGAAGCGCCGATCGTTGGACGCGTCGGAGGGCTAGGCACCGGCGCCGCGCTTTCCCGGCCCTTCGACCCAAGGAAGGAGCGCGGTCGTGTCGCCCCGAATGCTGCGGCAGGGAATGAATCCGAGCTGCTGAACGCTCTCGAACCCACGCCTTGGCTTGCACGGCCCATGGAATCTGGGTATAGGCCGGCCGACTCGGGTTCGCGATCGCGAAACGTCGAGATTTGGAGGACATTTTGAGTTTCGCGTCACACATTCAGCAGTTACCCCCAGCACCCGGCCAATCCAAGCCCTCCGGAGCGTCCGAAGCGCAACCAAGTGACGCTGGTGGTGGCCAAGCCGCACCGCCGTCGGGTCTTGGCTTGCTGTTTCCCCTGTTGCTGCTGGTGCCGCTGCTATTGATGATGTTCTTCTCGACCCGCTCGCAGCAGAAGAAGCAGGCGGCTGCGCTCGCGGCACTGCAAAAGGGGGATCGGGTGCTCACCCAGAGTGGGCTCGTCGGCAAGCTCGTGGAAATCGGCGACCGCTACGCGAAGGTCGAACTCGCCCCTGGCGTGAAGGTGGACATCATCAAGACCGGCCTAATCGGCAAGGACACGCCAGAAAACGCTGCGGCCGTGGACAAAAAAAAGTAGAACCTCGGCGGGAATTCCGTGGTCAACAACTATCTCCTCTATACCTTTGCGGGTCTCGCCTTCGTGCTGGCGATGACCGGCTTGTTGCATCGTCCCCGTCGGGCGCCGCTTTGGCTCGCTGCCGCGAGCGCGGCTGGTGCCGCCGCCGCAGCCAACGCCGACTCGTTCTGGTCCATGACGATGCTGGCCATCGTGATGCTGTGCGCGGTCATCGTCGCGCTGCCGCTGATCGATTTCAGTTGGCGCATGCGGGCGTCGATCGTGACGGCGGGCTGTCTGTTCGCCGGACTCGCGCTCTGGCCCTCGGTCAACGTCATGTCGAAGGGCCAAGTGCCCTGCCCGGACTACATCAAGGAAAAGGTAGGTTTTCGTCTGGTGGCTGGGCTCGATCTGCGGGGCGGTCTGCGCCTTGTTTATACGGTCGACGTCGATCAGGCCATCAAGGACAAGCGCGACCACTACTACGACGACATGCGCACCGAGCTGGCGAAGATCTACCTCGGGCACACGGGTGAAGAAGCGCCGAGCGACGAACTATTGCAGAAGCTCTCGGCCAAGGTCGAGCTGACCAAGCCCAGAACCGACGCCAACTCGATCCTGCTGCACGTCAAAGATGGAACGGACGCTTCCAAGATCGATGCGCGCTTCCGCGACCTGTTCAAGCCGGACTTGGAAGCCAAGGCGATCGACAAGACGCATTTCGAGTTCAGCATTCGCGAGTCCGCCGGCAGCGGCATTCGCGAACGTGCCGTCGCTCAGGCGCGTGAAATCATCCTGCGTCGCGTGGACCAGCTCGGCCTGCGCGAAGCTTCCGTGTCGACGCGAGACGAAGACATCATCATCGAGGTACCCGGTGAGAACGAAGCCGTCTTCGCGGAGATTCGGGACACCATCAGCAAGACAGCGCGGCTCGAGTTCAAACTGAACGCCGACACCACCGATTTCTTCCAAGGGGTGAAGGACAAGGCGACCCCGGCCTCGCTCCCCGAGGGGCTCGAGTGGCGCACCGAAGCCGTTCCGGTGGGCACGAACGACAAGGGCGAGGTCGTCCGCAGCGTCATCACCTACGCCTATCTGAAGATCAAAGAAGGCGAGAAGGCCCAAGACACGCTGGTCCGCTTCAAGGAGTGGGCGGCGCAGCTCGAGGTGCCGCAGGACCGAGAGATCGGTTACGAGCTCGAGAGCGTCGTGGTCGACCAGACCACGCTGGAGGAGAAAGAGGACGGCTGGCGTACCTACTTCTTGCACAGCCGGGCGGAGATCACGGGCGATATGATCAGCGACGCGGCCGCTGTCCCGGACCAGAGCGATCAAGGCCTTGGCGGCTGGCACGTGCAGCTCGACTTCTCGCCGCAAGGCGGCAAGATCTTCTCGAAGATCACCGGGGCCAACGTGCACAAGCGCTTCTCGATCATCCTGGACGGGCGCGTCGCGAGCTCTCCGGAGATCTTGAGTAAGATCACGGGTGGACGAGCCTCGATCACGATGGGCCGCGGTGACCCGCAAGCCCAACTCAAAGATTCGAAGCAGCTCGAACTGGTGTTGCGGAGCGGCGCGCTGCCGGCTCCCATCTCGCCCTCGAACGAGCAGCGCATCGGGCCTTCGCTCGGCCAGGAATCGATTGAGCTGGGCGTCGAGGGCGCGCTGGGCGGCGGACTGCTCGTGCTGATCTTCATGTGGATCTACTACGAGCGGGCGGGCACCATCGCGAACATCGCGGTCACCATGAACCTGTTCTGGCAGCTCGCGGTGCTGGCTTCGTTCGGAGCTTCCATGACTTTGCCCGGCATCGCCGGCCTGGCCCTGACCATCGGCATGAGCGTGGACGCAAACGTGCTGATCAACGAGCGCATCCGTGAGGAAATCAAGGCGGGCAAGAGTCCGCGGGCGGCGGTGGAGCTGGGGTTCAATAGAGCCTTCAGTGCCATCATGGACGGCCAGGTGACCACGCTCATCGCCGGAGCGGTGCTCGCTCAGTACGGTACGGGTCCGATCAAGGGCTTTGCCGTCACGCTGATGATCGGCACGGTTTGCAGCATCTTCACCGGCATCGTCGTCAGCCGCGTGCTGTTCGATCTCTGGGTGCGCGGGTTCGGCAAGCGGCTGCGCTTCAACATGGGCTGACGCGAGCGATGAACTGCTCGGTCCGCGCTCTCGAGCGGGTCCGTGCAGGCGGGGGCCATGCGGGGCTCCAGGCAAAGTCCCGCTTTCGGGTGCCGAGGGCGTGGTTGCTGTGTTTCGCAAGATGGGACTCGTCTCCTCATCGGACTCACCTTGAGACATGCGGGCAGGTAGGCCGAACGGTGCACGCGGACACAACGACTCGGGCTGGAGGGGCCACCTCGCACCTCTGGCGCCGGACGTGCTCGGAGGTTGACTTTGGCAGGCACGGCGCTGCGGGTTGACGTCTGCGGGCGGCGCGTCTGCGGGCGGCGCGCCTGCGCGCCCGACCCCTGGACACCTGATGCGGTTCCAAGGCATGGCTGCGCGCGGACGCGCCCGTAGCGGGCGGACGCGCCCGTAGCGGGCGGACGCGCCCGGAAACCGATCGACGGTTGACCCCAATCTTGGTGATCGAACCACCCGCATCCCCCTTGGCCGAAGCCGCCCGAACCGATCGGTGCGCTGCGCGCGCTGCTGCCTTTGCGAGTCGATCGGCGCTTGGGAGAGCGCTCCCGCGGCACGGCGTTGATGAGCGCCGTGCAGGACGAGGCCCGGAAAGCGCTCGCGAAGTAGGCCGCTCAGCGAAGTAGGCCGCTCAGCGAAGTAGGCCGCTCAGCGAAGGTGCGGGCTGCTGCGAGAACGCGACTTGTGTCGCCGCACAGCTGAGGTGGCCCAATGCAGGACGGCTGAGAACTGCCAGCAGGTGCTGCAGTCGCTTGCCGCGCACCGGCGCGGCGTGCGATATTCGGAGCGTCCATTCCAACACCGACCATAAGTGTCAGAAGGGGGTTGGGGCGAGAATGGGCAAGGAGCCAACGATGAATAGGTTCTCCTTAGCCGTCGCCTCGAAGGGTCTAGAGGGACACGCCGCCACGTTGTGCGGTGCGCCCGATTTGGTAGCCGCGGTCCACTCGACCACGGTTCCCGTGCTCGTGCACGACGGTTCGCACATCTTGCATGCGAACAAGAGCTGCACCCGCTGGTTGGGCTACGCAGATCGTGACGTGCTCGAAGGGGCCGATCTGCGGGTGCTGGCGGAGGAAGACGACCACAAAGCGCTTTCGGCAGCCCTCGGGGCGCGCTTGGCGAAGTTGCCAACTGGCCCGCATATTCAGCGGTTCTTGCACATGAACGGGGACCCCCTGATCGCGAGCGTGCTGGTGCGTGCCGCGCGCTTGGACGGGACGCCCGTGCTGCTGGCGCTGCTCGACCCGACGTCGGCGACCCAAAGAGGCTCGAACCTGCTGAGGCTGCTCGAAGAAGCTGTCGATCATCTGCACGACATCGTCTTCATCACCGAGGCCGAGCCCATCGACGACGTAGGCCGGCGCATCGTGTTCGTGAACCGGATCTTCACCCTGATCACGGGCTACGAGTCGAACGAAGTTTTGGGTAAGACCCCGAGCATGACCATCGGGGAGCTTACCGATCGAAAGGCCCTCTCGCGCATCGAAAGGGGACTGAAACAGAAGCGTGCCGTGCATGAAGAGCTGCTGAAGTACGGCAAGCACGGCGACGAGTACTGGGTAGAGCTCGATATTTTACCGGTCTACGCCGAGAACGGCGAGCACACGCATTGGGTGAGCGTGCAGCGCGACATCACCGAGCGCAAGCTGCTCCAGCAAAGGTTGGTCGAGAACGAGCGGCTCGCCACTGCTGGTTTGCTAGCCGCCAAGTTGGGCGAAGAAGTCAGCGCACCGCTGGCGAGCTCTCGAGCTTCGCTCGACTGGCTCGTCAAAGAACTGCCGGGGCTGATGGCTGGCTCGGCGAGCGCGGCGCAGATAGCCAGCGTGATGGCCGCGCTACGCGGCATACGCACGAACACGCTGGCCGTAGCCGACACAACGGCGCAGCTGAGGTTGCTGGGTGCTCGTAAGGGACCAAGCGTCGAGCTGGTAGCCACCGATGTCAGCGAGGTGCTCGAACAGGCGCTGGCGTTGGTGCAAGTCGCCCGGCGCGTTCCTGCCCGCGTCCAACGCGTCTACGAGAACGTGTCCAAAGTCATGGCGGACCCGGCGCGGCTGCTGCACGTGTTTCACTTTGCACTGGAAAACGCCGCGAAAACCTTGCTCGAGGAGCGCTCCGCGCAAAACACGATCGTGCTCCGCGTTCGAGCCGTCGTCGATGGCGTGCTGGTCGTCGTGCAAGGCACCGGCGTGCGAGGCACTTCCGAGATCGCAGACCACCTGTTCACTCCGTTCGCCAACCGCCGCTCCGACAGTAAGGAGCAAGGGGTGGCTCTGTTCGTGGCTAACTGTCTGGTAGGAGAGCTCGGGGGGCGCGTCGAGGCACGCGAGTGCGCCGACGGAGGCACGGTACTCGAAGTATTTCTACCCGTGGTGCCCGCCTTCGCGGACCAAGTACTGAGCCCCGCTCTCTGAGCTTCGCAGCGCAGGTCGATCGTCAGCGCGGGCCGTTCGCGGGTGCCGCGGGTAGGGGGCTCTCATCTTCAGGGCTGCTCGGTGCGCCGGCGGCACCGCCCTCGCCCCCTCCGCCCTGCACGGCACCACCACCTGTCGCTGTCGTCGTCGCCGTCGCCGGTGTTTCGGAGTCGTCAGGATCTTCGACGCCCGCGCTGCCGGTGGTGGCGCTGCCGCTGGCGATGGGTTCGCCCCCCGTGGTTTCGGGCGGTGAGACCCCTCCAGACGTAGCGCCACCGGTGGTCGCCGTCGCGGCAGCTCCACCGGGACCGCCGCTCGCACTGCCCAAGTCTTTCGCTGGAGGTGTGGGCTGGGGGTTGAGGTCGCAGCCGTGCAACAGGCCGGCTGCCAGCACGAGGCTAACGGCATAGGCGAGCGCCTGACTGGAACCCCAGAGTCTACCCACGGCGCAAGCCTACCACGATCGGCCGCGAATCGACTGCGGTAGCATCGGGATTGAGGACGAAACCTGGCACCTTGGCTCGAAAAATCCTCGTGTCTCGCAGTGGCGCGCCACTTTTTCAGTGCCGGACCAGGCCGCGAATTGACAAGCCGCGTGAGAGGTGTTCGAAAGGCGTGATTCCGCCGCTGCACGAAGATCCGGATGGGCCTTTCGTGGCAACTGTCGGTGCGGAGTGGTCGACGATTGCTGGTGACTCAACCCCTGACACATCCTTGGCCGATTTTGACGCTCGAGGGCGAGCCGGCGGCGCGTAAGCTCGCCGAGCAGCTCGGCACTTCGGTGACATTGGCCGGTTACCTGCTGCGCCGAGGCTTCGCCGCCGACGAACGCACGCAGCGTTACCTCGAGCCAAAGCTCCAACATCTCACGCAGCCCGATCAGATGGCCGATCGGGAGCCAGCAGCTCGCCGCATTGCCGAGGCGCTGCGGAACCGAGAGCGGATCTTCGTGTTCGGCGACTACGACTGCGATGGAATTACCTCCGCAGCCATTCTCACCGAAGTCCTGCGCGAGCTGGGGGGGCAAGTCGAGTGCGGGTTGGCGAGCCGTTTCGACGGTGGCTACGGCTTGTCTGCGCGCGCGACGGAACGTGTGATCCAGAGCGGTGCACGCCTGCTGATCACCTGCGATTGCGGCTCGTCGGATCACGAGAGCCTCCGCTCCGTCGCGCAGGCCGGGCTCGACGCCATCGTGATCGATCACCACCTGGTGCCCGAAGCGCCGCTGCCGGTGCGCGCTTTTCTCAATCCCCATCGACCAGAGTGCGGGTTTCCCTACAAGGGGTTGGCCTCGTGCGGTCTCGTGCTCTCGATCGCCGCGGCGCTGCGCCAGGTGACGGGACGCAGCCTCGATCTGCGTCGCTGGCTCGACCTCGTGGCTATCGGTACGATCGCGGACGTTGCACCGCTCGACGGCGACAACCGAGCGTTGGTCCGCGCGGGGCTGAAGCGACTGGCCGAGGCACCACGTCCGGGTTTGCGGGCGTTGCTGAGCCTCGCCGAAATCGACGGCTCATTTCCGATCGTCGCACGCGACGTCGCTTTCCGGATCGCGCCGAGGCTGAACGCTCCGGGGCGGCTCGGGTCACCCGAGCTGGCGCTCAGGCTGCTGCTCGCGACGAACCCCGACGAGGCGACGCTCTTGGCTGCAGAGATCGAACAGCTCTCGGAGCAACGTAAGCTGCAGCAGCAAGCCATGGTCGACGAGGCCGCCCGCGACATCGAGCAGAATGGCTGGGCGGACCGCGCGGCGCTGATCCTGGGGCGCCCGGGTTGGAACCACGGCATCGTCGGTATCGTCGCCGGGCGGCTCGCGGAACAGTACCGGCGGCCCGTGATCGTCGTCGGGTTCGACGGGGCCATCGGGCGCGGCTCCGTGCGCGGCCCCGCGGGCGCCCGTCTGTTCGATGCGCTGTCGGCCGTGCAACAGTCGCTGGTTCGCTTTGGGGGTCACCAGGCGGCTGCCGGCGTCGAGGTCGAGTACTCGAAGCTCGAGGAGCTGCGGCAGCGGTTCGAAGCTGCGTGCGCCGAGGGGCTGGCCGCCGCTTCCGAGGTCCGCGGCGGCGATACCGAGGTCATCGAACTCTTGCCCGAGGATGACCCGCGCCAGGTCCTGAGCGACATCTTGCGACTCGAGCCCTGCGGCGAAGGTAATCCCCGTCCCGAGTTCTCGTTCTCGGCGCGACTGATTTCGGCGCGAGCGGTCAAGGGAGGACACCTGAAGCTCGAGCTCGAAGCCCCGACTGGGTGTCGCGTCGGAGCCTTTGCGCCCAATCGGGCGGAGCTCGCGGAGTCACTCGGGGACCGCGTGCGCGTGATCGGAGAGCTGCGCCCGGATCGCTGGCGTGGCGGTGACGCGGTCGAGGTCAGCGTGCGCAGCGTAGAGCCGCTGCAGGGCTGATCCGAGAGACGCGCGTCGAGGCACTGCAGGCTGAACGGCAACTGGGGCCTGCCCTAAGGTTAAGTGATTGTCACAGCACTCGAGGCGATGCACTCGAGGCGATGAGTCTTAAGCCCCAGCCGCTGACCCCCCAGGCGCCCCCGTTCCCACCCCTCAGCGGCCTGCCGCCACTCCCGCTCTCCCGCAGTCCAGTCGTCCCGCCGCTCGCTAGGTCCCCGCGCCGCTCGCTGGGTCGGAAGAGCACACCGCTGAACGCCCGACACGGTTACGAATCGCGGAGGACCGGGGGGCCCGGGAGAGCGGGGGGG
>JAICQQ010000473.1 GCA_025937785.1 Polyangiaceae bacterium
CGCGGCTGAGATCGAACTTCAGAGAATGAGTCGGGTCGAAGGGTGCTTTCATAAGTTCGCGGTTCGGACTCTGCCGGCTTGTGCGAGTATAGGGCGGACCAGCGGAAAGCTGTCAAACTTAGGACTCCAATTAAATGCGCGTCTCCCGAGCGCGCCCGCTCCACCCAGCCGTCCAAGACACCCTTTGCCCACGACGAACACCATCCTCGGCTGGCTGACCGCGACGGTCGTGGTACTGAGCAGCGGTTTAGCGGCGAGCCGGCAGGACCAAGATCGTCCGCTCTTGCTGGGCGGCGCCCTTCCCAGCAAAAAGCGCGAAATACGCCTCGATCCTCGCTTGCCCACCGGCGTTTGGCGCGAGTTCTCGCTGCGTCCAGAACTCGTGAGCCCGCTCCGCGCCTGCTCGTTCACGCGGCCGGTGTGTGTGCAGGGCACACCCGGTGTCGAAGAGCCGCAAGTCGCGCGGGCGCTCGCGGCGATGGAGCTGGCCTATGAGCGTGTCGTCATTGCGCTCGGCATGCCCGCGCCCCTCCCGGACGGCACGCGGGGTGGCTCCGACGCGCTCGATCTGTATCTGGTGCAAGAGGGGCCGTTGATCGATGTGGGGCTCGATGCGCAGAGCTTCGGCCTCTTCGATCAGGGCTCGTCGTTCTGCCGCTCGTCTGCGGCTGGCGCGCTGGAGCTCGAGCGCGCCGCTACCCAGTGCGTGGGTGAGGCGATCGTGCGGCGCCTCGACGCGGGCGCTACGCCGCACGGCGCGCGTGCGTTCGCCACCCATCTGTGGTGGGTCACCGGCAGGCCCACGGCCCTCGACGTGGAGGCGCTCGACAACTTCCAAGCGTCCCCGGAGCGCGCCCCGTATCGACGCGATCTGAACGCGCTCAGCGAAGGCGCCGCCGCCTGGTTCGAGTTGCTCGAAGCGACGCGCGGCCGCGGCAGCCCAGCGGGCATGGCCAGCGCCATCATGACCCTGGCCGGCTCGACCAGCGCCGTGCAGAGCCCGCGCTGGAACAACGAGCCCGACGCCCTCGACGTGCTGCGGCACACCCTGAACGACGACCCGTTCGAGGTGTCCAAGCTGATGGCGCAGTGGAGCGTCGAGCGCGCCTTCGTCGGCAGCCGCGACGACGGCACTGGTGCCAAGAACCTCCGCTGGGGCGGCGATTTCGGTCGCGTCCGTTTCGACTGGCGCATGAAGTACTCCGAGCTGCCACGCCGCGTCGCGGCGAAGTATCCGCTCGAGCCCACCGGCAACATCTACGTGCTGCTCGAGCTCGACGACGTGGCGCTGGGAGCGACCCTCGGGTTCCAAGCGGAATGGGAAGCGCCCGTTGCGTTCGCGTGGACGCTGGTGCTGCTCGACGCTGAGGGCCACGAACTCAGGCGCCTCGACGTGCCCTTCAAAGAGGCGGCACGCTCGACCGAACAACGCCTCTCGAACTTCGAGGTCGCTGCCTACGTGATGCTCGTCGGCACCAACATGGGCGGCCTCGATCGCGACCACCCGTTCGATCCCGACATCGCCCCCTACGAACCCCAATCGTGCACGGTGTATCTCGTGCGGCTCTGATCCGATGTCAGCGACATTCTGGCAGCTTTTGCAGAGTGGTCGTGACCTGGGGGGTGCTGGCGTCGATCTGAAACCAGGCCCACGCGAGCGACCCGTCGGGGTTCAAGCTGACTTCGATCCTGCCCGTGTCGACGCAGTTCCCCCCCTGGGAAACCGTGCCCCAGAGCAGTGTCTCGACGAACGTGTGCCGCGCGCCGTCCGAAGCCACATGACGAATCGTCCCAGCGCACTCCAGGCCGTCGAAGTACGCGACGACCCCTTCGCGGCCCAGGTCCGCCGGGATTTCCATGCACACCTGATAGGTGATCCCCTCCGAGAGCCAGCCGCCCCACGCCCCCGCTAGATCAGCGTCGCGCGGAGACGCTGGTTGGCGCGGAGAGTGCTGGCGCGAGGCGGAGCCGGGTGGCGCGGGCGGCACGAGCACCACGGGCGGTTCTTTCGGTGGCGCCACGACGGGTGGCCGCGCACCGCAAGCAGAGACCGCACCCGCGAGCAGACGCACCAGAATCCTCATGCTGAACGCTCACGCTACCGCTACCCCCGTTGCAGGGGAAGCGCGCACGACTCGGATTCAAGCCAGCGCGCGGCGGCGACGCTTGAGAATGCCGTAGCCGGCGAGCGCTGCGACGCACGCGATGACAGCAGCCAGCGCCCAGCGGCTCCCCAACTGCGAAGTCGGCGGCGACGCCCTCCGGTCGCGCAGCGTGCTCGCCGTCTTCGTCAACGCCTGCGCGTCGCCCGCGTTGCTGGCCGCCAGGAACAGGTGCACCGACGTGTCGGGCAGCTCGACGAGGGTCTCGCGCTGCACGACCCCATTCGTCGTCGTCTCGAGCCAGGTCACGGGCTTGCCCAGCGCCTCGCCGGGGACC
>JAICQQ010000128.1 GCA_025937785.1 Polyangiaceae bacterium
GGGCCCCAAACAATTGAAGGTCGAGAGCCCACCTCGCTTCAAGATGCTCAAGAGCTCGTGGCAGGTGTAGACGCGGATGGACGAGTCGCGCGTTTCCTCGCGCTGGTCTCGGAAGAACGTCCAACGCACGTTGATTCTCGCCTGCTCCGGATCCCACGTGCGTTCGTCGCAGACACGAACGCGGTTGTCGCCTTCGCCCCACCACGCCCAGCCACGCGGGGAGAACTGCGGGCACAGGTTCTCGAGGACCACCGCGTCCAAGACTAAGTGCCCCCCGGGCTTGACGGCTTTGGCGAGGTTTAGCAGCGCCCGCTCGTTGTCCTCGTCGCTGAAGTACCCGATGCTGGTCCACAGGCAGAGGACGGCGTCGAATTCGCCATCGAAGCTCAGCTGGCGTAGGTCGTGCTGCTGGAGTGCGAGCTCGAGACCCTCGGTCTGCGCGGTGGTGTGCGCCGACGCGAGAACGTTTGGATTGAAGTCGACGCCCACGACGTCATAGCCACGGCGAGCGAGTTCGAGAGCGTGACGGCCGGCACCGCACGGTGCATCGAGCACTCTAAGCGGCGCTGGCCCGATCGTGTGCACGATGCGCTCGACGTCCCGTGCAGCAGCAGCGAGCCTTTCGCCGCGGACCTGCAGCTCGCCAAACGGGCCGTTGAAGAAATCAACCCACCAGGTTTCGGGAATGGTCATGCTAGCGTCATCTTGCACACGGGTTGAACGTTGCCACAGAGCTTGAACCCAGCTTCACTCCTCGCGCGCCTTGGCGCCCTACCCAGGCTGCTTCCGCACGTTCCCCTGTTCGTGGGGCTGCTGGGCTGCTCGACGCCGGCAGATTCGAGCGGAGACAGCACGACCGCTGCCAGCGACGGCACGGTGACCGCAAGCACTGTCGGGACCACGAGCACGATATCGACGGGTGGCATGGCAACATCGAGCGTTACGACCATGGGCGCGACGAGCATGGGGTCCGCATCCACGAGCGCGGTGTCGTCTCAGACGGCATCATCGACTGGAACCTCGGACACGACGACTGCTTCGAGCGCTACCTCGGCGACGTCAGCCAGTGTCAGCAACAGTGCGAGTGCGAGCGCGAGCGCGAGCGCGACAGGGGCCGGGGGTGCCGGCGGTACCACTACGGACGGCTTCACCAGCGGCGGCGCCGCGGAATCGAAGTTCCTCGTGTTCCTACTGTTGGGTCAGTCGAACATGGAAGGGGCGCCGCAGCCGGAGACTCAGGATCGTTCGGAGGATCCGCGGATCAAGGTGCTCGCGTACGACAACTGCCCGACTCTGGGCCGAGAATACAACCAGTGGTATGCGGCCTCGCCACCCCTGCACAGCTGCGGCGGAGGCGTTGGGCCGGGCGACTACTTTGCGAAGACGCTGCTCGAGAGCTTGCCAGAGGATCACACGATTGGGCTCGTGCCGTGCGGCGTCAACGGCGCACCGATCGACCTGTTTCTCAAGGACGTGCCGCGCAACAGCCATTACCTGCCGCCCGACGATCATTGGGAGACCGGTTACGAATGGATCATCACCCGCGCACAGGAGGCGCAGAAGACGGGCACGATCGCCGGCATCCTGTTTCACCAGGGTGAGTCGAACAACGGGCAGCCCGACTGGGTGGGAAAAGTGCAGGGTTTCGTGAGCGACCTGCGGTCGGATCTAGGTTTGGGCGACGTTCCGTTCCTGGCGGGCGAGATGTACTACCAGGGCTCTGGCGCGGGTCACAACGAGCTCGTGGCAGAGCTACCGGATGCTATCACCAACGCGCACGTCATCTCTGCGAGCGGTCTCACCGGCACCGACCAATGGCATTTCGATCTCGCCAGCCAACGCGAGCTCGGCATTCGGTACGGGCAGAAGATGGAAGAACTTCTCAGGTCGCCGTGACCCGGCAACTTCCTCGAGGGTGGGTTTCGTTGAGCGGCGACGCGGCCGACGAGTTGGAGGTCGAACTGCGGCGGGAACTACCCGCGGCACACGCGCTGAGCGGGCGGCAGCTTCGCGCCGTCGCGCGGCGAGGAGGCCGAGATGACGTGCTCTTTTCAATCGGCGGACGGGGACGACGCGGTATTCTGCGTTCACCTGACGTGGTCCGTCGAGCGAGATCCAACGTGGCCGTGGACGGAACGCTACGAAAACATTCATGAGTTCTGTCAGCGCTGGCCACGCCAGCAGGTCGAAGGTGATCCCGCCGTCGAGGAGGAGGACGCCTGATTCAAGAAGCGGCACTCGTCGATGCGTTCCGGACTGCGAGTCGCCTCGCGTTTTCGCTCGTGGCAGTCGAACGCGAGCAGGTCGTGGGTCACGTCGCGTTCAGCCCCGTCACCATCAACGGCGACCCGGGGCCTCTTGGCTTGGCGCCGCTGGCGGTGCGGTCTGGCCGGCGCCGGCGCGGCATCGCGGCGGCGCTCGTTCGTGAGGGACTCGAGCTGTGTCAGGCCGCTGGGACCGGGCTCGTCGTCGTGCTCGGTGACCCGCGCTACTACGCTCGGTTCGGCTTCGAGCTCGCTCGGCGCTACGCGTTGCGCGACGAGTACGAAGGCGGGGATGCGTTTCAGGTGATCGAGTTGGTGCGCGGTGCCGCGCCCGCCGAGGGTGGCCTGGTGCAGTACGCCCCGGAGTTTGCAACGCTAAGCGTCTAGCGCGCGCCAACACGCTTCGAAGTCGCTTGCGCTGCGGCGTGGCTTCGTTTGAGATCTCGCTCGTGGCAAACTCCGACCGTCCAGGGCCGTCGTTCTTCATGCTCGTCCCCGGGCCCTGGGCCACGTCCGCCGAAGTCGTGGCTGGGTTGCAGAAGCTCGGGGTCGCAGCGAAGCCGAGCGCCGGGGGTGCGGTGGCGGCCGGCGAAATCTCCGTCGACGTCGTCGAGGACGACGATCTCGAGCAGGCGTTGGCTCAGGGCCGTCGTGGGCCGCTGGGCCCGGAGGTGCTGCAACGTGTCGGAGAGTGCACGCACGCGGCGCTGATTGAGTATGGGGGTTGTGCTCACGACCACATGCTCGACGTGGCGAAGCTCGGTCGCGCGCTGCGCGAGCTCGGAGGTGTTGCCATTCGCATGGAGGCTTCCGGTGCGGCGTCGGCCTGGGACGAGTGGCTGGAGCGCTTCGAGTCGGGAGTGCCGTCGCAGGCGTACGGCGCCTCGGTGTTGGTGGTGCACGACGATGACGGCGTCATGTTCACTGTGGCATGCATCAGTTTCAGCTGCCCGAGGCCCAGGTGGCGTTCACCGATGTCCGTGAGGCGCTGGCTTGGCTGGATGCGTTCAGCGCGTATCAGCTGGACGAGCAACCGGTTCTGCTGTCGGGGCACACGTTTCGTCCGGATGGGGACGCTCAGCGGCGCGTGCTCGAGCGTTGGCCCGATCACCGGCACGATCCCAACGATGGCCGCTACAATCCGTTCGGCGTTTGGCGGCTGTTGGAGCCGGCGGATGCGCGCATCACCGCGGTCAAGTTAGTGCCGACGATCATGCCGTCGCTCGTGGCGTTGCTGCTGGCGACGGAGCGTTCGGAGGGCCGACCGCTGACGGAGCACGAGGTCGAGAAGCTCGTGTCGAACAGCACTTCCATCGCGATGGAGCCGAAGGATGTGCGTGCCCTGGAACGCGCGCGGGGCTACGCAGATATTGAACCGGAACTCGCGTGGGAACAGTGGCAGATCGTGCGCGGCACGCTGCAATAGAGGAAGCCTGCAACACATGGCGGAACTCGAGCTCTTCATCGTCGACAAGAACGACACGTCGTGGTCGCTGCGGCCGTGGCTGCTTTTGGTGCATCATGGCATCCCGTTCGTAGAGACATCGTTCGTCGCTGCGGATCCCGAAACGCCTGCGAAGATTCGCGCGGTCTCGCCGACGGGGCGCGTGCCGGTGCTGCGCGTCGGGCAGCGCATGGTGTGGGAGTCGCTGGCCATCATCGAGACACTGGCAGAGCTTTTTCCCGATCGACCCATCTGGCCGCGGGATGCCGAGCGACGGATGCACGCTCGCTCGATGGCGGCCGAGATGCACGCAGGGTTTTTCGAGCTACGTCGGCATTGCACCATGAACCTCGCGCTCCGGACCCGCGTGGAGCTCGATCCGGCTCGGCGCCGTGAGCTCGATCGCTTCGAACAGCTGGTCGAAGGGGCGCGTGCCGAGACCAGTGCTGGGCCCTTCTTGTTCGGCGAGTTCTCGGCGGCGGACGCCATGCTGGCGCCGGTCGCGACCCGCATCGTCTCCTACGGGCTCGACGTCGGGTCGCCGACGCGCGCGTGGATCGATGCCATCTACGCGTTGCCGGCGTTCCAGCGTTGGGAGCGAGAGGCGACCGAGGAGCGGAAGGTTCGACCGGTCGCAGCCCGCATCGGCGCTCCGTTCGCCGGCTCGGTCCAAGAACGCGTGGTGGCGGGCCCCTGCTATGCCGCGATCTTCTCGAATCAGCACCGGGCGAACAGCCGGAGTACGCCGCGACCGCGATGCGCATGGTGGAGCTCGCGCAGTCGATGCCCGGTTTCTTGAGCTACGAGAGCACGCGGAACGCGAGTGGTTTTGGGATTACGGTGAGCTACTGGTCGTCGCGCGAGGCGATCGCGGGGTGGCGCGCGCACGCCGAGCACGCGGCGGCGCAGCACATCGGTCGGGAGCGCTTCTACGCCAGCTACGACCTCCGGATCGCGCGCGTCGAGCGCCACACTCATTTCGACGCCGCGCAGGACCCGGCCCGGACTGAAGCTTACGCGTAGCGTCCCTCGCGCTTCGCGTTAGCCGTTTCGTTGCCCGTTTCGCCACACCTGGACGACGATGCTCGTGTTTCGGGAGTGATTCCGAAATCCAGTGCTTCGCTAGTCGAAGCGAGGAGGTACTTCATGAAGCAAGTCGCAACTTTCGGCGCCGTGTTGGGCCCTCTGCTGCTTTGGGCAGGGTCCGCGTTGGGGCAGCAAGCGGACGGTGGCGCCGCGCCCGCCGCGGGCAACTCCGATCACGTCAACGTCGTGGGACATCTCGGTATCGGGTATCTCGGGCGTCGTACAGTGTTGATCGCAGGTCCCGGCACCGGCGTCGCCGATCCGACACCGGTCGATGCCCCCGTGCTCGGGGTGCGCTACTGGTTGAACCCTATGTTGGGCATCGACGCGGGCCTGGGGTTGTCGTTCACGAGTGGCTCGGTGACCCCGCCGGGTGGGGATGAGGTCGACAAGGTAGGTTCGACCGTCTTCATCCTGCACGCCGGCGTGCCGCTGTCGCTGGCGAGCTCGCAGCACTTCTCGTTCCAGGTGGTACCGGAGATCAACGTGGGCATGGCGAGCGCGACGCAGGAGCTCGATCCCGCGCCGGACAACGAGCTTTCAGGCTTCCACCTCGACATCGGTGCCCGCGCTGGGGCCGAGATCCACTTTGGATTCATCGACGTGCCGCAGCTTTCGCTGCAGGGCGGTGTGGGTCTGTCCTTCGCCTATGACAGCGTCTCGGCGAGCAATGCTGCGGGCACCGATCCCGATGAAGAATCGTCGGATTCGACCACCACCTTCGGCACCAGCCTCGCCGGCAACCCTTGGGACATTTTCACGGGCAACATCTCTGCCCTATACTATTTCTGATGGCCAAGCCTTCACATGCGCTCTGGGTGCTCCTGCTCGCGCTCGCCTGTGGATGCGGGTCGGGAGAAGCTGCTACCGACGATTTCGGTGCTGGGTACAAGGGGGGCAGTCAACCACCGCTCCCGACCCAGCGCGGCGAATCCACGCCTACTCCGAACCTGTCCGAGTGTCCTGAATGCAGCAACGTCTGCCTCCAGTGTATCGAGAACGCGGGCGAGGACGAGAACGCGTCGCTCCTCTGTCTGATCGGGCCCGAATGCACGACCTACTTCGCTGCGTACATCGACACGATCCCGGAATACGGGGTCGCCGACGACAACATCCTCGACACGCCCAGCGGCGAACAGCCCTCCGACCAATGCGCGGAAGTTACCGATCCGTGTTTGGCTTGCGAGTGCTTCTTCGGTCCTGGTGCTGAAGAATGCATCGAGTGCTGATCGCGCTACTGCCTCGAGCACGCTGAACACATTTCGGGAAACTGGCTGCGGCTAGCGACCGAATGGAGGGCACGAGGAAAGCGTGCTAGATGGTGGCCGTGACCGTGCTCGATCCAGGTCCGTGGGGCGGAAAAGGCCTGCCAGGTCAGGACGATCTGCCCTGCGACGATGGTGAACCGATGGAAACGTCGTTCCACCACGCGCAGGGCAATCTGCTCATCGATTCGCTAGTTTACGCATGGAACGACCGCCACGACTTCTACGTGGCTGGCAACATGTTCATTTACTTCAGCGAACACCAGATCAAGCGTAACGATTTCCGCGGTCCCGATGTCTTCGTAGTGCTCGGGACCGAGCGCACGCCGCGCAAGAGCTGGGTCACGTGGGAAGAGGGCGGCAAACGTCCCGACGTGGTCTTCGAGGTCATTTCCGAATCGACGGAATCGGTCGATCGAGGTGAGAAGATGCGGCTGTACGCTGCCGTGTGGCGCACGCCGTTCTACTTCATTTTCGACCCAGAGACGGAGCAGCTCGACGGCTACCGACTGGATGTGGATCGGCAGGCCTATGCTCGGGCCCCGGTCGATGCACGGGGTGACTTCAGCGTAGCACCGATGAACCTGAAGGTTGGGCTGCGGCATTCCGAATACCGCGACTGGAATCGCCAGTTCGTGCGCTGGATCGACCTGGAGGGTAACCCGTTGCCGATGCCGCACGAAGTTGTCCAAGCCGCTCGCTTGTCCGAGGAAGCCGAGCGGCAGCGGGCGGAAGCCGAGCGGCGGCGGGCTGACGAAGCCATGGATCGGATCCGCGAGCTCGAAGCCCAGCTGGCGAAGTCGAAGCACGAGTGAGGGTGGCGAAGGCGCCGGCGGTGCTGCCATCGCCAGCGGTCGCTGGCTGATTTCGGCGCCGAAGTAGCTGGCGCGATCTCTGCACCCCAGTTGGGGATGCGCACGTTGCGGGCGGATCCTTGGCTGGTCGCAAGTAGCGCCAGCCTTTTGGGAAGCGCGGGGCCGTTCGTGCCGGAGGCTGTGCTCGCCACGCTCGCCGGTGCGGTGCTGGTCACGTGGGGCGGCGTGTCGTGGCGCGCGCTGGCGGTGGCGGCAGTGTGCGCGCTCGTGTGCTGGCAGCGGGCGGCGCTCTTGGTCGACGACTTCGAAGCGCGGCGCGTGGCGGTGCGCGACCAACTGGGGCCGCCCAGTGTGTGTGCGGGGCGCGGGCGCGTCGTGGCGAGCCCAGTGCGCTTGGGCGACGCACTGCGGAGCACGATCGAGTTCGCAGAGCTCGAGTGCGACGGGCGACCAGTGCGGATCGAGGTCCCGATGCGCGCGGCGCTGTTCGGGGGACCGGCGGAGCTCACGCGGGGGGCCGAGGTGTTCGTGCTGGCGAAGCTCGGCGCGCTCGGCGTGTTCCGCAACGCCGCGGCGAACGACCCCGCGCCGGCGGCGGCCCGGCGCGACGTGGTGCTGAGCGGCGGTGCGTTGAGCGTCGAGGTGCTCGCGCCAGGGACTGGGCTCACGGCGGCGATCGACCGCGCTCGCGCCTTCGTGCGGGGGCGCATCGAGCGCACGTTCGCGCCGCTGGCTGCGCCGCTCGCGCGCGCGCTGGTGTTGGGCGAGAACGACCTGACCGACGAGGACGCCGAAGCCTTCCGGCAGAGCGGGCTCAGTCACTTGCTGGCGGTGAGCGGGACGCACCTAGTGTTCGCGGTCGTCACGCTCGTGGGGGCCTTGCGCGCCATCTTGTTGCGGTTTCAGCGGCTGGCGCGGCGCGTGAACGTGACGCGTCTGGCCTCGGCGGTGGGCGTGCTGCTGGCGCTCGGTTACGCCGATTTCTCGGGGGGCAGCGGCTCGGCGTGGCGGGCAGCGTGGATGCTGGTGCTGGTGTTCATCGCGCGTGCGTTCGAACGCCGGCCGTGCCCCGTGCGCGTGTTCGCGCTGACGATGCTGGTCGGCGCGGTGGTGGATCCGCTGCTCGTGTTCGACATCTCGTTCATGTTGTCGCTGGGGGCGACCTCCGGCCTGCTGGTGCTGGGTCGCGCGTGGGTGGCGCGCGCGGAGCAGATCCAGAGCAGGCCGCTGCGCTATCTCACCATCAGTCTTGCGGCAACGACGGCAACGATGCTGCCTTGTACCCCGATCTTGGCGGTGATGAGTCCCGAGCTGACGCTGGTCGGGCTCGCGGCGAACGTAATAGCGGCGCCCATCGGTGAGCTGGTGGCGTTGCCAGTGTGCTTGACTCACGCCATCTCTAGCCCATTGCCCGTGCTCGAAACGGGGCTGGGCTTGGTGGGGTCGGGGGCGCTGTTGGCGGTGCGCACCGTCGCCATCGCGAGCGCCAGTGTGGAATCGCTGGCGTTCCCCAGTGTGGATCCGACGGCGTGGCACCTCGGACTGGCGGCGCTCGGCGCGTTTGCGTTCCTCCGCGACCGCTTGCGCCCGAGCGAGGCGAGAGCGAGCGCGTTCGTCTGGGCGGCGACGCTCGCGATCGGATTTCAGGCGCTCGAAGCCGGCGTCCGCCTGCCGCTGCGCGACGGGCAGACGTTGAGGGTCAGCATGCTCGACGTCGGCCAGGGGGATGCGACGCTGCTCGAGCTGCCCTCGAGCCAGGCGCTGCTGGTCGACGCCGGCGGCTTCGTCGGGAGCCCCGTGAATCCGGGCGAGCGGGTGGTGCTACCGTGGCTGCGAGCGCGGCGCACCGAACGGCTCAGCGTGGTCGCCCTCTCGCATCCGCATCCCGACCACTTCGGTGGCCTGCGCGCCGTGGTCGAGCAGGTCGAGGTGGGCGAGTTCTGGGACACCGGTCAGGGCGAAGCCGAAGGTGCAGGCCCCGAGTACGCCGCGTTGATCCGCGCGCTGCGCGAGCGTGCGGTGCCGATTCGGCGCCCCGACGAGCTGTGCGGACGACCGCGGTATTTCGGAGCCGTGCGCATCGACGTGATCGCTCCCTGCCCGCATTTCACACCGCGGCGCGACGCGAACGACAACTCGCTGGTGCTGCGCGTGAGCTACGGTAAGCGGCGGTTCCTGCTCACGGGCGACGCCGAGAAGCACGAAGAACACGAGCTCGCCGAACGCTACGGGGCCGCCCTCGCGGCTGACGTGTTGAAGGTGGGGCACCACGGCAGTCGCACCTCGACCACGCCTGCCTTTCTGACGCTGGTCCAACCGAGCTTTGCCACCATCTCGTGTGGTGTGCGCAATACTTTTGGGCACCCGCACGCCGAGTCGGTGGCGACGCTGTCGGCGGCGCGTGTAGGCTGGTTGCGGACAGACCGCATGGGCTCGCTCAGCTTCGTGACCCGCGGCGAACAGCTCGACCTTTATGCGTTCTCGTTTCCACGCTAGCCTCCGCGCATGGAGCCTGGCATCCGCTGGTTAATCACCCCCGACCAAATCGCGACGCGCGTGCGCGAGCTCGGCGCCGCGATCACCGCTGACTACGCCGGCAAACCCCTGCTGGTGATCTGCGTCCTCAAGGGTTCGTTCATCTTCGCCGCCGATCTGGTGCGCGCTATCGATCTGCCGCTCGGGGTCGAATTTTTGGGGACACAAAGCTACGGTGACGGCCAGAAGTCGACGGGCGTGGTACGCATCACGCTCGATCTCGCGCGGCCCATTTCGGATTGCGACGTGCTGATCGTCGAAGACATCGTCGACACGGGACTAACGCTGACGTACCTCGTCGATCAGCTGACGCGGCGCGGTCCGAAGAGCGTAAAGGTGTGCGCCTTGCTTCACAAGCCAGCGCGCTCTGTGGAGCCCGTGGCGATCGACTACCTGGGGTTCACGATCGACGACGTGTTCGTGGTGGGCTACGGGCTGGACTGGGCCCAACGTTACCGCGGGTTGCCCGGCATCGGCGTCGTCGAGCAAGCCTGAGGCTACTCGTCGGTCTCGCTGGGGCCTCGCTTCAGGCGTGCTAGGCGTTCGGCGATGGCCTTTTCTAGCCCCTCTTGCGAAGGCCGGTAGAAGCGCGCGCCGGCGAGGTCGTCGGGCAGGTAGGTCTCGCCCGGCACGAAATGGTCCTCGAAATCGTGCGGATAGTTGTAGCCCGTCCCATAGCCCTCACGCTTCATCAGGGCGGTGACCGCGTTCCTGAGCTTCTTGGGCACCGGCAGCGATCCGTGCTCGCGAACCGCAGCGCGCGCGGCGTGCCAGGCGACCTTGATCGCGTTCGACTTCGGGCAAGACGCCAAATACAAGCAGGCATGAGCGATGGGGTACAAGCCTTCGGGCATCCCGATACGGCGAAACGCGTCGTCGGCGCTCACCGCCACCTGCAAGGCGCGGGGGTCGGCGTTGCCGACGTCTTCACTGGCGAAAATGATCATGCGGCGCAACAGAAACAGCGGGTCGTCGCCGGCCTCGAGCATCCGCATCAGCCAGTAGATGGAGGCGTCCGGATCGCTGCCGCGCATCGCCTTGATGAAGGCGCTGATGGTGTTGTAGTGCTCCTCACCGGACTTGTCGTAGAGCAGGGTGCGTTCGTCGAGAGCGCGTTGAACCAGCTCGATCGTGAGCTCGCCGCCAGTTCCCGCGAGCTCAGCGGCGGTTTCGAGCAGCCCCAGAGCTCGACGTGCATCACCGTCGGTGGCGCGGGCGATGGCCGCCAAGGCGTCGGCGTGCACCTGCAGCTTCTGATCGCCGAGGCCGCGGGCCGGATCGTGGAGGGCCCGCTGCAGCAAGGCTTCGAGCGCGGCGGGCGTGAGCGCCTCCAGGCGAAACACCTTGGACCGCGACAGGACGGCGGCGTTGACGCTGAACGACGGGTTCTCGGTGGTGGCGCCGATCAGCGTCACGGTGCCGTCTTCGAGGTGCGGCAAGAAGGCGTCTTGCTGGCCTTTGTTGAAGCGGTGAATTTCGTCGACGAACAGCAGGGTGCCGCGCCCTTGGTAAGCGCGCCGTTCTTTCGCGGCCTTGATGATCTCGCGCAGGTCGGCAACCCCCCCGAGCACGGCGCTGAACGGCACGAAGTGGAGCTTCGTGCTGTGGGCGACCACGTGCGCCAGCGTCGTCTTCCCCGTGCCGGGCGGTCCCCAAAGGATCAATGATGGCAGCCGATCTTGGTCGATCAGGCGCCGCAGCATGCTGTTGGGGCTGATCAGCGTGGGCTGGCCGACGACTTCGTCGAGCGTGCGCGGGCGCATGCGGTCCGCGAGCGGCTGGCGCGCCCCCGGCACGGCCCCGCGGCGCGCCGCAGCGGCGAGCAACGTCTCTTGCTGCGGTTCGCTCTGCTTCTTGGCCACACTGATTTCTGGGTCACCCGGAGGCCGGGTCAAGAGGGGTCGGGGTTCGAGCCGAGCGAGCGCCGAAGATCGCCGTCCCGACGCGCACGAGGGTAGCACCAGCCGCGATCGCCGCCTCCAGATCGTCGCTCATGCCCATGCTGAGCTCGGGCAACCGTTCGGGTCCGCCGTGGGCGTCGCGCAACGCCCGGAGCCTTTCGAAACACCGCCGCGCCACGTCGGGCTCGTCGGTGAACGGTGGTACCGTCATCAGTCCGCCCAGCGCGAGCCACGGCTCACGCTCGATGCTGGCTAGAACCTCGCCCAGCGCAGCGGGCACGCAGCCCGCCTTCTGGGCTTCGCCCGCGATGTTGACCTCGACCAGCACCCGGAGCGGCGTCGCCAGGTGGGCAGGGAGGTCCATGCCGGCGCTGACCCACTCGCCCCGGCGCCGAGCCAACGCCTCCGCCACCCGCGGGCTGTCGACGCTGTGCACCAGGCTCGCGTGGCGCGCCGCCAGCTTCGCCTTGTTGGTCTGCAAGTGACCGATCATATGCCAGCGAATATCGGCGAGCTCGCCCAACTCTTCGGCCTTGCGCACCAGCTCTTGCAGGTAGTTCTCGCCGAAATCGCGCTGGCCGGCCGCGTAAGCTTCGCGGATGGCGGCGGCGGGCTTGGTCTTCGAAACCGCGATCAGCCGCACCTCGCTCTCCTGCCGTCCACTCGCAGCCGCCGCGGCCGCGATCCGTCGACGCACGCGCTCGAACTCTTCGCGCACGCCGGACAAGCTAGTTGCCCTTGGCGTCCTTCTTCGACAGCAGCACGCTCGCCTTGCGAACCGTGAGGCTGTCGCCGCTCGAGGCCTTCAAGTCACCTGCGAAACCCTTGTCGGACTTTTCGGCGAGCAAGACCCCGTTGAACATCTCAGGGGGAGTGAGCAGCTTCGTGGGCTGAAAATTCACCCGCAATGTTTGGTCATCGACCATGCCTGCGGCCGCAAGCTCGCCCAACGGCCCCGTGACGGTTCCGGTCACCTTCCCAGCCTCGTCGATCTTCAGCGTCAGCTCACCCTTGCCGGTGGCTTTGGTATCGGCCGCGTCCGCCCACGCCTTGATCTTGCCCTCTTCTTTGGTCTGCTCGATCTGGTAGCGCTGGACATCGAGCGGAGCGTGCCACTCGCCGACGTACCACGGCGCTTCAGCAGGCTTGGCGCTGGCAGCGGGAGAGCCCGCTCCCGACGCAGCGGGCGCTTCCGCTGAAGCGTTGCCCGCCGGTGCCCCGTCCTTCGCTTTCTGCTCGCAGCCCGCGGCCAGCAGCAAACCCAAAGCTGCCAGAGTGATCACGCTCTTCACTGGAACCATCCTCATCTTCCCTCGGTAGTCGAGTCACCCCGCAGCAGCTTGCGGATCCGCACGCCGAGCTGACCATCCACATTCACCAGTTCGCCCGTTGCCACTTCTCGCCCGGCGACGCGCAGCGTGGCCAGCTGCCCGATGCGCTGATCCGTTTCGATCACGGCGCCAGGACGCAGACTGACGAAGTCCGAAGCGGTCATCGACACGCTCGCCACCTCGATGCGAACGAGCACCGGCGCGTCGAGCACGGCTTCCGCGACGCTGCGTTCGACTTCGGTCTCGTGGTTCTCTGGCATCGGGGTATCCGGGGCGACGGGCAGATCGCCGACGCCAACCAGCTTTGCACTCCTTTCGCCGACAATCTCGAAAAAAACGGCACGGGTGCGCGCTTCAGAGCCGAGCGCGAGCGATCCGCGGAAGTCTGCGTTCAGCCAGAAACCGCCGTCGGGCAGCAGTACGTCCTCCGGAACCAGTGCCGCGAGTGCTTCCCGCTGGGCGATGCACGCCCCGCCGATCAGGGGCAGGCAGAGCGGGATGCCGTCGAGCCTCCGAAGCTCGACCCGCGAGGGCGACGCGTGGCCGCGCGCGCGCCCGATCGCGGCGCGGAGGCCGTAGGGTTTGCCGTCGAGCACGAGCGTGGCACTCACCCCGACCGAACACGCTGGTGTCGCCTCGGTCGCCGCGCCGTAAAAGCGAAGCTCGACCGGCGGTGTGCTGTTCCGCCCTGCCTCGACGGCGACCCTGCCGAGGAAGCCACGCACGGCGGGGCTATCCAAAAGGTCCGGCCCCGCGATGCCCGGCGCCTGCCGCAGCAATCCCGCGAGAACGGTGTCGGCGAGCCCCGGGTCGATCGCCAAGAACAGCTCCAGGCTGCCGTCTTCGAGCGAGAAGCGAAGCCCCGCTCGTGCGCGCACGTCGGCGGGGTCGCAAAAGCGCTTGAACACCGCGCTGCTGTCGCGCGCGAGCACCTGCCCTAACCCACGAGCGAGCCCACCGAGCTCGAGTGCTTCCGATCCGAGCGCCTGGATCGCGCGAACGGTCGAGCGGGGGATGGCCTCGAGGCTCTCCCATGGATAGGCTGGAGCTGACGCCGACGGCGACATCAGCGTCGTATACTGCCCGGCTCGCCCCATTTCACCCATCGTCGTGATTACCGGCCCGGGAACGGCGACCCCACGCCGCTCTGCGAGCGAGGCCGCTCAACAACAAACTTATCCACAAATGATCCACAGCACTGTGGGTTGTTTCTAGCCTTTAACCATTGGGATTAATTCATGATTCTGGCGCACTCCAATCCTGCACACCAGTAACCCACAGCTTGCCTGTGGATAGCTCGGTGGAGACTCGCGAGTTGTCCGAGCCCAGGAAAGCCGTTAACGTCGATCGCGAGGTACACAGCGCGTGAGAACCGTCGTCAGCAGGGCCTTCTGGATCGCTATCACCGGAGTCGCGGCTCAGTTCGCGTCGCTCGGAACTGGGCAAGCCCAGCAGCCAGCCCCGGCCACGCCGGCTCCGAGCCCCGCAGCCCCGAGCGCGCCTGCCGCGGCCAAGCCCGCCGAGATCCGCCGCGATCCTGCCGGCATCAAGGGCGTCAGCCCCGTCTGGGAGAGCCTCAAGCTCGGTGACGCCTCCTTCGTCGCCCGCGACTACGACGCCGCCATCAAGTACTACAAGGAAGCCATCACCAAGGAGCCGCAGCATCCCCTCGGGCATCTGCGCATGGCCGAAGTGCTGATCCAAAAGGGCACCTTCGTAGAAGCGGCGCAAGCGGCCGCGACAGCCGAACGCTTCGCCGCCAAGCACCCCACCCTCGGCGCGCGCGCCCTGTTCCTGATCGCGTGGATGCACGAGCAACAGCAGCAGTGGGAAGAAGCGATCGCCGCGTGGAACGCCTACGCTAAGTACGCGCGCGAACAATCGAAAGCCAAGGTGTTCCAGCGCACGCCCCCCGAGCGTCTCAAGCGCATCCAGGACTCGAAGCAGCTCAAGCAAGACTCCGCCGCCGTCAAAGAGCGCATCGAAAAACGCCTGAAGGAAGCCGAAGAAAAGGCGCGCCGCAGCGCCCAGTAGCGCGTTCTTCCAAGCTGACTCAAGATGGGGACATGGTTCACGCTGCGCCTCCTCGGTACCGCCATACGTACGCGGAGTACTTGGCGTACGAGCGCGACAGCGGACTCAAGCACGAGTTCGACAACGGTGAGATCGTTGCGATGGCTGGCGGATCGCGACGGCACAACGCGCTGGCGCTGCGGGTGGGTGCGGCGCTCGATGCCGCGCGCCAAGGCGGCTGCGTAGCGTTTCAGTCGGATCAGAAGGTTCGGGTGCTCGCGACAGGCAGGGCAACGTATCCAGATGCCAGCGTCGTGTGCGGAGCGATCGAGGGAGATCCAGAGGATCCCACAGGTCCCACGATCACCAACCCTACCGTGCTGGTCGAAGTGCTCTCGCCCTCGACGGAGCAAGAGGACCGCGGCAACAAGTGGCTGCACTACCAGAGCATCCCTTCGCTTCAGGAGTACGTGCTCGTCAGCCAAGCGGAGCCGCGTGTCGAGCGCTATCGGCGGCTCCCATCTGGCGCGTGGGAATACAGCGAGACGACCAGCGGCACGCTGGAGCTGTCCACCGGTGCCGTGCTCGATCTGACGAAGCTCTACGACGGGTTGCCCGCGTAGACTGTGCACCTTTTGTAAGCTGTCCACTGCGTTCCGAGGACGGGAATGGCCCAACCCGCCTTCAAGCGTACGTAGCGGCCCGAACAATGAAGTTCATTGCCCCGACTTGATCCGCTGACAATCAGCTCCCAGTAGCCAGCAAGAACCGCGTGCGGTGAACCATGCCGTCCTGAATGCCGGTACGCATCGAAGGGTAGTCCTTCGCCGTAGGCGTCATCCTTCGTATCCATCGGCGGGGACCGGGTCCGGTTCGACCTCCCCGATCCACCGGTGTTTCATAGTGAAAGCGCTAGCGACGGGTCCGGCGCTACAACTGAATCCGGATGCTCGAGGCAAGGGCGTCGTCGGCTTTGCGAGCGAAATCGACGAAGCGCGGGTACTGCTCCGGTTGGACGCGCCCCGCCGGTAGGTCGATGACGCGCTCGAGGGTGAGCGTATTCTTCTCGAGCTTGTCGGCGACCTGGACCTGGCGGCCTTCGTTCTGGAGGTCCGCTTTGCCGACGGCGCTGACGACGCGGGCGCCCGCGGGCAGCTCGATGTCGAGTCGGATCTTTTGGTAGTTCGCCTCGTCGAGCAATAGCGGCGTCTTGCGGCTGGGCAGCGCGGCCATACGGCTCAGTTGCGGCATGAACGGTGGCGAGAGGATCAGGTGCTGCCCGCTCTTTTGGGCGAAGTGCGGGACGCGCGCCTTGAGGTGGAACGACAGCGGGGCGTCGAGGTCGTCGAGATCGCCGATCTTGTATTCGCGGAGTTGGGCGCCGCGCAGCGCGGTTCCGAGGAGCCCAGACTCGAGCGTGTCGCGGATCTGATTCTCGGGCATGCTCGCGAGCGCCGTGCGAATGCCCGTGGCGTACTTGCCTTGGAACTGGAGCACGAGCTCGGCGGTGGCGGCCCCCTGGGCGTCGACCTTGGCCGAGCCGGAGTAGACGACACCGTCTTTCGTGCCGCCCTCGGGGATCATGGTCTTGCGCGGCTCGGGGCCGCTCAGGATGTAGCCGGGCATGCCGCGGACTTCAGCGGGGACGTAGCCGAAAGGGGCGTACTTGCTGCTGACGGTGAGCCAGGTCGGATGCTTGCCGCCACCGAGGCTGAGCAAGGGCACCGCAAACTGTCCGGCTTCGGAGAGGGGTCCGATCGCGGGGATGGCCAGGCGATTCTGCGCGACAGCGTAAGAGACGTCGATGTCGAGGGCGCGGCACAAGGTCATGAAGCCGCGCCAGCGGTTGCCGTTCTTGCTGATGATGACGCGGCGCCCGTCCGTCTCTTCCCCGTCTTCGACGTTGTCGAGGATCCAGCGGTAGAGCTGCTGCGCCTTGGCGAGCTCGTCGGTCTTGGGGACTTCTTTGACGATGCTGCGCGCGAGGCGCGCGATGCGGGGGTCTACGGGCGTGAGGTCGACCAGGCTGTCTTGGAGGCGCAGCAGCGACTCGCCGAGCTCGATGCCCCAGCCGATGCGCACGCTCGGCAAAAACTCTTGGATGGGAGCGCTGTCGGGTTCGGAGGGCGCGGCTTCGCTGAAGTCCACGCGCCAGCGACGCACGGTGAGCGGCCCGAGCTTGGTAACCACTGGCTCGGGGACCTGGTTGCGCGTTTCGACGACCAGTTGCTTGCTTTCGGGTGCGACGACGACGAACTCGCTGCGCGCGTACGCGATATTTTCTTCGCGGAAGAACCAGTGCGGCCCCAGGTAGCGTTTGCCTTGCTGCCCGTCGCCGCGGAACGACATGATGTGCTCGGTCTCGACGTAATCGCCGACCTCGAGATGCGGGAGGGTCACCGTGGGCTTGCCCTGCACGAACTCTGGCTCGAGCACCTGGCCGTTCTGCTTGATGACGCGCATGTGCAGCACCAGGCCCTGAAGCAGCGGATGTTCGGCGAACTTGGAGATGGCTTCGGCGCTCTGCACTCGGATGACTTCGTGTTCGAGCATGCGGCTCGATCCGTCCGAGTGCACCCAGACCGCGGCGTAGTCGAGCACGCGCGCGGCGGTGCCGGGCATGTGCTGGCCGCGCGCCTCGTAGTCCCGAATTACCTGACGCCCGTCGATGCGGTACGGTTCGAGCGCGGTGGTGCCTTCGATCAGGTCGAGCGCCTCTTCCAGGTTCGAAGTGTTGCCGCCGGCTTGCACGGCGTCAGCCAGGGCTCGTGCCAGGGCGCCGCTCTTGCCCGCGGCGAAATGCGCGTCCGCCAACTCCAGCCGGGCACGGCTGTTCTTGGGGTTCTTCTTCACCGCGGCTTCGAGCTTCTTCCAGGTCTCGCTCTCGTTGCCCGCGCGCACCATCACGTCGAAGATACGTTCAGTGAGATCTTTGCGGTCGGGGCGGCGTTTTGCGAAGCGACGCAGCTCGGTCAATGCCTCGTCATAGTCTTGCCGAGCCAGCGCTCGGGTCAGGCTGATTTCCGAGTCGGGGTCGAGCGTCCGAATGCGTGCCACCAAGGCGTCCGCCTTCTCTGCCTGGCCTTCGCTGTCGTAGATTTCGACGGCGGCCATCAAGGCTTCGAGGCTGTCGGGAAAATCGCGGGCGAGCTCCAGGATGGTGCGCTTGTACTCCGCCGACCACCCGAGCTCGCCGTACAACCGGGCCAGCGCCTGGGTCACTTGAGGCACCGCCGGGAATTGCTTTTCCAGCGCGCGCACGGGCTCGATTGCCGCGATCGGTCCGCTGCGCTCGGCCTCCCACAGCGCCGTCGCGAGCCGTGGCTTCCACAGGCCCGGGTCTGCCTTTCCGGCGCGCGTATGGAGCTCGCGTACTAGATCCTTGGCCTGGCTGCCGTCGTAAATCGGGTCGGTCTCGACCACGTCTGCGGCGTACGAGAGCGCGAGGGCCGTGGCCTCGTCGACCTGTTTCACGAGCGGCTCGAGCATGACCGCGGCCACGTCTGCTTCGCCGTCGGTGAGGGCGAGCGATGCCGCGAGGAAGCGGGTGATCGGATCTTTGGGAGCGATCACCTCGCCCCCCTTGATGTAGCGCGAGAGTACGTTCGGCTCGCCCGAGACGCTGGGGGGAACGAGCGTGTAGCCCGGCGCCGCATCGGCGCTGCTCTTGAACTTTGCCGGGCGCCCGTCGGGGGTCATGACCCGAATCGAGCCTTCCGAGTCGGTGAGCTTCGCGAGCACGCGGTTACGTCCCCGCGGCAGCTTCAGCTGCACCCCGAACTTGAGCCACGCTCCCCATTCGCGGACGTCGCGCACACCGACCAAGCTGTCGTTCACCCAAATGCGGTGCGCGCCCTGAACCGCCAGCAACACCTCTTGCGGTTCGCTGAGCTCGATGAAGCTTTCGGCGTAGAATGCCCCGTCGTTGATGGATTCGTCGGCGTAGGTGAGGCAGCCGGTATGCTTGGTCTTGAGGATACGCGGCGCCTCCGCCACGCTGGCGTCGGGTTCCCACACGCGCGGCCAAGGGCCCGGAGCTTCTGCGGGGAAGCTGCTGACGAGGTCGGCGGCGCTACCTCGGCCGAATGGCCCCGCGATGCGAACGTGGTCGGCGCACCCGAGGCGTTGGGCGGTGCGAGCGTCGACGTCGGCTTCTGCCTCGGACCAGGCTTCCGAGGCGGCCCAGTCGACCAGTTCGCCGCGCGCGCGCCAGCCGATGGATCCCGGCGAGTCGATGGCTTCCAGCACTCGCTTCCGCGATGCTTTCCAGAACCCGGTCTTGAGGTAGCTGAGCGCTTGGGCCTCGCGCGCCGCGTACCATGCGATCAGCGGTGCCAGCGGATCGCCCGAGTTCTTCGCCGCCATCACCGCGTCCAGGTACGACTGGGCCGCTTGCGCCAGCCGACCGTGACTGGAGTCGTCGACGGCTCGCGCGAAGTCGGCGTACATGCCGGGAGCCTTCAGCTCGTCCAGGCGTTTGCGGGCGGCGCGCGCTTGCTCGACACGGCCGCCGGGGGCCACCAGCTCGGTCAATAGCCAGCGGCCGACCAGCTCGGCATCGGTGCTTTCCTTGGCGGAGTCGCGGAGCTCGGCGGGGGTACCCGCCGCGGTGGAACCCGTTTTGGTGCAGCTCACGCTGCCCAGGCAGAGCGTCCCACAGGTCAAGGCCACGAGCAGCGAGCGAAAGCGAAGCGGGCGTCGGAATTGGGTACGGCTCATCGAGTAACAATCAGTCGGGGCGAGAGCGCCTGATCGGCGTCGGCGCAGAACTTCTTCCAGGCGTTGTAGTCGCGGGGCTTGATGCGTGTGGCTTTTACCTCGAGCCGGCTGTGGACGATCACTTCACCCGGCTTTTGCTCCAACTCGACGGAGAAGGCGCCGAACGCCGACTGGTGGCTGACGTCGGGAGGAGCGCTGACCACCTTCGCGCCAGCCGGCAGTTTGATACGATAGGTATCGTCTCGCGTGGAAAATGCCAAGACGCGCACGTCCTGTTTGCGCCGCGACAGCGAAGCGAACAGCGGCGTCAGGCGCACGCCGGTGGTGACCGCGATGCTCAGCTGATCCCCCTCGCGGCGCGCGAAGCCGGGCACGCGGCCCGCGAGTTCCAGGGTGACGGGTTGGTCGAAATTCGAGAAGTCCCCGGTGCGGAGGCTGCCAGGCCCCTTGTCGAGCTCGAGCCCCGGAAATTCGCCGCCCAGATCGGCGAGCAGGCGCTCGCGGCGGGTCGCCTCGGCTTCGAAGCGCCTGCGCCAGCCCGCAGCGTCGACGCCTTTCGTCTCGAAGCTGAGGCTGACGCGGGCGTCGCCCGTGGCTTCGAGCGTGGCCTGCACGTTGCGCGTGATGACGTTCTTTTTGGGGTCGGGCGCCGGCAAGCGTACGGCTTCGGCGTTGCCTTTGTTGACCAGAATGGCCTGTGCCAGCAGATCCATGCGGGGCAGCTCTTCGGCGCCCGAGTCTTCGGCCGTGCCGTCCAGATACAAGTCGTACTTGGGCACGTACGCGATGGCGTGGTCGTACGGCGCCAGGCTAGGGATCGACGAAGCGAAGTCGCCGCGCATCTGGGTGCGCACGATCACGATGGTGGAGTCGATCCCGAGCTCGCGTAGCATGCTGACGATGACGGTCGCTTTGTCTTTGCAGTCGCCCCACCCGCGCGCCACCGTTTGCACACAACGCCGTGGCTTGTGCCCGTAGATACCGAACTCGAGCGCCACGTAGCGCGTGTTCTTCACCACCCAGCTGAACACGGCGCGGACCTTGTCGAGCTCAGTTTGGCTGTCTTTGGTGATCTCTCGCACTAGCTTGCGGGTCTCGTCGTCCAGATCGAACTGGTCTTTCGCGAGGCCCCAGTACCAGCGCCCGAGTTCCTTGAAATCCTTGTAGGTCGAGACGTGCACGAACCCGAGCACTTCGGGCCATGGCGGCATCGAGACTTCGGGATCGATCGCCGGCACGTTCTTGGCAACGAAGCGGTAAATGCGCTGCCCGTCGGTGACCTTCTCGGTGCGCTTCAGCCCTTGCAGCTGCTCGTCGATGTAGAACTTGCGGCCCTTCGGCGTGATCAGCACGTACTCTGCGTTCTGTGTCGGCTCGTCGGACTGCAGGTACGCCACCTCGCCGAAGTAGTCGGCGTATTCATTACGCGGCGTGACGTCGTCGATGCGGTACTTGAGCTCGACGACATCTCCGGGTTCCAGCCGCGGTAGTTGGATGATGAAGTTGCGCGCGGACGTGTACATCGCAATCGAAGGATCGTCAGCGGCTGCCTCGCCGTACTCGATGGCCTCGTCGACGCGGCCGTCGCCGCGAAACACGCGGGCGCCCTTTAGCTGTACGACTTCACGATCGGCCTCGTACGAGAACGCGTGCTGGCGCGACATGGCGGCGGCCGAATCCGTGAGCGGTTGGAACACGATCTGGCGAAACTTGGACGAGAGCCCGTTCTGGTAGACCGTGGTCACCGTCAGATCGCGCAGCGTGCGTCGATTGTCTCCGTTCGCCGGTGCGTGCCGCAGCTGCAAGAACTCGTCGGGCGCCATGGCGTAGGCCTCGTCGGGCTTGGCCTTTGGCGGCTCGATATGCTCGAGGTACTCCCGAACCTCTTTTTCTTGGGGGCGGATCTGCAGAATCTTTCGGAGCAGGCGTACCTGCTCGTCGCGATTGCCGAGCTCGCCATGCAGATCGGCCACGCTGCGCATGGTTCCGACCTCTTCCGGAATCAAGTCGAGCGCGCGCTGATAGGTGGCGAGCGCGCGCTCGGGCTGACCGAGTGCCCGATAGCTGCGAGCGGCGACGCTGTAGCTCCATTGATTCTCTGGGTGCGCTTCCAAGAGCCGCCCGACCCAGCGCTCCGCCGCCGCACGATCGCGGCGAGCGAGCGCCAGCTCGATGCGCCGGTTCATCAGCGTCTGATCGTCGAAGCGCAGTGCTTCATAGCGTTGCTCGACTTCGAGCGCCTCGGTGCTGCGACCGAGGGCGTGCAGCTGCGAGGCGTACATATTGAGAATATTGACCGACGTGGGGTTGCGTTCGGCCGCCCGTTCGAGCGTGTCGAGCGCGGTTCGCTGCAAGCCCGCTTCGTTATAGAGCTCCACGCGACCTCGGATGGCCACGAGGTTTTCGGGGTCCTGCTGCAGCACCCGATCGTAGAAGGGGAAGGCTTGGCGATGGTTCGGTCCGCTGCGCTTGAGCCAGGCTTGGGCCAAGAGCACGTCGGTGCTCTGCTCTTTCTTCTGCTTGGCGAGGACTGCGGCTTTCTCGATCCAGGCGGCGGCTTGGTTACGATCTTCCGCGAGCTCCGCGGCGAGCAGCAGGTGGTCGACGGTCGGCGCGTTCTCGGCGGCATCGCGGGCCAGGTCGCGCGCCTGGTGGACAGTGGGGTCGTCGCCGTTGGTCCCGACCAGATATTCCGCGAAGGCGAACTGAGTGTTCGGCTGCTTTCTGCGCGCCAAAGCCTCGCCGAATGCCTGCAGCGGGCCGCGCGGGCCGCCCTTGAGCAGCTTCGTGCCCGCAGGTGCCGCGGGTTTCTGGCTATCTTCGATGGTCGCGGACACTTCGATGTCGGGATCCGGCGCGCCTTGGGCATCGGCCACGCGCAGGCTCAACACCGGCGACTGGTCTTCGCCGCATACCTTGAGCAAGACGCGGTTGGTACCGGGGTGTAGTTCGACCGACGCCGCGAACCGATCGCTGTCGAAGCCGCGATAAGCGCTGTCTTGCAACACCTCTTGGCCGTTCCAAAACAGCTTGAAGGCGCCGCTGGCGCCTACCCACAGCGTGATGCGGCGCGCTTGCTTCGCTTGCTGCTTGGAGCGAAGAAACGTCGTGGCAAAAAAACACACCTTTTCTTCCGGTCGCAGCAGCGAACCGGCGTCCAACCAGCCGTAAGGAAAAGCCGAGCTTGGGACCTCGCGCCAGCGGACGGGGCGCTCCTTGCCCGAGAACGCGCGGCCGGGGACGATCGCGCCCGTGAGAGCCGCCTGTGTTTCCGGTTCGAACGGCTGATCGAAGCCACCTTTGCCTTCGTTGTCGAACGGCCCCACGATCCACCATTCGTTCACGAAGCCCAGGTTACTGATGCGCGTCTTTGCTCCCACGAAATCGCCGCGCCTGGAGCGGGCGTAGGCGACCAACATCGCCGCGTACACACGCGCTGGCGGCGACAGCTTTCGCGATTCGCTGGCGCGGACCAGGGCATCTTCGACCTGACCGGGATCCGCTCGGTTGGCGGTAGCCCAGAGGCGACGCAGTGCCGCGTACGCTTCGGGGCCGTGAGCCGCGTCGAGCCTTGCCTCGGCTTCGACCAGATCGGGGTGAAATTGGGAGAGTGCTGCCGCGTGGGGCGCACACGTCAAGAGCACCACGGCCACGAGGGCACGTGCGCTGGCGAGTGCCGCATGTTTCACGATTCGTTTCCTCCCGCACACCTTTAGCCGCTTGCCCTTCGGCCGGCAAACCCGTTCGGGTGCGTAACCCGTGGCCGATGCGGAAGAACTCGAAGCGCCCGAATTCTGCCAAGGACGGACCCGCGGGCGGAGCCGCCGTCGAGCAGGCTAGCGACCGCTTGTTCAGGGGTTTGTAGGGCTCGCACGCGTGATCGTACATCGTTGCGCACGACGAGCACTCGCGATGTTCGGCCGGAGTGACACCACGCTCGCAGAGTGGTTTCGCGAACCCCCCACTTTTCCAGGGATCCGCCACGGGCCCGATCGTCGATCGCGCTAGGAACCGAGCTAGGAACCGAGCCAGGAACGGTGCTCGGCGTCGAGCCCCTTGCTGGCTCCGTTGCGCTCAGTTACAAGAGAAATCTGAATTGGTGGCGGGTGGCGGACATCGCGACGAACTCGCAAGCCGCTCTCGCCGAACAAAGCTGTAAAGCTGAAGCTGTAAGCTGTAGTTTGACGCTCGGCGCCCGTAGTGACTGATTGTGCCCAGGGACTTGTGAGTTGAAAGACACCACCCCACGAACGCGACCGCCCTTAGGGAATTGTAGGTGGTCTCACTACCGCACGCTGTTGTTGGGTCGAAGCGCACCGTCTGGTCGAGGTGCGGTGTCTGGTCGTGGCGCACTGGCCCTTCTTGCCGGGCACGCTCAAATTTTGTTTCCGGCTGTCGTACCAACCCTGTAATGTTTCTTCAGTTAGAGCGGGTAAGCCGCGGAGGCTCGGATGGTTAACCCACAGATGGTGATGTACGAGGAGGAGTTCAACCAGATCCAGGCGGTCGTGGACCGGCTGGTGAGGGAGGCGAACGCCAA
>JAICQQ010000397.1 GCA_025937785.1 Polyangiaceae bacterium
AGACGGCGGTGCAAGCACGGCCGACGCGGGCGACGCGATCTCGGCGGCCTCTGCCCCAGCACTCCCCTTCGAGCTCAACGGCTACGTCCGCGGCGACGCTTTCTTCGGCCAAGAGACGCGTGGCAAAGACGCCATCCTGCGGGCGGGTTACGGCGAGCTCGCCCTGCAGTTCAGAACGCAGCGTCAAGAATACGGCGACGCCTTCGCCGAGGCGCGCTTTCGCTACGGACAGCAAGGCGAAACCCAAGATCTCATCGTCGATCTGCGCGAAGCCTATGCCAACGTTTACGCCGGCCCCTTCGACTTGCGCCTCGGCAAGCAGATCATCGTGTGGGGCAAGGCTGACGGCTTCAACCCCACCAACAACATCACCCCCGTCGATCTGACCGTGCGCTCCCCGCTCGAAGACGATCGCCGCGTCGGCAATTTCGGCGCGCGCGCCTTCCTCAACTTCGCCCCGGTGCGCCTCGAGGGCGTCTGGATGCCGCTGTACATCCCGACGAAGTTTCCGCCCATCCCGCTCGAGCCCGGCGTCACGCTGCTCGACCCCGTCATCCCGGGTCCAGAGCTGGAAAACGGGCTGGGCGCCGGTCGCGTGCACCTCGAGCTCTCGTCGTTCGAGATGTCCGCTTCGTACCTCTACGGCAACGCCCTCCTCCCTGGCCTCGAGCGTTATGCTTACACCGTGGGGACCGGCAACGGTTCGGTGACCGTGCAACGCCGCGTGTACACGCATCAGGTGATCGGTTTCGATTTCTCCACCGCCTTTGGCGAAGAGCTGGGGCTGCGCGGCGAGGCGGCTTACCGCGCGCCCATCAACGAAGACGCCATCTACACCCCGAACCGCGAAGTCAACTACGTGGTCGGGCTCGATCGAACCTTCGGCTCGCTCAGTGTGATCGCTCAGTACATTGGCAAGTACGTGCTCGAATGGGAGCGCGAGGGCACCGACGACCCTGCAGGCATCGAGGACCTGGAAGACGTCGAGCCCGTCGATCTGACCCCCGCGCGCATCGAAGAGATCGAGTCAGGCATCGACGAAGAAATGCGTCGCCGTAACCAGATCCTCTTCCAGCAGACCGAAGAGCTGCAGCATACGGCGTCCGTTCGCCTCGAATATTTGGCGCTCCACGACACTCTGTCGTTCTCGGTGCTCGGCGCATACAACTTCTCGACCGCTGAGTGGCTGGCGTTTCCGAAGATCAGCTACAAGTTCAGCGACGCGCTGTCTGGCAGCATCGGTGGGGAGCTCTACAATGGCCCCGAAGACACCTTGCTCGACTACTTGGACCAGGACCTCACCGCTGGCTACGTCGAGCTGAAATACGCCTTCTGATCGGCACCACCGCCCAGGATTGGTAATGAACACACTGTTTTCCAGAATGCTCACCGTGTACCGGGTCGTCCGCCAGGCTCACGGTGTGTACGTCAAGCCGATATTCGTCGGGATCTTCTTCCTCGGACTGCGCGCGTTCGTCGCAGTCTGCATGTTGCTCGACTACGTGTTCTTCCCGAAGCTCTGGAGCACCAAGGTGAAGCGGCCGATCGTGCTGGTGGGCAATCCGCGCACGGGCACGACCTTCCTGCAGCGCTTCTTGTCCGACGAGGGCTTCGGCTCGGGCATGGAGCTGTTCTTGATGTTGTATCCATCGCTGCTGCTCCAGACGCTGCTCAGGCCCTTCATGCCGATCTTGGAGAAGCTGAGCCCCGCCAAGCATCACGCCTCCGAGGCGCACGACACGAGCCTGAGCTCGGTCGAGACGGACGATGTCGGCGTGCTCTTCCGTCACCTCGACGGCTTCTTCTTGTGGGGCTTCTTTCTGTCGTTCGCCGAGGAAGAAATGGTGCCCACCGTCGACCCTCGCGTGCGCGACACCTCGAAGCGCGACTTCGCCTGGCTCGACAAGCTCTGGCGCCGCAGCTTGATCCTGCACAAAGCCGACCGCAACATCGCCAAGCTGTTCTCGCTCGGTCCGCGCATGCCGCAGTTTCTCGAGCAGTTCCCCGACGCGCAGATCTTGTACATGGCGCGCGATCCCCTGGCCGTCATTCCCAGCACCATGAGCTTGCTCACGGCGCCGCTCGACAGCGCTTTCGGGTTCTGGTCCAAGCCCGAAGCCGTGCGCAACCAGTGGTTCGAGCGCATGTATCAGGGGCTGCTCACGCTGCTCACCCGCTTTCACGAAGAGTGGACCAACGGCAAGATCGACAAGAGCCGCGTCTTCATCGTGCGCTACGACCGCATGATGGCCGACTTCGATGGGCTGATGGACGAGATGTGCGAGTTCTTGGGCCACGAGATGACCCCGAAGCTCCGCGCCACCATCAAGCAAAAGGCCGACAAGCAGCGCGCTTACAAGTCCGAACACAAGTACGACCTGAGCAAGTTCGGCCTCGACGAAGCACGCGTGCGCCGCGACTGCCAGTTCTTCTACGACACCTTCCTGCCCCCGCTCGAGTCCACCCGCCCGCCCGCCGAGCCAGAAGCACAGCGGCCGGTCGCGTAACGCGGCCGCTTACCCGCCCGAAATACGCTCGCGGTCCACCATCCGCAGCCCCGACTGTTCGACGGCGGGGAACACCTGGGCCCGGATGCTCTGCAGCACCACGCCCAAGTGAGTTTCGAGCGCGCCCTCGTAGTCGACCTCGAAGGGGATGCGCCGGCGCGCCTCGTCGACGTTCGACAGCATCAAGAGCAGCCCGACGAGCCCGCCCCACAAGCTGAACACCGTCTGCGCGCTCTCGAGCTCGGGTCGCACGCTGCCGTCGAGCTTGCCCAACTCGAGCGCCTCGATGCCGAACTGGAACGCGCGCGACACGCCCAGCTGATAGTCGACGTAAGCTGGAGACTGGTCGTCCAAGGGTTCTTCGGCAAACAGCCAGCTCATCGCGACCCGAAAGCGATTCTGATATTCGAGGGCGTAACGCACGTAGCAGCGAAGCCCGGCCTCGAACCACTCCGCACCCGAAGCCCTCGCCATTCGTTCCTGGACGGCTTCTTCCCGCTCGATCAGGTCGTGGATGGCTCGCTGCGCGATCGACAGGTACAAGTCGTCGCGATCCTTGAAGTACAGATACAGGCTACCCTTGCTCATTTGCGCGGCGCGCGCGATGTGATCCATGGTGGCATGTTCGACACCGGTCTGAAGAAAGACCCGCTCCGCCGCATCCATGATCTGGTAGCGTCGCTCGAGTTTCTCCCGTTGGCGCCGCGCAGTTGCGTCCATCGATCCTTGTCTCCACCAAAAGGGGTCGCCGTGCGAACCCTGACTCGTGGTACGGCCTTCCAGCGCTGACGGCAACCCCGACAGCGCCACAGCCACAAAACAGAGTGGAGCAGGCAAGGCAGACAAATTTTACCTTTGCATTTTCCGCGTTGTAGGTGACACACCGATTTGTATTTCGCCCCGCGTATTTTTCGCATTTTCTTGGCTTCTTGGCGGTTCGACGGCTCGTTCCGCACGCGCAATGCGTCGCATCACCGCTGCTCTTAGGCCCTTTCCATGCCCGAACAAGATCGCACCTCTCGATTGATCGCCACCTGGTTTGGGTGCGGCAACTCCCCCGTCGCCCCCGGTACCGTTGGCGCCCTCGGCACCTTACCCCTGCATTTTGCGCTGAAAGCGCTGGGCCCCTACGCCTACTTCGTCGGGGCCGTGGCTGCTGTCGCGGCAGGCGTCTGGGCGTCGCAGCGAACCGCCGACGCTCTGGGTGAAAAAGACCCGCAGCGCGTCGTCATCGACGAGGTCGCCGGCACGCTCATCGCGATGGGCCTCTGCCAGGGTCGCAGCCTCAAGGCGCAATTGTTAGCGCTGGCGTTGTTCCGCGTGCTCGACATCGTAAAACCCGGCGTGATCGACAAGGCGCAGCACCTGAAGCCCCCCGGCGTCGGCATCATGGCGGACGACGTGCTCGCCGGCATCGTCGCGGGCGTGCTCGCTCGGCTGATCTCCCGCTAGTTGTGCCCCCTCCCGACCGCCCGCCCCCCGCCAAGGGCGCATTCACACGGAGGCAGGCGGTTTGACGCGGGCGGCCGACTCCCTTAGCTTCGGGCACGTGCCACTGAGCGAGATCGCAGCTGGCGTCTGGACCGAGACGCACCCGGTGCGCATCGTGGGCACGCAGCTCAGCACGACGATGACGGTGCTCCGTCTATCCGAAGGCGAGCTCGCGGTCCACTCGCCCGTCGCGCTGACCGAGGAACGGCGCCGATCCGTCGATGCGCTAGGCAGCGTCCGGCAGCTCGTGGCGCCGAACCTGTTTCATCACCAATGGCTCAGGGAGTGGGCGACGGCCTACCCCGGCGCCGAGCTGCGTGTTCCGCACGGTTTGCCCAAAAAGCGCCCCGATTTGCCGGCAGACCGCGTGCGCCCCCTCGACGCTGCGGCTGTGTTCGCCGACGCGATCGAGATCGCGCCCATCGACGGCTGTCGCCTCGGTGAAACCGCCGTCTACTATCGGCCCGCCCGGGTGCTGCTGGTCGCCGATCTGGTGCACAACATCGGGCGACCCGAGGCCGGCTGGACGCGCTTCTACACGAAGACCATGGGCTTCTACGATCGCGTCGCGCAAAGTCGCGTGTTGCGCTGGACGGCCTATTCCGATGCGGCAGCAGCGCGACGCAGCCTCGAGCACGTGCTCGAGTGGGACTTCACCACGATCGTGGTGGGGCACGGGACCCCGGTGCGCGACCACGCCAAGGACACTCTCGCGGGTGCGCTC
>JAICQQ010000205.1 GCA_025937785.1 Polyangiaceae bacterium
CACGAAGATCTCGTCAACAGTTCTCACCGAATACTCATTATGTGAACATGGCTTCTCCGTGCTTCCTCCTACGCCGTACGAACAGGAACGACCTCGCACGTTCGTAAGCGACGCAAACAACCTTGACGGACGCGCGCTTGTACGTATACTAAATAACTCACCGAATATCTGCGACAGCGACCCAATGTGCATCTCGCGGGCCACACTCAAGGGATCCCCCATTGCATTCGTGCGTTGGCGCGCTGCACGGGCCACATGGCTGCGGTCGGCGCCTACGGGCCACATGGCTCGTGCGGTCGGCGCGCTGCACGGGCCACGTGGCCCACGCAGTCGGTGCCTACGGCCCACATGGCTCGCGGTCGGTGCCTACACGGCCCCGCGGGCCACGGGGATTGGCTGTCCATGGATGGTTAAAAGCATTCGAGCGACCCCTTGGATTGCTCATCACCTTCAACGTCGCACCCTCAAGAATGGCATCCGCCGGCGGTTGACTATGATGGATTCGGGAGCCTGGCTCGGCTGGCCGCTACACCACTGAGCGGTGTCGCTCGATGCACGTGGTCAGCACCTCGTCGAGCGGGCGCGACCACCAGTGCTCCGAGAAGATCTCGACTTCCGCGGCGCCCGCGTAGCCCGCGGCTTCCAGCCAGCCGCGGAGCTTGCGGAGCTCGATGATGCCGTCGCCCATCATGCCGCGGTCGTTCAGCAGATCGCGGGTCCCTAGCAGCCAATCGCAGACGTGATAAGCGAGCAAGTACTCGCGGCCGGCCCGGGCAATCTGCGCCGCGAGCTTGGGATCCCACCACACGTGATACACGTCGACAGCGACGCCGAGGGCGCCGCCGCGCTCCGGGTCGAGCGCTTCGCAGATGTCGAGCGCCTGCTCGAGCGTGTTGATGCAGGCGCGCTCGGCGGCTTGCATCGGATGGAGCGGTTCGATGGCGAGCGGCATGCCCACCTGGCGCGCGTACTCCAGCGTGGCCGCGATGCCGTCGAAGACCTGCGTGCGCGCGAGCGCGATGTCGGTGTAGGCGGCTTTCCCGTTGAGCGCGCCCGGCAGCGCTCCCACGACCAGCACCAGGCAGGGACTGCCGAGCGTTTTGGCTTCGTCGACAGCACGCCGATTGTCGTCGAGCGCGGCTTTCAAGCCTGTGGCGTCCGCGGCCGGGAAAAACCCGCCGCGACAATAGCCAGACAGTTCGAGGCCAGCGTCTCGCACCTGTGCGGCGATTCTGTCGAGGCCGACGGCCTGCACCTGATCGCGCCACGGACAGATCCGACGAATGTCGAGGCGAACGCAGGCCTCGAGGATCTCGTTCAGGGGCCCTTGTTTGCGCACCGTCGCGGTGTTGAGCGACAGTGCCGTGTGATCACCGGAGAAGTCGCGCATGCGCCAGCACCTTTGCCGCTCACAGTGCCAGCGCCGGAACGTCGATCCAGCGTCGCTCTTTCCAGCTCTTCAGGGCACATTCGACCAGCTGCACGCCCTTGGCGCCTTCGACCAGGTCCCACTTGAAGGGTTCGTCGCTGACGACGTGCCGGATGAAGGCTTCCCATTGGTGCCGGAAACCGTTGCCGAACGCCCTGTACTCTGGCACGGGCTGCCAGCCGCCGAAGAAGTCGATGGTCTGCTTGGCGTCGGGGTTCCACACCGGCCTCGGGGTGTTGACGCGCGATTGCGTCACGACATCGGTCAGGCCGGCGACGGCAGAACCGTGGGTGCCGTCGACGTGAAAGGTCACGAGGTCGTCGCGGCGAACGCGCGTCGTCCAAGAGCTGTTCACCTGGGCCACGACGCCGCCGTCGAGCTCGAACGTCGCATACGCAGCGTCATCCGCCGTGGCCTTGTACTTTTTGCCTGTCTCGTCCCAGCGCTCGGGGATGTGTGTAGCGCCCAGACACGAGACCGAACGTACCTGGCCGAAGATGTTATCGAGCACGTAGCGCCAGTGGCAGATCATGTCGAGGATGATGCCGCCGCCCTCTTCTGCGCGATAGTTCCACGAGGGGCGCTGGATCGGCTGCAGGTCGCCTTCGAACACCCAGTAACCGAACTCGCCCCGCACCGACAGCATGCGACCGAAGAAGCCCGCGTCCACCAGCATCTTGAGTTTGACCAAACCCGGCAAGAACAGTTTGTCTTGCACCACACCGTGCTTGATGCCTGCTGCTTTTGCTTGGCGCGCGATGCCGAGCGCCTCGTCGAGATTGGTGGCGACGGGCTTCTCGCAGTACACGTGTTTACCCGCGTCGATGGCCTTGGCGAGCAACTTCGGGCGCATCTCGGTGGTGGCAGCGTCGAAGAACACCGTGTCCTCCGGATTGGTCAGGGCCGCATCGAGATCCGTGGTCCAACGTTCGACGCCGTGGGCCCGCGCCAGCGCTTCGATCTTGCCCTCGTTCCGCCCTACGAGGATCGGATCGGGCATGACGCGATCTCCGTTCGTGAGCGCCACGCCGCCGTCGCGGCGGATGGCCACGATCGAGCGGATCAGATGCTGGTTCATCCCCATGCGCCCGGTCACACCGTGCATTACGATTCCGAGCCGTCTGGTGGTCATGCGTCGAGTCTCCAGCGCTGCTGAACTTACTCCAGTGCCACGCTAGAATGACAATGCTGGCCGGAGTCAGTCCGTTTTCGAGCTCACCCATTACACGAGTTCTCTCGGGTTGACATGCAAAATCAAGGTTCGAGAGCCGCTGGCGAACGACCCGCTCGGTACTGAACGCGCGGGCTTCCGATCGCGCTTCGACGTGACACCCTCCAGATTTTTCGAGCACGTTCGGGCGCTGGGCGGCACGCCATTCCCGATCCTCGCAATTGTGATCGGGCCTCTAGCGAAAAAAATGGAGCCGGACCAGCGCCAGGAATGCCCGGCAATGAGCGCTTGTTAACGCGAGCCTGCAGCGACTAAAACGATCCGCATGCGGCCAATCGTCGACCGTTTGGAGGGGCAGTGAGCGAAGCGGAAGGGAGCGCACGTTCGACGCGCCTGATGGCGACGTCGTTCATGGCGCTTTTCGCGATCGTAGGGCTGACGCTGTACGGGCTGCCGCTCTACTACCCGAAGTTCATGACCGAGCTCGGGTGGTCGCGGGGCGAAGTCACGTTCGGCAACATGCTCGGCAAGCTGGCGATAGGCCCGCTCTTCGGCTTCTTGGTGGGGTGGATGATCGAGAAGCGTGGTCCGCGCGCCCCGTTGATCGCCGGCCTTCTGGTGGCGGGCGGCGCAGTAGCCATGCTGGGCAACACCAGTGTCTACTGGCTCTTCCTCGTCTGCTACTGCTTCAACGCGCTCGGGTACGTGCTCGCCGGTCCGCTCCCGAACCAGGTGTTGTTGTCCAACAACTTCAAGGAGCAGCGCGGGCGTGCCATGGGCATCGCCTACGTCGGCATCGGCATCGGCGCCTTCTTCGTGCCGCAACTCACCAAGTACCTGCAGGCGGAGTTCGGCTGGCGCAGCGCGCTGCAGATCTTGGGCGCGGTCATCATCCTGTGCGGCATGCCGCTCGTGCTCATGCTGAACAAGGACGACGTTCGGCCGCCGCCGCCCAAGGGGCCGCAGCCTTCGCTGAGGGACGTGTTGCGCAGCCCCAGCTTCTACCTGATCGCGCTGGGTAGCTTTGCGTCCGTGGGCGCGGTGGGCGCGGTCATGCAGCACATGATGGTGTACATGACCCTCGACCAGGGCCGGAACGAGGCGCAGGCCCTCAACGTGATGAGTTGGATCGCGGGGTCGAGCTTGCTCGGCCGCTTCGGTGCCGGGTGGTTGGCGGATCGCTTGGGGCCGAAGCGGGTGATGTTGCTCGTCTATTTGCTGGTGGCCACGGGGGCCGCGCTGCTCGTGTGGGGACCCAGCGGATCGTCGATCTACGCGTTCGCCCTCATCTTTGGGTTGGGCTTGGGTGGTGAGTACATGATCATCCCGCTGATGGCCGGGCAGATCTTCGGGATTACGGTTTTGGGGCGGGTGATGGGGATTATCGTGACGTTCGACGGTGTGGCGGAGGCATCGATCCCCTATCTCGTCGCGCGTATGTACAAGTGGAGCTCGAGCTACGATCTCGGCTTCCAGTTCGTGCTGGGTCTCGCGCTCTTCGGGTTCGTCGCCATCGCGGTGATTCCAGTGCGCAAGCACCTCGCCGCGGCGGTGCCCGCGCCCACGAAGCCCGAGGCGGACTCCGGCGCGGTTTCGTGAAGGTCGATCGCCCCGCCGCTGGCGGGTGAGCTGAGGCTGTGTTTGAATGCGCGCCCCCATGAGCCAGAAGTCCGCTGAAACGCCCGTTGTTTTGGTCACCGGTGCCAGCCGCGGGCTGGGACGCGGCATTGCTCAGTGCCTCGCGCGCGAAGGCATGAGCGTTGCCGTGCACTTCGCCAGCAACCGAGCTGCCGCCGACGCGACGGTCGCCGACTGTCAGAACAGCGCCCGGCATCCTGGTCAGCGCTTCGTCGCCGTCGGGGGCAACATCGGAGACTCCGCGGATCGCGCGCGCATCGTCAGCGAGACGCTGTCGGCGTTCGGGCAGATCGACGCCTTGGTGAACAACGCAGGCATCGCGCCTCGGGTACGCGCTGACATCGTGGAAGCTACCGAAGAAAGCTTCGACGAAGTCATCGGCGTCAACCTCAAGGGCCCCTACTTCTTGTCGCAGTCCGTGGTGCGCAGCTGGCTCGCGCACCCGGGCGCCGCGCGCTTGCCCGGCGGCTACAAGTTGATCTTCGTTTCGTCCATTTCTGCCTACCTGGCGTCGATCAATCGCGGCGAGTACTGCATCTCGAAGGCCGGGCTGGCGATGGCGACCAAACTTTGGGCGTCCCGCCTGGCTACCGACGGCGTTCAGGTGTTCGAGATCCGTCCGGGGATCATGGCCACGGACATGACCGCCGGTGTGAAAGAGAAGTACGACAAGCTCATCGCCGAGGGCCTGGTGCCGCAGCAGCGCTGGGGCACGGGCGACGACGTGGGCCGAGCGGTGACCGCACTGCTCGAGGGGGCGTTCCCCTTTTCGACCGGTGACGTGTTCAACGTCGACGGTGGCATGCATCTACGAAGGCTGTAGCCCGATGATGAATATAGACGAGACACTGAGCGCCGCTGCGCTCGCGCCGGCGATCACGCGGTTGTTCGAGGCGTCCGCTGCCAAGATCGAGCGCCTGGAAAAGCGCTGGAACCCGAGCGCAGGGACGCCCGTGTTCACGGTGGAGGGCGAGTACACCAGCCGGGGCTGGACCGAGTGGACGCAAGGGTTCCAGTTCGGCGCCGCCATCTTGCAGTTCGACGCCACGGGCGACGAGCGGTTTCTCCAGATCGGCCGGCAGGCGACCATCGACAAAATGGCCTCGCACGTGACCCACGTCGGCGTCCACGACCATGGCTTCAACCAGGTCAGCACCTACGGCAACTTGCTGCGCCTGATGAACGAAGGCCGCATCGCCGAGGACCGCTGGGAACGAAGGTTCTACGAGCTGGCGCTCAAGGCGACCGGGGCGGTCCAGGCGGCGCGCTGGACCGATCTGCCCGGCGATCTCGGCTACGTGTATTCGTTCAACGGACCTCACTCGCTGTTTGCCGACACGATCCGATCGATGCGCGCGCTCGCGCTGAGTTACCAGCTGGGTCACGTGTTGATGGGCGAGGGCGACCGACCGATCTCGCTCTTGCGGCGGCTCGTGCAACACGCCGAGACCACGGCTCGCTTCAACGTGTATTTCGGTGAGGGGCGCGATGCTTACGATCTGCGCGGGCGCGTGGCGCACGAATCGATCTTCAACCTGAACGACGGCGCCTATCGTTGCCCCAGCAGCCAGCAAGGCTATTCCCCCTTTTCGACCTGGACACGAGGGCAGGCGTGGATCCTGTGCGGGTACGCCGAGCAGCTGGAGTTTTTGGCGACGTTGCCCGACGCCGCGTTCGTGGGTTTGGGGGAGCGCGCGGCACTCGTGGCGCGGTTCCTCGAAACGGCACGGGCGACCGCCGACTTCTTCATCGACCAGACACCCGCGGACGGCATCGCCTACTGGGATACGGGTGCGCCTGGGCTGGCGAAGCTGGGAGACTACCTGTCGCGTCCCGCTGACCCATTCAATGCGTACGAGCCCGTCGACAGTTCTGCTTCGGCGATCGCGGCGCAAGGGCTGCTCCGGCTCGGGGCGTACCTCGAAGGCCGAGGCAGCGCGCCCGAGGCAGCCCGCTACCGCCAGGCGGGGCTCAGCGTCGCGCGCTCGCTCTTTGCAGACCCGTACCTGTCGACCGATCCGGCGCACGAAGGCCTGCTGCTGCATTCGGTGTACCACCGTCCCAACGGGTGGGATCACGTGCCGCCGGGGCGCAGCGTGCCGTGCGGAGAGGCGTGCATGTGGGGCGACTATCACGCGCGCGAACTGGCGCTGCTCATCCAGCGGCAAGCTCAGGGCGGTCCCTATCTGCGCTTCTTCCTCTGAGTCGAACTCACGGTTCCGCGCTGGCGCGAAGTTTTCATCGCAGATAGCATGCGCCCCGCCGACTATCGGAGCCGACAAAAAGTGCTCAGGAATCGATTCCGGCTGCACGGCCATGCGAAGCAGCGGCGAGTCATGATCAGCTCGGCCCGAGCAGGGAATTCGTGGGAGCGGTACGGCGGTGGTAGCAAAGTGCTCCGCGCACGCGCTGCGGTCTTTGCCCAGAGTGATACATTCGAAATCTGCTCGTACGGGCCCCAGTTGGGACGTACAACAGGCACGACAGCGACCGCATCGGGCATTGATGGGTGTACGGCACGGCGGTGGATCTAGAGCCCCCGTGAACGCAGAACTTCTCGAAGGAAACTGATGATGGCTTGGAAGTATCGGTACGTGGAGCTCCCGGTGGTGTTGTTGGGCGCGCTGGGCATCGCTCATTGTTCGTCCGAACCAGCGACTGGGGCCGCGTGCGCGAATTGGATGCAAAACCCTGATGGTAGCCGTACCTGCCTCGACGATACTGGAACGCCGACCACCGCGAACTCCGGCCCTGGCTCGACGGTTACGACGGGCGGTACCCCCACGGGTGGCACGGTAACTTCGGGAACGACCGGCATCGTGGTGCTCGATACCTCTGCTGGACCGGTCACGACCTCGGCCGGGCCCGTGACGACCTCGGCGGGACCCTCGACGACCGGGGGGAATGGCGGAGCTGGCGCTGTGACGACCACCGAGGGTGTCGGCGGAGCCAGCACCGTCACCACCGACGGAGCGGTCACGACCACGACCGGCGGAGGCACCACGTTGGGCACGCTGCGCGTGAGTGCCGGAGCCTACAGCCGCGATCACAGCATCGTCAGCTTCGCGTATCCCGACGGCGCAGGAAAGGCCTTGTCGCTCGTCGACAGCCAAGGCGTCGAGATCCCGCTCCAGTACAGCTCGACGACGGGCAAGGCTACGTTCATCCTGACGTCGCTCGCCGCGGGAGCGACGGCGGACTACACGATCAAGCAGCTCGATCAAGCGATGCCCGCGGGTGTCACCGTCACCGAGGAAGCGGACACGACGGGCAACCAGCTGTTCGTGAGAATGGGCGACAAGAAGGTGTTTCGCTGGACCCTGGTCGAGGACAATTTCCGCGGTGCCCAGTCCCGTGACGTGCGCGCGGGTTACATCTATCCGATCTACACACCCAGCGGCTTGAACGTCGGCGACGATTACCAAGCCGATCACCCGCATATGCACGGGATCTGGTCGGCGTGGACCCTGACCACGTTCAATGGGCACAAGGTCGACTTCTGGAACGGCTACGACAATTCCGGACGGGTCGACCTCGCCGGAATGAAGGGCATCTGGAATGGTCCCGTGACCGGCGGCCTCGTCGCGAGCTTGGTCCATTCCGACATCACCACCAACCCGCGCACGGCGGCGCTGAACGAGGACTGGATCGTCACGGTCTACAAGACGCATGACGGGGCGGCGCCTTACTTCGTCTACGACATCGATTCGACGCAGACCACCGCGAGTTCGTCACCACTGATCCTGGAGCAGTACCACTACGGAGGCTTCGGCTATCGCGGCTCCGAGCAATGGCTGGACGTCAGCAAAGTGAATTACCTCTCCTCCGAGGGGCACACTCGGACCACCGGCGACGGGCAGCGGGCCAAGTGGCTCGCGCAGTACGGCACGGTCGACGGCCAGCAGGGCGGCTACGCGGCGTTCGATCACCCGACCAATTTCCGGCACCCCCAAGGGCTTCGGATTCACCCCACCTATCCCTACTGGTCGTTCACGGCAGCGACGCAGAGCGCTGGCGGGCGCTTCGAGATCACGGAGGGGACGCCCTACAAGTCGCTCTATCGCGTGGTGGCTTTCGACGGAGACGCGGATGCTGCGCTCCTGAACCAGCTCTTCAACGATTTCGGTGAGCCGCCGACGGTCGAGATCTTGCCCTGAACTGAGCTCGCCGCGCCCGTCAATGCAGCGCCGTCAATGCGGGGTCGGTTCTCCGACCCCGCCCGTGCGAACTGCTACTCTGCCGGTGCTTCGCCCTCGGGTTCCTCTGGGAGCTCGACATTTTCCGGTGCCGTCTCGGGGGGCTCGGCGGGCGCCTCCTCCTCGACGGGTTCGGCTTTGGGAGCGGGCTCCGCTTCAGGCGGTGGCGCCGTGGGCCTTTCTGCCAGGGGAGGGTTCGCTGCGGCAGGTTTCGCGTCGCCGCCACCTAGCAGCTTCACGTTGAAGGAGTACACGAAGCCAATCCCGATGCCGAAGGTATCGGACCCGGCCGAGGTCTCCGCGATGTTCGGTAACCCGTCCACCGAGTTTCTCCGCGACTCCAACATGGGGAACGACGTGTACCGTGCCGAGACGTCGTTGATCACGTAGTAGCCGAGAGCGTAAATACCCGCTGACTCTGCGAACGAGTACATGTAGCCCGCCGAGGGGTACGCGGCGCCGAGCCCCTTGGTCGTGCAGGGCGCGACGGTCCCGCTGATGGCATCGGGCGTGCTGCTGCAGCTGCCCTCCATTGCCTGACCGTAGGACACCCACAGGTCGTGGTTTCCGAAGGACTGCTGGGCGAGCAGGTAGAAGGCCGGTCGGGAAAATTCGTTGATGGTGTTCGAGGCAATCGTGTCCGTGTGGTAGCTCAGGTAGTCGCCGACGCCGACGAGCCGGGTTTCGTAGTCGGTATCGCGGTTCATTCTGAGGGCGATCAGACCCAGATGGCCGACGTCGGTGGACGAGCGCGGTACGAAGGTGCCGTCACCCACGGGGTCGAGAAACGGGCCTGCTCCGCCGACGACTCTGGTGCCGAACAGATCCGTGTGGACCTCGGCGGAGTAGCGTATCCGGAGCCACTCGTAGTCGAAGCCCAGAGAGCCCGACAGGACGTAGGGGTTCAACGATTGTTCGTTGTTATGGATCCCCGCGATCCTGTGCTCGTTGGCGGCGTACATGAGGCGCAGTGAGAAACCCGCGACGGTGGGGCTCCAGTACTGGACGCTGTTCGCCTCGTGGCGGAAGAACCCGACCGGGTTTTCGTTGACCTGATAAGCGGCTCGAAACAGCTGGTCGGAGTTCCACGCTGGAACCGAGTGACCCGGTGTGCCGATGATCGCGGTCAGGTCGCCGGTGTACCCGCCCTTGATCGGGTTCACGCTGGTGACGCTGGCCCAGCGCATGGGCGTGTCCCAGTTGCCGTACACCAGGGAACCCCAGAAGCCGCTGAACCCGACGTGGCTATTGCGCGCGGCCCAGTTGCTCGGACCTTCGCCGTCGATGGGGGCGGGACTTTCGACCTGCCAGATCAGCTTGAGCGTGTCGCCCGCGATGCCGAAGTCGCCGCGAAAGCCGATGTGCGACGTGCCCGAGGTCATGCGGAAACGCCGCTCGTGGTTGACACCCGTGTGTTGATCGACCGACAAGAGGCTCGTGCCGGTGGAGAAGCCCGTAGAGTTGGTCGCTCCGCTGGAGCCCACGTTCTCGAAGAACGGGAGTAATGTGCCGTAGAACTCCACGTTGATGTTGTCCGTGAAGCTTTCGTCGGCGAGCGCAGGTGACACGTTCATGATGGCGCCGGCCATCAAGCCAAGAGTTGCTAGTCTTCTCATTGTCTCCTCGTCCTGACATCGCTGCTGGCTACCAGGGACCTCGGCCTCGCAGCGATTGGGTGCCCGAACCTTCCACGACGGAACGGAAGCCTTCCCTGGGCAGGGGCGAATCAACCATACAAGTCGTTCGGCGCCTAGGACATTTCCGGGCGAAAGCGCCGCCGCTCGCCTGCGGCGCGCCGGAAAACTTCTACACGAGACATCGCACCGGCGGCGCTCCCGCCGGTGTTTGACAGAGTCGACCTGGTTCCGGACAACCCTTGATTCCCGCGAACTCGAGTACCGATCAAGCTTCGGCCGTGCTCTCGGCAACGGAAGCAGTAAGAAACCAGGCCCCCGGCGCGGCCCGCGCCTTTTACTTTTGCCGAGGCGCAGACGGAGGCATGGGGGTAGACGATGAACCACCGACGACGGCTCTGGGTCGCAGTCCTGGCCCTAGTGGTCGGCGCTTTCGGCTGGGCGCAGCTCTGCTCCACGCCGCCCCCGGTGGGCCAGTTCCCGCTCGTGGCCGGTGGGGCGAAGCTGTCCTTGCTGGACCGGCCACTGGTGGTCGGAGCTGCGACGGTCGTGGCCGGTGCCGGCGACCTGTTGCTCGAGTCCCCGCTGCTCCGGCTCAGCGTCGGGGCGCGCTCCGACAGCGCCGAAAGCGAGCTCCGGCGCGGCGTGCTGCTCGACCTGGTGCCCCGAGATTTCCGCATGGATCAACTGCAGCAGTTCCGGGTGACGTTGGCCGTGGGCGACCAACAGCTCCCCCTGAGAACTTCGGCGATCGTTCCCGAGCTGGCCGGGGACCGCGTGCGCGTCGTGCTGGTGCAACATGCCTCTAATTTCGAGGTGACCACGCGCATCTGGCTCGATCCTCGAGCGCCGCGCGTACAGCTCGAGAGCGTGGTCGAGAACCAGGGCAGGCGTGCCAGCGAACCCATCAGGCTGGGAGATCGCGTGGAGTGGCCGGGGCGCGCAACGTTCGCCCCGCGCCTCGGCCTCGTCACCGAACCGGCGCGCGCCGAAGTGGCATGGGTGGCGAAGGAGGGCTCGAGCGTGAGCTATGGACTCGCCTTCGATCAGGGACCCCAGGAGGTCGAGTTCCTGTTCGACCGTGTGGGCCCGGTCGGAGTGCTGGCGCTCTCGGCGGGTGAGCCCCTGGCGCCCGGCGCCCAGCTCGTTTATCGGCGCAGCTTGATCGTCAGCTCGGGTGGGCTCGGTGAAGTGGCGAAGGCCGCGTTTCAGATACAAGGCAAGCGCACCGGCACCGTGCGCGGCAGCGTCCAGCCCGTCCCTCGTCGCGGCGTCGTCGTCGCGCAGCTGCCGGACGGCAAGCCGTTGGTTCAAGTGCAGACTTCGGCGCAAGGGACCTTCGAGCTGGCGCTGCCCGCCGGACGCTACACGGTGGCGTCGCAGACGGCCGGTGGCGTCGACCACGAGGACGTCGAAATCGTTGCAGGCTCCACCAGAAAGGTCGCGCTGCTGGCGCCCCTCGCGGGCAGCTTGAGGTACACGATTCGTGACGCCTCGGGCAGCCCGATGCCGGGCCGCCTCACGCTGCGCGGCGTCGCCCCCACGCGCAACCCTGACTTCGGCGAATGGGAGCGGGCTGAGGGCGTACGTAACGTCGTCTACTCTGGCAGCGGCGAAGGCGTGTTGGAGTTGCCCGCCGGCAAGTATCGGGTGATCGTAACGCGTGGCTTCGAATACTCGATCTTCGAGAAGCAGATCGAGGTGGGAGCGACCAGTGGCGCTAGCGTGCGCGCGCAGTTGAAGCACGAATTGGACACACCGGGCTGGGTGGCGGGGGACTTTCACCTTCACGCCGCGCCGAGCTTCGACTCCACGATCCCGCTTACCGATCGGGTGATCTCTCTCAGCGCCGAAGGCGTGGAGTTCGCGGTCGCGACCGATCACAACCACGTGACGGATTACGCCCCCGCGCTCGACGAGACGGGTCTGGTAGACAGGCTCGGCGCGACGCCCGGCGTCGAGGTCACGACGGAGCGCTGGGGTCACTTCATCGCGTTCCCCTATGCCGCGGGCCAGCCCGCGCCTCCTTTCGAAGGCGTGGACCCCGGCGTAATCTTCGACGCGATTCGCGCGCAATCACCCAATTCGATCATCCAGATCAACCACCCGCGCATGGCACCAATCGCGTACTTCGCGAGTTTGAAGGTCGACGCGAGTCTGAGCGCGGTGGGAGAAGTCGACGCGGCGGAGCACGAGCACAGCCGCGCCGGAGCGCGCGCGGCCGGTGGTCAAACCGCGCTCGACAGCAGAGCCGGTGCGGCGTGGCTCGAGCCTGCCCCCGGGTTTTCATTCGATTTCGACACGATCGAGGTGGTGAATGGCTTCGAGCTCGCCGACGAACCCGTGATGGAGCGTAACCTCGCGGACTGGTTCGCGCTGCTGAACCTCGGGTATCGCTACACCGCAGTCGGCAACTCCGACTCTCACAGCTTGGTGCACCAATGGGTGGGCTTCCCGCGGACCTACGTACGGGTGCAAACCGAGGATCTCGCTCGGCTCGAAGGCATCGAGGTGGCGCATGCGCTTTTGTACGGCCGGGCGCAGATCTCCAACGGCATCTTCTTGGAGGTGCGAACAGAAGGCGGCGCGGAGCCCGGGGACGAGCTGACGCTGGCGGGGGGACGGCTCGACCTGAAGATTCTGGCGCGCGCGGCACCCTGGGTCAGCATTTCCCACGCGGAGATCTGGGTGAACGGAGTTCAGCGAGCGAACAGCAGCCTGGCTCGAGCGCTGCGGGCGCCCAATCGCTTGCAGTGGGTGACCGGGTTGTCGATCGCGTCGGATGCGTGGCTGGTCGTGATCGCGCGCGGGGACAAGGACCTCGGCGAACGTTACCCGGGCGCCAAGGGTAAGCCGTTCGCCATCACCAACCCGCTGTTTCTCGACGTGGACGGTGACGGCGTGTTTCGAGCACCGCTCGCCGCTTCGGACCCGGTGGCTCACCCCGCCAGCGGTGTGTTCGAGAGACCGAAGCAACCAAGATAGTCGTCAACGCTTGCCCTTGTAACCCATCATCTGTTGCACGACGCCCTCGCTCGCCTCGGCGATCTCGTCCTGTTCGCGCGCTTGGTCCGCGCAGTCTTCGCACATTTTCTTGCGCTTGCCCCCGACGTTGACGGCCACCAGTTCGTCGACTTCTTCTCCGCAGACCTTGCATATCGCCATGGTTGTAGTTTACAAAAAGTCACGATGAGTCACCATCCCACGAACTTCCAGGGCTCGGTTACGGAAGCCATCGCTAGTTCCATCAAGGAAAAGCTGGCTGACGCGGTGGTCGAGGTGACCGGTCAGGGCGGGCACTACACGATTATCGTCACCTCCGAGGCGTTCCGGGGCAAGGGTCCCGTCGACAGCCAGCGGCTCGTCTACGGTGCCATCGCGCACCTCATGTCCGGCGATCTCGCTCCCGTTCACGCGGTAGACACTCTCAGGACTAAAGTCCCGAGCTGAAGCCCGACGGGCTAGGGCCGCGGCTGGTCGCGGGACGCCACGCGCCCGCGACCAGCCGACGCGAACGGCGCCAAGCCGAGCGAGTCGCGCAGCGCATCCAGTCTACTTCTGAGCCCATGAAGCTGCGCGTCGGAAAGCTCCAGGTGGGCGCACGCGGCCTCGAAGTCTTCGGGTGAAAAGCTGCGCACGCCACGGTTGAACCAGCTGAGCGCGGTGACGATGCCGCGCACGAAGCCGGAATCGGACACCACTGCGCCGATCGCGCGCGTGCCTCGCAGGATTCGGTTCAACTGGGTACGCTGGCTCAGGCTGGGCGCACCGCCTTCGGTGACGGCCATGGCGCGCGGGCGTCCCGTCGCCACGACCAGCTTCACCTGAGCCAGGTACGCCTCCCATTCGTCGTCCGACGGGGGCTCGTGGCCGTGGACCACCAAGAGCACGCCGTCCACGATCTCCGTCTTCATGTGCGCGGTTTGTTTCGTCATGGCCTCACCCTCGAGAAGTCGTCACTTACAGGGGTTGATGAAGGTCCCGCACGGCGAGGCTGGGGGCGGCCGAGTCGCGGCGGGCCGAGTCGCAGGCGGCCGGGTCGCGGTGGGCCGCGCGGCACTGGGCGGGGGCGCGCGTTCGGTCTGCTGACGATCCGGCTCCGGCAGCTTGGCCTTCTTCTTCAGCTCGAGCGCTTGCACCATCTCTTGCTTCGACGCGATGCTGAAGCTCGCGATGAGAGGTAGATAGCCGTCAGCGCCGCCGATGCAGCGATGCTCGCCCGGAGGCAACTCGATGAACTCGGCCAGATCCGTGTACTCGC
>JAICQQ010000092.1 GCA_025937785.1 Polyangiaceae bacterium
ATCCCCCGCCTGGTAGGCGCGCAACTCCTCGAAGTCGATGCCGCGCCCGCGCAAACGCGAGGCACGGCGTCCTCGGAGCACTGAAAACGCTGGTTGGCGTGAGTGAAACGTGATGCCCTGGGTCTTGGCCCCGAGCCCTGCTAGATCGGCGAGGTTCACATAGACGCCGGTCGCTGCCGATTTCTGATCGCGTGCCGGCCTCACGTGAGCCTCTACCCTGCGATGGCCACCACGTCGAGCAACCGGTCGACGACGTCGTTGGTGGTGATGCCTTCCGCGTTAGCTTCGTACCGCAGCAAGAGTCGGTGCCGGAGCACGCCGTGCGCGACGCTGCGAATGTCGTCGGGCGTCACATGGTCGCGTCCGGAGAGCCAGGCGCGCGCACGCGCACATTTGTCCAAAGCAATCGTAGCGCGCGGGCTCGCGCCCACCTCGATCCACTGAGCTAACTTTTCGTCGAGCTCGCGCGGGGGCCGCGTTGCCAGGACCAGGTCCACCAAGTACTGCTCGACGTTCTTGGAGAGTCCAACTCCGCGAATCTCTTCGCGCGCCGCGAAGATGACCTCCAGCGGAAACCGCTCGTCTGGAGCGCCGGCCGCATGCTTCTCCTCGCCGCGGACGAGCCGCAAGATCTCCGCTTCCGCACTTCTGTCGGGGTAGTCCACGGACACGTGCATCAAGAACCGATCGAGCTGCGCCTCCGGGAGGGGATAGGTTCCTTCTTGTTCGATGGGGTTTTGTGTTGCCATCACCATGAACGGTTTGGGCAACGCATGCGTCCGTCCACCGACGGTGACCTGACGCTCTTCCATGGCCTCGAGGAGCGCGGCCTGGACTTTGGCGGGAGCTCGGTTGATCTCGTCGACCAACACGAGGTTCGCGAAGATCGGCCCTTCTTCGAAGCGAAAGCGGTCCTCGGCGTTCGCGCGATCGTCGTAGGACGATGGTGCCTGTGACGTCCGACGGTAACAGGTCGGGAGTGAACTGGATCCGGCTCATTTCGGCTGCCAAGTGCTGCGCCAAGCTCTTCACGGCGCGCGTCTTCGCGAGCCCCGGAAGCCCTTCGAGCAAGAGGTGACCGTCCGCCAACAACCCGATGATGAGCGTCTCGACGACATCCGCCTGCCCCACGATTTGACTGGACACGTGCGAGCGTAGCGCGCTGACTTGGTCGCGAGTTGCCATGTGCCTCCAGATGCCTCGACCCCCGAGCTCGAGTCGAACTCCTACCGCACTCGCTTGCACCCACGCAACCGGAAGCCGAAGCGCGTCAGAAGTGCACGGTGACGGCCGGACAACCGTGGTGCGGCGCCGGATTGCATTGGTGGACGGGCAATCAGGCGAACCGACAGATTCGTGTCATTCACAGATCTCTATCGTTCGCGGGCCCAGGCTCGCCCCTTTTATGGGGTAGCGGCCCCTCCGCAAGTGATGTAGGGGTCGCAGTATCCGGAGGGAAATCATGAAGCACGCGTTTCGGCTCGTCGTCCTGTCGTTGGCTCTTCTGGTTGGGTGCGGCCAGAAGAAAGGCTCGGGCGAGACAGACAAGTCCAAGAGCGAACAAGCCACGGCACCGCACGAGACACTGCCAGCTCGTGGACCCGAGGCCACCTACGTGGAGCCCACGCAAGGGGCCGCCAGCAACGTCAAGCCATTGGTTTCCGTCGAGCAAGCTACCGGAAAAAAGCCGAATATCCTCGTGATTTTCGGCGACGACATCGGCATGTGGAACCTCAGCGCCTACCACCGGGGCATGATGGGGGGCCGCACGCCGAACATCGACCGCATCGCTGAGGAGGGTGCACTGTTCACGGACCACTATGGTCAACAGAGCTGCACGGCGGGCCGGGCAGCGTTCATCATCGGTCAGCAGCCGTTCCGCACGGGTCTGCTCACGATCGGTATGCCTGGCGACAAGCAGGGGATCGATGCAAAGGACCCGACCATCGCCGACCTGCTCAAGCCGCTCGGCTACCGGACGGGTCAATTCGGTAAGAATCATCTTGGCGACCGAGACGAGCACTTACCCACGGCGCATGGCTTCGACGAGTTCTTCGGCAATCTCTATCACTTGAATGCCGAAGAGGAGCCAGAGTCGGAGTTCTATCCCAAGGATGCCAAGTTCCGCGAGCGCTTCGGCCCGCGCGGGGTGCTGCGCTCGACCGCCGACGGCAAGGTCGAGGATACCGGTCCACTGAACCGCAAGCGTATGGAAACCGTCGATGACGAGTTCCTCGACGCCACCGACAAGTTCATTCGCGGCGCTCATCAAGCCAAAGAACCATTTTTCGTCTGGTTCAACTCGACCCGCACACACGTCTGGACCCACCTGCGCGAGAAGCATAGCGGTCGTAGCGGCTACGGGTTGTACGGCGACGCGATCATGGAGCACGACGAGCAGGTGGGGCGCCTGCTCAAGCTGCTCGACGAGCTCAAGATCGCAGACAACACCATCGTCGTGTACAGCACCGACAACGGTGCGGAGGTCGTCACCTGGCCGGACGGCGGCACCATCCCATTTCGCGGCGAGAAAGGCACGACTTGGGAAGGCGGCCTGCGCATTCCAGCGATGGTGCGCTGGCCGGGCGTGATCCCCGCGGGTCGTATCATCAACGACATCTTCTCTCACGAAGATTGGATGCCGACGCTGGTAGCGGCGGCCGGCGTGCCAGACGTCAAAGAAAAGTTGCTGAAGGGGTATCAAGCCGGACCCAAGAACTTCAAGGTCCACCTCGACGGATACAACCAGCTACCGCTCCTCACCGGCAACGGAGGCGGCGCCCGTCACGAGATCTTCTACTTCGACGCCGGTGGCCACCTGAACGCCCTGCGCTACAACGACTGGAAGCTGCATTTCGCGATCATGGAGGGTGACATCAGCCAGGCATACCGCAAATCTCCCTCTTGGCCCTGGATCGTGAATCTGCGTATGGATCCTTTCGAACGCACGCCAGACGAGTCGCGCATGTACCTCCGATGGTACGCAGAGAACATGTGGATGTTCGTTCCGGCACAGCAAATCGTGGGTAAATTCCTGGCCACCTTCAAGGACTACCCACAACGTCACAAGGTGGGTTCGCTCAGCATGGACAACGTGCTCGCTCAGCTGAACGCGCCCGCACACGCTCAGTAGGTGATTCATGAGTGCTCTCAAATGTCACCTGACGCTGTTCGTGCTCGCGAGCAGCGTGCTTGCGGGTTGCGCTGGCGCTAGCGCGTCGCCGCCCCCCCAGTGCCCCCCCACGCTCCAGGGTGAGCCAGCCGCTGCGGTCGCACCGGCAGTTGCCACGCAGGCGCCGCAGGTCGAAGCTGCGCCAGCACTGAGCTCATGGGTGGAAGGACCGACTCGCAAGGCGATCGAGGACTTCGTGAAGAAGGTGACCGATCCCCAAAGCCCCGACCTGATCCCCCCCGCAGAGCGCATCGCGGTGTTCGACAACGATGGCACGTTATGGAGCGAACAACCGGTCTACGTGCAGGTCGCCTTCGTGCTCGATCGTGTGAAAGCCCTTGCGCCCGAACATCCCGAGTGGAAACACAAGCAACCCTTCAAGGCAGCTCTCGAGGGCGACTTGAAGGCCGTCATGGCCGGCGGCATCGAGGGCTTTCTGAAGCTGGTCCTGGCCACACATGCAGGCGTGAACGCAGAAGCGTTCGACGAGATCGTGCGCGAATGGCTCGCGACGGCACGGCATCCAAAGTACGACAAGCCTTATACCGAGCTCACCTACGCACCCATGGTCGAGCTGCTCCAGTATCTGCGGGCACACGGGTTCAAGACCTTCATCGTCTCGGGTGGCGGCATCGAGTTCATGCGTCCGTGGACGGAGCTCGCCTATGGCATTCCGCCGGAGCAAGTCGTGGGCAGCCGCATCAAGTCGAAATGGGAGAACGGAACGCTTCGGCGGCTCTCAGAGGTCGGGTTCGTGGACGACGGTGCCGGCAAGCCCGTCGGCATCTACGAGCACATCGGTCGCCACCCGGTGTTCGCGGCGGGCAACTCAGACGGCGATCTGGAGATGCTGCAGTACACCAAAACGCGTCGGGGACCGAGCTTCGCGCTCCTGGTCCACCACACCGATGGGGAACGCGAAACTGCGTATGGCCGCGAGTCGCACGTAGGCAAGCTGGACAAAGCGTTGGATGCGGCTCCTAAAGATGGATTCGTCGTCGTAGACATGAAGCAAGACTGGAAGCACGTATTCGCATTTCAGCGCTGAAGGCACAGCTCTTTCGCGGCGCCCAGCGCAGACGTGTCCACCAGGATTGCTGATGGATCAATCGCTCAAGGCTTCCAACCGCTCGGTGTAGCGACGCGCTTCGTCTGGCAGCCCCATGCGCTGGCAGTAGTCGACCAAAACCGACAAAACCGAAGCGTCGCCGGGACGACGCGCGTGCAGCTCTTCGAGAACCTGCAGGGCATCGCGCTGACGGCCGCTGTCGAACAGCGCGACGGCGTAGACGTAGCCGAAGCGAACACGCTCTGGACTCGCTCGATAGGCGGCGTGCAGGTGTTTCAGGCCCTGTGGGTGGCGCTTGGCGCGTATCAGCGCCAGGCCGAGTGCATGCTCGAGCATCGCTGTGTCCTCGGCGTGTTTCAACCCTGCTTCGAGCGCCCGAACCGATCGTTCGCTGTCGGATCGTTCGCGATACAGATCCGCAAGGTTCAGGTGCGCGGGACTGAAGCTCGCGTCCTTGGCGATAGCGCGCTCGAGCAGACGCTTGGCCTCATCCCGATCACCGCTGCGGCGCGCCAGATCCGCAAGATCGACGAGGCCCTCTGCGCTGGCTGCGTCGTACTCGCGTACGGCGGCGTATTCGGCGAGCGCTCGTTGAAGTTTGTCGCGGTCATCCCCCGCCAGCATACTGGCTGCTGGACCGAGGAACGAGCTCGCGGCTTCGATGCGGACACTCCGCACGGCATCGCCAAGCAACGGAGCGATCAGGCGCGAGAGCTGCTCTGGCGGGAGCGACGCGGCAGCGCTGGCTGCCGCGCGGCGCACGAGGGGATGCGCGTCCTTTCCGAGGGCACCGACCAGCTGGCTCATGGACGGCGACGGATACGAGCCCAGTGCTTCCAGCGCACTAGCCCTGATGATGGGTGCCAGCTGCGTCGCGCTGGCGATTGCCTTCAGAGCCTGGGGCGCGCCGAGTTGCCCTTCACGCGCTAGCCAAAGCGCGTCTCCGGGGGTCGACGGCGCCGGAGCCGCGCCGCGCCGCCGCTGCACGATGGCAGCCTGGGCCCAGGCGTGCGTCCGGTCCGTGTGGCAGCCGGTGCACACGTCAGGAGAGCCAACCTTTTTGCTGAGCGCCGGATTCGGTACGCCGAAGCGATGATCGCGCCGCGGATCGACGACCATGTAGGTCGTGGCGGGCATGTGACAGGTCACGCACTCCGAAGCTGGAGTGCCGGCGGGGTGAAAATGATGAGCAGCAGCGTCGTAGTGGCTGGGGCGATGGCAGGTGCCGCACAGCGTGTTTCCCTTCGCGCGCAGCTCGAGCGAGTGCGGGTCGTGACAGTCCGAGCACGACACGCCCCGCAGGTGCATCTTGCTCTGCAAGAACGAACCATACTCGAACACCTCTTCCTTGATCTGGCCATCGGGGAAGTAGAGCGGATCGCCGAGCAACGCGAGGCGATAGCGGTCGTGAAAGTCGTTGCCAAGGCCAGGGCCTAAATCGGATCGCCGCGAGTGGCAGGGGGCACACGCATCGAGCTCGGCAGATGCTGCAAGACCTCCTACCAGATGAGCGATATTGGCGCCGTCGCCGAGCACCCAGCGCCGCTCCTTCGGGGCCAGCAACGAAGCCGAGAATCCGCCATTCGGCAGTGGATCGACGCTGCCGGCGGCCTTCTTCCGGGCCCACGCGACGTGCCTCGAAGCGGCTCCGTGGCAGGCTTCACAGCTGACGTCGATGCTCGAGTACTCGGTCTCGTAGCTGTCGCTCGCGGGTCGATAGCCGCGCACCACCGCTGTCGAGTGGCAGTCCGCGCAGCGACTGTTCCAGGTGTAGGCGGCGCTTTCCCAATGCAGACGATGCCCGGGCGCGAGCCTGTCGCTAGCGTGGAGATGAAACCAGCGCTGCCCCCCTTCGGTCTTGTCACGAGTGTCCCACGCGACCGACAGGGCCTGAAGACGTCCCTGGCCGACATCCACCAAGTACTGCTGCAGGGGCGAGATGCCGAACGTATAGCGGATCGGGAAGGTGCGGGGCGGTTCGCCAGGGCGTGTCACGCTGACCGAGTACGCCTCGTCCTCCCGACTGAACTGAAACGTCTCGCCGGCATGTGTGAAGCGAGACTTCGCGAAGTCTCCGCGGACGGTCTGGGGGCTTACCCGGTCCATGGCCAGGTCGTGGTGCGAGCCTCGCCAGCGGGCGTGTTGTTGACGATGACATTCCGCGCACGTCTGTCCCCCGACGAACGTCACGGGGTCGGTGCGTGCGGACTTGTCTCGCGGCGCGGGCGGGGCCGTGCGGGACGGTGGTGGCGGGGGTTCCCGCTGGTCACACCCGCCTGCCCAAAGACTCGCGACCAGCGCGACGCCGGCATAGCCAAGGCGGTTGAACGATCCGATGAGAGGCAAGGAAGGTCTCGAGGTGGGGACCGCGACTAACGCACGGGTAACACAGACCAGCACGCGCTACATGCCTTCCTCGAGCGTGAGCGCCGGCACTCAGCGTCGCCCTGTATTCTGCAGTCGAAAATGGCTTGCCGTTCCATGAGACTCCGCCCGCGCTGCAGTTCAGACACGGTGCCAGTCACGGCGCCTTTCGCAGCACGACGAACGTCCAGCCGGTCATCCAGATCACCTTACCGAAGAAGCGCGGCGCTCGAAATAACCAACTTGCTCGTGGGCCAGCTTCGCCTAACGCGGTGGTTACCGGCCGGGATCAACCACGGGGGGTTTGCTTTGGGCCACGGCCGAATCTGTAACAAATCAGCTACATATTATCATGCAGGGACGCTTGGGCCACGAGGCGGGCCACCTCGGCGTGCACGCCTTCGAGCTCGTCGAGTGGGGCGGAGCCACCGCTCAGGTACACCGCGACGATGACGGGCGGGCGGTCAGGCGGCGTAGCGATGGCGACGTCGTTGACGCTGTTGTGCATGCAGCTGCCGGTCTTGTTTCCCACGCTCCAGTCGGGGGGAAAGCCCGCGCGAAGTCGGTTTTTGCCTGTCTCGGTAGCGCGCAACCACTGCAGCAAGCGCTCGCGACTGGAAGCAGACAGGACCGTGTCGCCGCAGATGATGTGGCGCAGCAAGCGCGTCATGGCCCGGGGCGAAGTCGTGTCTCGCAGGTCCCCGGCGGCGTGATCGTTCAGATCTGGCTCCAGTCGATCGAGGCGGGTCACCGTGTCGCCGCAGGAGCGAATGAACTCGGTCAGACCGGCGGGGCCACCCGTCTTTGCGAGCAGCAGGTTCGCGGCGGTGTTGTCGCTGATGGCCACCGCAGCCACTGCCAGCGCCTCGACGGTCATGAAGCCTTGGCCGAGGGATGCCTTCGCGGCGGGCGCGTACTCGAGGAGATCGGCGGGTCCGTAGGGCACCCGCTCGTCGAGCGCCAACGTGCCGCGCTCGACATGCGCGAGCACCCACGCAGCCAGCACCCACTTGAACGTGGAGCACAGGGCGAAGCGCTCGTCGGCGCGGTGTGCGAGCTGCCTCTCGTTGGCGGTGTCGACCGCGAACACTCCCAGGCGCGCCCCCGTAGCCGCCTCGATGTCCGCAAAGGAGCGATGTGGACGGTCCGGTGGCGGGGTGGCTGGGGCCGCTGAGGGGACGGAGGCGGCGGGGGTGGCTGGCGCCGCTGCTGCGGCCGGCGTGGCTGGCGCGGGAGCATTCGGGCCAGCGCACGCGGTGACCAAACTCACTGAGCCGAGGAGGAAGTGGCGTCGGGGGTGGACGGGTGGCGTCGTCATGGCGGCAGTGGTAGCTCGATTCAACGAGTAACGCTCTACTCGTGGGCTGCGATTGCCAAGCGATCTTGGCGAGCAGTCCGCCGCCGAGATGGGTTTGGCAATGTAGGCGAGCTCGGACACGCAGCTCCTGTGTCTCGAGCGCTCCACCCAGAACGAGCAGCGCCACAAGCTCCTGCCAATCACTGGCGGACGAGCCGGCTGGCTATCGCCGCACATTCGTTGGCCGCACATTCGTTGGTCGCACATCCATCGGCCGCACATTCGTTGGTCGCACATTCCTGGACACGCACGCTTGGACCGCACATTCATGCTGCGTTCTCGATCGCCCATGCCCTGGGCAGTGAAACACTCGCTTTCCAGCTGCTAGCGCTGGCATACCGACGCAGTTTCGTGGCGGGGGCCTGCGGCATGCGTCTTGCTGTTCACCGGTCTCATCACTGCGTTCCCGAGTGGGGCCGCGCGAAATTGGAGAACATGATGAGAAGCAAAGTCATCCTAGCAGCCGCCTGGACTACTGCCGCGATCGTTGCCGCCGGCTGCCGCACTGACCGCAACTATGGCACCGGATCGGGCGCGGACGCTGGTGGCTCAGTGGGAGAGAGCGGCGACGGAGTTGGCACTGTCACGGGTAACGGTAACGATGGGGCCGCTGCCACGGGCAACTCGGGGGTCGGCGGCAGCGGTGCCGGGGACGACGGTGACGCACAGAACGGCGCCGGCGGGTCGGGCACCGGAGGGGGCGTCGGGGCCACGAATTCCGGAGGCTCCGGCGGCAATCCCGTCGTGGACGTGTTCGACGGCGCCACCAAGGGCTCGGCCGCGGCGCTTTCGCCGGACGGGCTCGTGGGTGCTGTCGTGAACCGCGATGCGGGCTCAGTCACGATCGTGTCGCTCGAGGCTGGTGCGGAAGGCGAGCCTCCGAAGTTGGCCGTGGTCGAGGAGATCGATCTCGGTGCGGGGTCGGAACCGTGGCAGGTGGCCATCGGTCCCGAGGGCGAGAGCGCGTACGTCGTGCTGCGCCAAGCTCAGGAGCTGGTGCGCATCGATGACCTGTACGGCAACCCGCACATCGGCGAGCGGGTCGCGGTCGGGTCGGAACCAACGGCGGTGGCGTTGAGCCCCACAGGTCGGATGGCCTACGTGGCCAACTGGAGCGACGGGACGGTGATGGGTATTTCGACGGACGATCTCGCGGTACTCGGCACCGTCGACCTGAACGAAGCGCTGGTGAAGACAGGGTACCTGGGTGAGGTGGAGGCGCGCCCGGCGCTGGCCCATCCACGGTCGATCGCGGTCACGAACGACGGGGACTACGACGACGACGACGAGTTTCTCTACGTGACGGAGTACTTTGGTCAGCAGGTGGAGGAAATCGACGCGAACGGCGCGAACGCCGACGTGTTGAAGGTAGGCCTCGTGTACGCGGTGGACCTGGCGAAGAGCAAGGTCTCGACCATTCCTTTATCGCCGCTCGCGGACATGGGGTTCCTCGATGCCAGTTCGGCGGTCGCTGGATGCTTCCCGAACCAACTGCAAGACATCGCCATCCAAGGCGACTACGCATACGTGGTCTCGGTCTGTGCGAGCCCCAAAGGGCCACTCGGAGTCAAGACCAACACGGCCCCGCTGGTGTCGGTGATCTCGCTCGAGAGTGGGCGTGAAGTCGAAGGCGGCGGGCAGAGCTTGAACGCGCTGTTCGAGGCGAAGTTCGTCGAGGCGGAGGTGCCGGACGACGCGAGCCGCAGGTTCCCGCTGCTGGCGAACGACATCGCCTTCGTGCCGGGCACCACGGTGGGCTACGTCACCGCGGGGGGTACCGACGCGGTGTTCCGCTTTGAGGTGAGCGCGGAGGACGGGCGCGTGAGCGCCGTGGGCGCGTCGACGAACCATTTCATCAACCTGTCTCCCGCGGGGATCGATCCCAAACTGGTCGGGCAGCGTCCAGTGGGCCTCGTCGTCTCGCCCACCAACAAGAAGGCCGCGCTGGTCGTGAACGAAGTCAGCCACACGGCGACGGTGCTCGACTTCAACACGCAGGCGGTGGCCGGGGGAGCGGAGGCCCCGCACGTGGTCCAGACTGCGGCCGTCCCGGAGGCGGGATCCGATGGCGATGCGGTGAGGCGCGGGAAACGCTTCTTCACCACCGGGCTCGCGCGCTGGTCGCTGAATGGTCAGGGCTGGGGTGCCTGTGAGTCTTGCCACGCCGACGGTCTTTCGGACAACGTGACCTGGCACTTCGGCCGAGGCGCGCGCCAGTCGACGGCCATGGATGGCACGTTCGCCAGCAGCGATCCCAGCGATCAGCGCGTCCTGAACTGGACCTCGATCTTCGACGAGCTGCACGACTTCGAGCTCAACACGCGCGGCGTCTCGGGCGGTGTGGGCGCAGGCGTCGACACCCTGTCGAATCCTCCCCAAGACTCCGACCGCATCGATCTCGCGGCCGTGGGCGCCGCCAACCTCACCGGTTCCGCAGCTCAAGCCATGGACCCTTCGAACCCGCTCGGGTTCGCGGAGCCACCGCTCTTGAATGACTGGAACGAGATCAACCGCTACGTGCAAACGCTGCGCACACCCCGGCGACCGTCCACCCTGTCACAGGCTCTCGTGGACGAGGGTCGCGACATCTTCCTGTACGAAGGCGCGTGCCAGGGCTGCCACAGCGGCGAGAAATGGACGATCTCGCAGCGCTTCTACACACCGTCGGCCGAGGTCAACCAAGCGCTTGGCGAGACGTTCTTTGCCGTTCCGAGTGGGTTCCCCACGGCGCTCCTGCCTTCCGAGGACCCCGACAACCAGCTCTTGCGCCTGGCCGCTGGGGACGCCGCTCTCGACCAGATCCAGTGCGTCAACCGTGAGGTCGGTACCTTCGGTGTGGCTGAAGCGGGTGTGGGCATCGCCGAGCTGCGCCAAGACATGCTGACAGCGAGCCAGGGCGCGGGCGACGCGGACGGCGAGGGCTCCGGCTACAACGTGCCGTCGCTGCTCGGCGCTGCCGCGGGCGCCCCCTATCTCCACGCGGGTGGCGCACGCACGCTGGAAGCGCTCTTCGCCGCGCCTTTCAGCACCCACGCGCGAGCTCTCGCCCCGAATCTGTTTACGGAGGCGGATGCGGACGAGAAGGCCAAAAAGGTGCGCGCGCTCGTCGAGTACGTGCTCGCCATCGACGAGGGGCTGGAATTCCCCGACATCCCCAAGGCGGGCGCGAAGGGTGGTCAAATCTGCGAAGAGCTCGAGTACTGAGTCAGTCAAGTTCGCCTCTATGGAGCGCACCCTCCCAACGCGCTCCGTTTCGGGCCGCGGCTCCCGTTCGCAGGAGTCGCGGCCCGTTCTTTATTGGATGCGCCCGTGAGCGCCGGCAGGCCCGCCTGTGGTAAGGAAGGGCTGATGGCGAAGTGGAAGCCGAAGCCCTCCGGCAACAAGCGACGAGCGCCGGCTGCGCGCCAGAGCCAAGCACCGCTGCTCGAGGCCCTGGGCGCGCCGCCGACCCCCGACGAAGTTCCCCTGATGCTGGCGGCGAGGGAGAGTGCGCTGGATGCACTCGGCTTCGAGCTGCGGCCCGCAGAGCTGGTCGCCGCCTCCCAACGCGCGAGCGCAAAGGCCGATGCTGTGCGCTTGAATGTCCTGCAGTCAGCAAAAGCGACGCCTGCTTGCAGCAAGGGCTGCAGCTGGTGCTGCAGTCACAAGGTGGGGGTGACGCTGCCGGAGCTGCTCGCGATCGTGGAGTATCTAGAGGCTTCCCCAGCGCGTCGGGAGGCCGTCGGCGTGAAAGCCGCCGCGCTGTCGCAGAACCCTGCGATCTTCTCGGACAGCGAAAAGCCACGAGCGCGGCTCGCCTGCGCGCTCTTGGAAGCAGATGGCAGCTGTGGGGTCTACGAGGTGCGTCCGCTCCCGTGTCGCAGCTGGCTCTCGACCGATGTCGAGTCGTGCAAGCAGCACCTCGACGAAAAAGCCGAACCCAAGCTGATCCTCGCGGCCGCACGCAGCGGGCGCTTCATTCAATTGGGGCTGGTGAAGGTGATGGATGACATCCAGCGCTTCCCGTACCTGGTGGAGTTGACGGCTGCCCTCGACATCGCGTTGAACGTACCGGGAGCCATCGAGCATTGGCTCGCGGGCGCGCCCGTGTTCGAGCGGGCCACGGCAGCGCGCCGCTGACACGCTTGCTCGGAGGGCTAATCTCGCCCGTCTGAGTGCTCCCACTCGAGCCGGCGTCGTGCTATGTGATTGGAGGCATGTCGCAATCCGAGTCCTGCGCAGATCACGAGCTCGAGCGGCTCAACGAGGCAGCCTTCGACGCATCCGGAGTCGACCTCACTCAGATCGACTGGATGCTCTCGCTCACGCCGCTCGAACGACTCTCGACGCTGTACGAAACTGCTGCGTCGCTCGCGCGTCTGATGAACCATGCCGGCACCGACTAAGTCGTTCGACGTCATCGAAGTCCTCGTTCGCCACGAGGTCGAGTTCATGGTGGTGGGCATGACCGCAGGTGTCTTGCACGGAGCGCCAGCGGTAACGTTCGATCTGGATATCTTGTACTCGCTGGACGCCGTCAACATTCAACGGCTCCTCGCCGCCCTGGTCGAGCTCGAGGCCATATTCAGGGGCGACGAGCGGCGTCTGGCACCCAATCAGTCCCACCTCGAATCCCGCGGCCACAAGCTGCTGATGACCAAGTTCGGGATCGTCGATGTACTCGGCGCCTTGGGCGACTACGACTACCGTGACCTCCAAGGTGATGCGCCGGCCCTGGCGATCGGGCCGATGAGCGTCAACGTTCTTTCATTGGAGCGGCTGATCGAAGTCAAAGCGAAGGCGGGCCGCGACAAGGACATCGCCGTGCTGCCACTACTCAGAGCCACACTGGCTCGCAAGCGCCAGCCTTCGAGCGAGTAATGTGCTCGTCTCGAGTCGTGCGGTCGCGGCCGCCGCCGCCGAAGCGGTGACGATGTTCTCATTCTGGTCCCAAGTCCTGACCGCCGGTAGGGATCGCGCTCGCAGAACGTACAGCTCGAACCAGCGGCTTCGGGCGTTGACGGCGCGAAACTTCGCGCGATTTCTCGATTTCTCGAGCGGGGGTCTCAGCGCTCGTACTGTGTATTTCGTTTGAGGCTGTTGTCGGAAAGACGATGGGCAAAGCCGGCAGCAGCCGGTTCTTTTTTGAGCGTTTTGCTGCGGCGGGATCCGCGCCTGAATGCAATAGTCAGAACGTGAACTTCACTCGCAGCTTATTCTCGACCTCTTCCCTTCGATCTGCGCCAACGGCGCCATTGCATGCCGCACGCTGGCTGCTCGCTGCTTGCGTGTGTTCCGCCGTGGCTGGTTGTGACAATGCGGAACCCAGCGACGAAACCGCTGCCGTCGGAACCGATGGCACGGCTAGCGGCAGCACCGGCAGCACCAACGGCGCCACGACCAACGGCGCCACGACCAACGGCGCTACCGGTAACGTGACCACGGACGGAACTGGAGGAGCGGGGAGCACCACCAGCGGCCCCGGGACTCAAGGCAACACGACCACAGCCGCGGGAAACACGGTCGGAGGGACCAGCGCCGGCAACACCACCTCGGGCGGTGGCTCGGGCGGCACGGGTGGCTACGAACCGCCCGTCGTCGAGTGGCCGAGCGAGGCCTGCGTGAACCAGGCGAACACGCTCTTGGCACAGATGTCAGTGCAGCAAAAAGCCGCACAGATGGTGATGGGGCGCTACGAAAATGTGGCCACCGGAGATGTCTCCGGCGAGGCGGTGGGCACGGTGTTCTCGGCCGGTTCGGCGGTCCCCGGCGGGGGCTCCGCCAGCGAGTGGGCAAGCTTGATCGACGGCTACATCACGGCCAGCCAGAGCACTCCCAACGGCTTGCCGATCTTGTTCGGCATCGACGCGGTGCATGGCAACAGCAAAGCCACCGGGGCCGTCATCTTCCCCCACAACATCGGCCTCGGCGCTACGCGCAACCCCGAGCTCCTCGAACGGATCGGTCAGGTCACCGCGGTCGAAATGATGGCGACGGGAGCCACCTGGACGTTCGGCCCCGTCTTCAGCGTCGCTCATGACAAACGCTGGGGTCGCACTTACGAAAGCTACAGCGAAGATCCCAACGACGTGGCCATCCTCGGAGCGGCGCAAGTGGTGGGCTTGCAAGGACGCGAAGGCCTTGGGAGCGGCGCTCCCGGCGTCGTCGCTTGTGCCAAGCACTTCGCGGGCGATGGTCAGGCATCCTACGGGACCTCGCGCAAGCCAGCCTCCGGTTCGGATCCCGGGGGACTGGTCGATCGCGCTGACGTGCAGATCGACGAAGACACGATGCGCAAGTACGGGATCGCCCCCTACATTCCCGCGATCGAGGCGGGTCTCGGCTCGGTCATGGTCGCCGACACGAGCTGGAACGGCGTGAACATGACGGGCCATCAGCAACTGATCACCACCATCCTGAAAGAAGAGCTGGGGTTCCAGGGCTTCGTCAGCACCGACTGGGACGCAGTGACCGAGAGCCAGCAGGGGCCCGGGGTAGTGGCGGCCATCAACGCCGGCGTGGACATGCTGATGGCGGCGACACTGTGGGAATCACAGCGGGACGAAATCGTGGCTGCGGCGGGTGGCTCGATCAGCCAGGAACGCATCGACGATGCGGTCCGGCGCATCCTTACCGTGAAGTGCGAAGCTGGCCTGTTCGGCTACACGCGCGACGCTTCGCTGATGGACCAGGTGGGCTCCGAAGCCCACCGTGACGTCGCGCGCCAGGCGGTGCGCGAGTCTTTGGTGCTCCTGCAGCACACGGGCAGCGTGCTGCCGCTGGCCAAGAACAGCAACGTTTGGGTCGCCGGAAGCGGCGCCGATGTGATGGAACGTCAGACGGGTGGGTGGACCATCCTGTGGCAAGACGGCGGCAACATGACGCAAGGCACCACGATTCGCGCCGGTATTGCCGCAGTGGCGAACGTCGTATCCACCGTGGCCGAAGCGGACACGGCGATCGTCGTCCTCAGCGAGCCGCCGTACGCCGAATGGTACGGCGACACCTCCACCCTCAACACGCTGCCCGCTGAAGATTTCGCGCTGCTCACCGAAGCTAGGAACTCCGGCAAGCCGGTGGTCGCCGTCATCGTGAGCGGGCGCCCGGTGCTGATTACGGATCAGCTCGCCAACGCCGACGCCTGGGTCGCCGCCTGGCTGCCCGGCACCGAAGGAGCGGGTGTGGCCGACGTGCTCTTCGGCGACAGCAACTTCACCGGCAAGCTCAGCCACACCTGGCCGCAAACGGACGAGCAGGCGACCATGCACAAGGACGAAGCCAACTACGCCTCGCTCTTCCCCTACGGGCACGGGCTCAGCTACTGAGCTTCTACACGCGTCACGCGCACCCAGAAGCTCGAACTCACGCTGCCCGGGGGCGAAACGCACGCCCTATCCCCCAAAGAAGTGCTCGATCGTCTGGAAGCGTTCGTGCGCGAGGGCTAGCAGCAAGGGTGTGCAAGTTCGCTCGGCGTGGCGTGTAGCGATCCGTCGCACTCAAGGCAGTTGCTGTTCAATTGCAACTTTTCGCTGTTGGTTCCGGCGCTCCGTGGATCGTGCCCGCGAGGTCGTTTCAGCTTCTCTAATTGGTTGCTGGGGGTTATCAGATCTCGTGGTCCCGTCAGCCCACGGCCGAACGGGGAAAGCGCACATGCAACGACACCTCCCATACGTCGCCATGACGCTGCTCGCAGCCGCCTGCACTGGTAGCATCCACCAGGACGGGACAGATGGGGGGAACGACGGCAACGCAGCGGGCACGACAGCAGGCACCAACGGCGGCACGGTACCGATCGACCCCGTCACCGGGGAACCCATCGTCACGACCTCCGGAAGTCCTGCCGGTTCTACGGGTAGCACGGGCGCACCCAGCGGTTCGAACGGTACGGGCGGTGGCACGGCAGGTTCGGGAGTCAATGGAACCAACGGCGGCTCCGACCCGTCCGTGCCGGAGACCCCGCTCGCAGACTGCGAAACACCGGGGCCTCGCATGCTTCGCCGGCTGACCGCGGCGCAGTACGCCAACACGCTGAAGCAGCTCCTGGGCGAAGGCTTCCCGGTAGAAGAGGTGCTCCCGGACCCCGCGGTGCTGGGTTTTCACGTCGACGCGGATGCAGCGCTCGTCAGCGACCTGACCGGCGAGCTCTTGATGAACTACGCCGAGCGCGCCGCCGCTTGGACCATCGAGAATCAGTCGTGGAAGCTCGCCAGCTGCAACAGCCACGACCCAGGCTGTCACGAGCAGGTGATCCGGCAGTTCGGCAGGCGTGCGTTCCGCGACGATCCGACACCCGAGCAGGTGCAAACCTATCTGCAGCTGTTCGCGGCAGAAGCCAGCTTCGAGGCGGGCTTGCACGTCGTGGTGAGCACGATGTTGCAGTCACCTTACCTGCTCTACCGACGCGAGCTCGGCGCACCCGACCCCGAAAACGCGGGGCAGTACCGGCTGACGCCGTACGAAGTGGCGAGCGAGCTGTCGTACCTGCTCACCGACAATCCGCCCGACGACCAGTTGCTCGACACGGCCGCGCAGGGGCGGCTGTCGACCCCGGAGGAAATCGACCAAGCTGCCTTGGGCCTTTTGTCGAAGGACGAAGCGAAGCTCGGCTTGGCAAAGTTCGTACACGGCTGGCTCGAGGTGGACAACCTCTCGAAGAAGGCGAAAGATCCGAGTGTTTTCGATCTGAGCGAGTCGATGCGCCAGGCCATGCTCGACGAGACGCGGTACTTCTTCGTCGAACTGTTTCAGACCGGTGGCACCATCGCCGATCTGTACAACGCCGACTTCACGATGTTGAACGGGCCGCTCGCCGAGTTCTACGGCCTGAGCGGCGCGGGTGGCGACGGCTTCACTCGGGTGGCGCTCGAAGGCCGGCGCGCCACCGGCATCCTCGGCCACGCGTCCTTTCTGACGGAGCACGCGCAGCCCGAAAACTCTTCGCCGGTACAGCGTGGGCTGGTCGTGCGCGAGCGCCTGCTGTGCCAGGATCTACCGCCCGTGCCCGAGGACCTGGACACCAACCTCGCCGCCCCCGGAGAGTTCGCCAACAACCGCGAGCGCTACGCGCAGCACAGCGCGAGCGCGGTCTGTGCCCAGTGCCATCGAAGCATCGACCCCGTCGGGTTTGCCTTCGAAGAGTACGATGCCTTCGGGCGGGTCCGCGACCAAGAGGGAGGCTCGCCCGTCGATGCCACCGGCGAGCTCTCCGACGTCGTCGGAGGTCCCATCCAGCTCGACGGTCTACAGTCGCTGAACGACTACCTCGGCGCGAGCGACGAAGCGCGCTCGTGCCTGGTTCGCTACTGGTCGTACTTCGCGTACGGCCGCGACGAATGGCAACAGAAGGAATGCAACCACGACGCCATTCGCGCCGAGGCTGCTGCGGGGGGATACACGCTCCAGAATACGTTGATGGCCATCATTCACGCCCCACACTTCACTCGCAGGGTAGCCGATTGAACACGCGACTGAACAACGCGGGCACCGAGGAGAGCACCGATGCGTAGCTGCAACCGCAGGGACTTCATCGCGGCAGCAGGCCTGGGTGCCGTATTCGCTCCCTACGTGAAGTTGATCACGCCGTCTCAGGCTCAGACCGAGCTCGGGCCGGCGAAGTATCTGTTCATCTTCTTCACCAGCGGGACGGAGCCCGCGGTGTGGTCACCGCGCGGCTCGACGATCTCCAGCATCACGCACAGCGTGATGACCGAGCCGCTCGCGCCGCTCAATGGCAACTTGGTGCTGGTAGAGAAGCTGGACAGCAACGGCACCGCGGGCAGCCACGGCGGCACCGGCGGCCTCACCGGCGCCAACTTCAGCGGCAAGCCGTTGATCTCCGTCGAGCAGTACGTCAGCGACCAGCTGCGAAACGCCGGCATCAACACGCAGATCCCCAACCTTCTCCTCGGCGGTGTCAGCTCGGAAGCGCAAAGCACCTTTTACCGAAACAACCGCGCGCTCGATCCCATCTTTTCGCCCTCGGCGGCGTACGCTGCCATCTTCGGCGGCGGAGGCTACGAGTTTCCCGGTGACTCTTCCGAGCCGCCGGCACAAGCCCGCCTGCGCCGGCGACGCAGCATGTTGGACGCGTTGAACGGAGAAATCGGCCAACTCTCGCAGTCGCTCGGTGCCCAGGAGCGCGCCAAGCTCGAGGCGCACACCGAATCATTGCGCCAGATGGAAGAACGCCTGGCACAGCAAGAAGAGCAGCTGAACAACCCCGACCCAGCGGTGGCGTGTACACCGCCCGCCGATCCCGGCGCCGGCTCCGACGCGCTGATGAACAGCGTGCTGCACATGGATTTGGCGATCAACGCCTTCGCCTGCGACCTGACGCGGGTGGCTGCGGTCCAGTTCGGGCACCACCAGAACACACAGGTGAACCTGGCCGAAGTCGGGGCACCGGGCGATTGGCACAACGTGTTCTTACACTCGGACAATCCGCGCACGCGACTGGTCAATCTGGAACGCTGGCTCTCTCAGCAGTTTGTGGCTGCTGCCAACAAGCTCAAAGAGACTCCGGCGCCCGACGGCAACGGCACCCTGTTCGACCAGACGCTGATGGTCTGGGCACGCGATATGGGCGATGCGGTGATCCACAACGGGACCGACATGCGGTTCGTACTCAGCGGGGGTGCTGGCGGCTATCTCAGAACCGGCGGCAGCTACATCGACGGCGGCGGCAAGGCGCACTCGAAGGTGCTGTTCAACGTGCTCGAGGCCATGGGTATCAGTGATCCCTCGGGCCTCGGTGACGACAGCACGGACCGAGAGCCCCTCGCCGAAATCCGCGCGTGAGCACGCCGCCGCAACCTGCCCCCCCCTCGTCGCTCAGGTGCGGGCTCCCAGCCGAGCGGCGAGCCAGCGATCTAGAGAGAAAGCGCCGCCGCCGCGCACGATGAGCGGTAGGCACAGGCCGAGCGCGAGCAGGTGGAACTCGAAACCTTCGCCGGGGTTCGTGCCCGCCCAGTTCATGAAGAAGCCGTTCGAGGCGTGTACCATCGCGATCGCTCCCAGCATGGTCAGCGCCGTGCCGAGCGCCGCGACGCGACTGAACAGACCCAGGCCGAGCGCGATGGCGCCGAGGAAGTCGGAGACGATCACCAGCGCGGCGACGGGCGCCGGGACCCCGAGCGCGCTCTGGAACCAGCCGAGAGTTCCCTCGATACCCCAACCGCCGAACCAGCCGAATACCTTCTGCAAGCCGTGGGGCAAGACCACTGCCGCCAGCGCAACGCGCTGGAAGGCCGCCGTTTTGGAAGTGTCCGTCGCGAGCACGCGCCGCAGGCTCTCGAACACGGCCGGAGCTGCGGCCTGTCGGGTGGATTGGGGAGCGGACCGGTCGATGTTCAGCGATTGCATGATGTTCTGCCTTTCTGGGACGCCTCGTGGTGCGTCCGACGGAAAGGAAGATGAGGCCGTCCCAGATATTTGTGAAACGGAACTTTCTGATGCCAATCATCAGTATTGCGAATGTCTCTGGAGCGCCTCGTAGCCGTTGGCCAACGCCTCCAGGACCCTGCGTCCATCACCCTCGAAGGACGATCCGTGCATGATCGCCAAACGCTGGGGGGCGAGCTGGGCGAGCTGGCGCAGCGTGCGCGGCGCCTGGGGTCCGGGGCTGGTCTGATGAAAGATGCTTTCGGTGCGCAGCGCAGCCTCGGTGACGTCATCGCTCGTGATGGGGACACCCTGGCCCACTTGGCTCACCAGGTCGCCGCAGAGCAGCGTGCCGGTGGTCTCCTCGAACATGACCTGCGCCTCCCAACCATGCGGCACGTGCGGCGTGGAGATTTGGCGCACCCGCTTGCCGCCAAGATCGATCACTTCAGCGTCGGCGAGCGCGCGCGGCGGCCGATCGCACAAGTCGTTCAGCGAGACGCCGCAGCCCAGCGCGCCGAACGCCACCTGACTCCGGGGTGCCGCGCTGAGCCACATGTTCATCGAGCCGCATTCGTCGGACTCGATGTGACCGAAGCTGATCCAGCGCAGGCTTTCGACTGGAATGATGCTGGCCACGGCCTCGGCGATCAGCGGAAACGCGCCGCGTCCGCCGGTGTGGAACAGCAGCGGTTCGTCAGCGACGATCAGGAACTGGTTGAAGCTGAAACCTTCGGGCCCCAGCTCGGGGATGAAGGTGGAGATGCGGTAGATACTCGGTGCAATTTCGTGAACGGTGGGGGTCATGCCCCAAAGGCGTTCAAGGGACCCCCGCGTCGTTCACTCAGGACTGAACGGACCAGCAAATCGCCCCCGGGGGTGGTTCATAAGCGCAGTAGTTTCCAGTTCTTACCTGCGCTGAGAGCGCCGAGCCCAGTTCGGGCATCGCCGCGCAGATACGAGCGATCGCCGAGCGCAGGGCCCGCGTCACGTTGAGCCGGGCCTTCTCAGCCGGTGATCCGACAGGCCGATCTTTGCCGCCCAGCCCGAACGCCCGACTGAGCTCGGCCAGCAGCTGGTCGAGCTCGCCTTGCGCAGCTTCCGCGGACTCGAGCTGACCGCGCTCCAGCGCCTCGGCCGCAGCCGAGCGAAGCTCTTCGATTCGCTGGCGATAGGCGGCGCGCGCGCGGGCGTCGAGCCCGGACCCGGCGCCTCGGAGCGCGCGTCGATCGAGCCCGCCTTCGTCGAGGCCTTCGATGCGATCGACCAGATCGAGCGCATGTTGCTCGAGGTGCGGCTGGGCGAGCAGCTCGGCCAGGTAACGCATGCCCTTGCCATCCGGCAAACGTACGCTGCTGCCTCGGCACGTGACCGACCACCAGCGCTCGCTGCGCTCGAGACGAGCGGTCGGCTTCGGATCGGGCGCTGCGCCGAGCGGGGGGCTCACCCCGCCAGGCGCCGTCAGCGCTTCGAGCAATCGCGCATCGTCAGGGCTCAGCGTGACATCGAGCGAGCGGAGCAATCCTTGGGCTGCGCGGGCCTCGGCTCGCGCGGCGGCGCCATCGCCGAGGGCAGCATAGAGGCGCGCCAGGCTGATTTCGACGAGCGCGCGCAGCCAGGGCGCGTGCGCGGGATCCAAGCTCTGCAGGGACGGCTCGAGCAACGCCAGCGCGCCCCGAGCGTCACCGCGCGCAAACGCCACACGCGCGCACCCCAGGGCTGCCCGCGCGACCAGCGTCGGCACGGCCAGATCGCGCGCGCGAGCCGTGAGCTCAGCGGCTGCTTGCTCCGCCGCGGAAAGCTCGCCCAGCACGAGCGCGGCCTCCACGACCACGAGCCACAGCTCGATGGCACGCAAGCGATCGGCACCGAAGCTGCGCAGCCCGCGCTGGGCGACCGCGCGCGCGAGCGCGGCGTCACCGCGCGCCAGGTGCAGGCGCGCCGCCGGCAGTACCCCTTGCGGCGCCTGGTCCTTGCCCAGCAGCAGTGCCTCCGCTTCGCCCAGCCTCCCCTGCCGCAGGCGCAAATCGGCGAGCGCCAGCGCTGGATGCCACGAGGGAAACGGCAGCACCTTCTCGAAGGCCTCGATCGAACGCAGCAGCAGTTGCTCGGCTTCCCCCCAGCGCCCGAGCTCCATCAAGAGCGTCGCCCGCACGCTATCGCAGTGGCTCGACAGAAACAGCGTGCTGCCGTCCCGCGGTCCGAGCAGGCCGTGCTGCTCGAGCGGGGCCGTCCACGAGCTCGCCCGCCCGAAATCCGCGGCGTGATAGCACGCGGTGAAGAACGAGCACACCGACTTCGGCGCCGCCACGCTCTCGCGCGCAGGCCCGCAGGCGAGCGCCATCGCCTCGTCGAGCAGCGCCATGCCCTGAACGATGCGCCCCGACTGCACATGCGCGAGGCCAGCGTCAGCCAGCGCCTTGGTCTCGAGGTTGACGTCACGGAAACGCCGGGCGCGCTCGAGCGCCAGCTCCGCCGCCGCCAACAGCGCAGCAGGGTCGTCCACGTCGCAACCCATCGCGGCGATCGCGACCCACCCCTGCTCCAGACACGCAGGCTCGTCCTCGAGCAGCCGGGCCGCCCGCGTGAACCAGGCGCGCGCCGCCGTCAGGTTACCGAGCGCGTTCTCGTAGGTCTGCCCCAGCTCCACACAAGCGAGCGCGGCCTGGCGACGATCGCCCGCTCTGGTCAGCTCGCGCACCGCCGCCGACAACTCTGCCACGCGCGCATCGACCGAAAAAGTCGCCGGTGCCGAGTCAGTACTCACCGGGACAGTATAGCGGCAGGTCAGGGGTCGCTCGAAGGCGATCCTTCCGCAGTATCATTTCCCGAGCAACTGGGGTTCCAGCTGTCCGACCAGGGGACATGACCGACCGAATCGATCGTTCCTTGCAAAGTCACGCCGCCTGCCTCGAACCAGAAGCCACCACAGCGGCCCCACGTGCCCCCGCCGGCATTCTCGGATGGTGTGGGCTCTTGGCCCGTCCCGTATCGCGCGCGCTGGACCGCGGAAGGTCTGCAGATCTGGTGGCTGTTCGTGAAGAAGCGCCTGTCCGTGGCGGACGTCGAGAGCGTACGCTTACGAACGAACGCACGTTACTGCTTCTTCACGCGCCACGCGCGGGCACTCGAGCTCGAGTTCATCGATGGCAGGCGCGCGATCATCGTCGCGCCGGAACAGCTCCTCGAAGCTCTTCACTGTGAGTTCGCGGCGGCGCGCGTACCGCTGGCTCCGGACCCGGCTGCTTGAGCCGCAAACTCGCAGCGCCCCGCCACGCAGCGGGCAGCGTCCCCCATCATCACGTGCGCTGCGCGCGCTGATTCTTCTAGGGGCTGGCGGAGCAGCTACCCCTGCGGCTGCCCGGCCGCAGCTTCGCGGAGCTGCTTGAGCATGATCTTGAGGCAGCCGCGGGCAGCCGATTCTGCCGTGCCGTCGTTCACCAGCACCCCGCGGTCGATGAGGATCTTCACGATCTGTCGGACATTCCTCGAGCCGTCGACGAGCGCCGCGACCGCCGCGACCTGCTCGGGAGAGAACTGCGTCTCGTGCAGACCGGGAGGGACCGGAATGGGCAGCGATGCGCCGGGTCCGGGCTTCAGATACGGCGGCACTTCTGGCGGGACCACACGCAGGGACGAGACCTTGCGGGCGTGCAGGTACAGGACATGTTCCATGCGCGTGTGGCTCGACAAAGGCGAGGCCATGTACGACTCCGCCTCGTACTTGCCGGCGGTGACCTCGAAGCCGGCGCGCTTCACCAGGTCCACGAACTCGTCCGCGCAATACCGCACGAAGGGTTTCGTGTGCGCGTTGTCGTACAGCAGCGGGCCCACGCAAATGAACGCGCCGCCTTCGCGCAGCAGCGAGCGCGCCAGGCCGGGGACGACGGCCGCGTCGGTGGGAACCTCGTCGACGAACCAGGGAGCGACCACGGTATCCCACTTCCCGGGTGCGACCGGCGGCTCGAGTCCGTCCGCGAGCAGAAAGCTCAAGCGCGGCGCCGGCGGTAGCGCGCACTGGAGGCGGCGAGTCTGCGCCACGAGGCTCGATCGTTTCGGGTGTGCGGGGAGCTCGGTGAGCTCGACGGCCTCGCCCGCCATGAGCAGCCGCGTGACGATGAACGGCAGTGGGTTGACGTCCAGGGCCAACACCGACGCCGAGGGTGCGAACTCCGTGGCGAGCTGCCACGCGAGGCGGCCCGTACCGGCACCGAGGACCAGCGTCGTCCCCGGCTGAAAATCCGCCGGCAGCACCTGTCGCAGGCGCGCCCAGCTGGCGCTGACCTCGTCGACCTCGGATTGCCAGCCGTAGTCCCGAAGGATGTGGTTGAAGTACGTCTCCGGGGAGTATCCCGCGGTACCCACCTGCTTGTCGCTCGCGGCCTTCGCGGTGAGGCCCCCTCGACTCATGAGCGCGAGCACTTCTTCGCGGTGGCGCCCGAGCGCGCCTATCACCTGACGCAACCGGTTCTGGCTGCGGTCACTCAGCTCTTCATCGAAGAAGGCCACCTGCAGCTCCTTCTCGGCTCGGATCATCCAGTCCGCAAATCGCCCGAGCCCGTGCTCCCAACGCTCCCGCCATTCCTGCGGGCGCGCGGTGACCAACGGAATGCCCAAATGGACGGGATAACCCCGGCTGCATCGCTCGCACGAGAGCTCCGCGAGTTCACCAGTATCGGGTGCCAGCACCGCGGTAAGACCGCTCTGGCAGCGCGGGCAGCGAAGCAGGCTCCACGGCCCCTCGAGGTCGAGCGGTGAAGGATCGGTGCCCTGCTCGGGAACTGGGGTGGGATCGGAATGCGCTTCGGGACCAGTGCTCACGCGGGCACTCTAACACGTCTCGTCGAGCGATTTGGCCATTGCGCCTCGGCCTCGCCGTCGGTAGTTTCTAAAACTGCTGCTGCCCGACGCGCTGTCTACTCGCGCGTGCCGCGGGCCCACCTCTCGCCCATGATCGCCAAAGCAACGACCGGCTCAGTGCTGCGCAGGCTGGCCATCGTTGCGACCGCGGCGGTGCCGCTGGTCGGGGTGGCCTGGATCTGGGTTCAGAGCTCGACGCGCGACCAGGGCGCGCGGCTCTTTCACGGTCAGACCCCGCTCACCGGACGCCTCGTCGGTCACGCCGATCCGCTGCCGAGTGAAGCGGTGCAGTGCAAGAACTGCCACAGCTTGGAATCGGACCCCACCCCAGCGACCCCGCCCAGATCGTCATTCCTCAGCTGATGCCACGCTTCACGCTGACGGACACGGAGTGCAACGCCCTTTGGTACTACCTGACCGACCCCTGAGCTGCTTCGCGCAGTCGCTGGGCCGCGCTCACCATGTTGCGCAGGGCAGGCAGCACCTCTTCCCAGCTGCGTGTCTTGAGACCACAATCCGGGTTCACCCACAGGCGCTCGGCCGGCACTTTTTCGCTGGCTTTCTGCATCAATTCGACGATCTGCTGCTCGCTCGGCACGTTCGGCGAATGGATGTCGTACACGCCCGGCCCGATCTGGTTCGGATACTCGAAGCGATCGAAGGCGTCGAGCAGCTCCATGTTCGAGCGCGAGGTCTCGATCGTGATCACATCCGCGTCCATGGCCGCGATCGACTCGATGATATCGTTGAACTCCGAGTAGCACATGTGGGTGTGGATCTGGGTCTCGTCCGCGACGCCATTGGCCGCGATCCGGAACGAGTCGACGGCCCATCGCAAGTACTCGTGCCATTCTGACCGGCGCAGCGGTAGCCCTTCGCGCAGCGCCGCTTCGTCGATCTGAATGATGCGCACGCCGGCACGTTCTAGATCTCGAACCTCGTCACGGATCGCGAGCGCGAGTTGGTAACACGAGAGCGAACGAGGCTGATCGTCACGTACGAATGACCAGTTCAGGATCGTGACCGGGCCGGTCAGCATGCCTTTCATCGGCTTACGTGTCAGTGATTGCGCGAAGCGGGTCCACTCCAACGTCATCGGCCTCGGGCGGCTGATGTCCCCGAACAGGATGGGTGGCTTGACGCAGCGCGACCCGTACGACTGCACCCAACCGAACTCACTGAACGCGAAGCCATCGAGCTGCTCGCCGAAGTATTCCACCATGTCGTTGCGTTCCGCTTCGCCGTGCACCAACACGTCGAGACCCAACGTTTCCTGCTCGCGCACGGCGCGTTCGATCTCTGCGCGCATCTTCAGCCGGTATGCGTTTGCGTCGAGCTTTCCCGCGCGAAACTCGCCCCGCGCCTTGCGGATTTCTGCCGTCTGCGGGAACGACCCGATGGTGGTGGTCGGGAACTTCGGCAGCTTGAAGAGCCGTGCTTGTGCGCCAGCTCGTTTGCCGTAGGGGGACTTGCGCGCCCCCAGGCCAGGGGACAGCCGCTTCACGGCCGTTTGCACGGCGGCATCGTTGACGCGCTTCGACCGGCGCCGGCTCTGGAGCGCACGTGCATTCTCGGCAAGGGCGCCTTTCGCGGCCTCGCGGCCTTGGTTCAAGGCGTCGCCCAACGAGCGGATCTCCTCGAGCTTCTGCTGTGCGAACGCCAGCCAGGACGACAGTTCGGCATCGAGCTTTTTCTCGCTGGTGAGGTCGACGGGCACGTGCAAGAGCGAACATGAAGGTGCGATCCACAAACGATCACCGAGCGTGCCATGGATGGGCTCGAGCACGTCGAGCGCCTTGCCGATGTCCGACTTCCAAATATTGCGGCCGCTGACCACACCCAACGAGAGCACCCACCCGGCGGGCAACGCGCCCGACAACCGCTCCACCTCGTCGGGGGCACTGACGGCGTCCAGGTGGATGCCTGCGACGGGCAGCGACGTCGCGAGCTCCAGGTTTTCACGCAAGCGCCCGAAGTAGGTCGTCAAGAGCAGCTGGGGGCCTGGGCCTGCCAGCGACTCGTACGCGAGGTGGTAGGCTCGGTGCCATTCGGGACCAAGCTCGGTGACGAGCGCGGGTTCGTCGATCTGCACCCACTCCACCCCCTCGCGCGCCAGCGCGGCGAGCAGTTCGCCGTAAACCCGCAAGAGCCCCGGTAGCAACTCGAGCCGATCGCAGCCGTCGTGCGTCTTGCCCAGCCACAGGTAGGTGACGGGGCCGACGATGACGGGTTTGGCGGGAACGCCCGCCCGACGCGCTTCCGCCAGCTGGGCCAGCAGGCGCTTTGCGTCGAGTTGGAATGTCGTGCGCCCCGACAGTTCGGGCACGATGTAGTGGTAGTTGGTGTCGAACCACTTGGTCATCTCGCCGGCGGCGACGCCCTCGGCATCGCCGGCGGCGCGGCCGCGCGCGACACGGAAGTAGGCGTCGAGCGGCTGCCCTTGCTCCGGGCGGGCACGCTCGGGTACGTTGCCCAGCATGAAGCTCGTGTCGAGCACGTGGTCGTAGAAGGAAAAGTCGCCCACTGGAACGGCATCGAGCCCGGATTGACGCTGCCAGTTCTCGCGACGCAGTTCAGCACCCAACGCTTCCAGCTGAGCGTGGCTTAGCGCGCCTTTCCAGTGCTTTTCTTGCGCAAATTTGAGCTCGCGCTCCGCACCGATACGAGGGAATCCTAGGTTGTGAATTTGGGCCATCTTCGAATCCTTGCTTGGTTCCGAGACAACGTAGATCCTCCGAGCCACTGGTGAACAATGGTGATTTGTCACATACCCATGAGCTGGAGTCATCGATGAATCGGCTCGAGCGCATCCATCTGAACTTACTGCGCGAAGTCGAGCGCCGCGGCTCGCTCACAGCGGCAGCCAAGAGCTTGGGCCTCACGCAATCGGCCCTGAGCCACACCGTCAAGCGCATGGAGCAGCAGTTCGGCACCGAGATCTGGCGGCGCCAGGGGCGCGGCCTGCGCTTGACGCCAGCGGGCGCGTATCTGCTTTCGCTGGCCCACCGCGTGCTGCCCCAGCTCGACCACGCCGAACAAGTCGTCGACCAGTTCGCCAGAGGCGAGCGCGGCACGCTTCGCATCGGTATGGAGTGCCACCCCTGCTATCGCTGGCTGCTGCAGGTGGTCGAGCCCTACCTGCGCGCATGGCCCGACGTCGACCTCGACGTCCGCCAGAAGTTTCAGTTTGGCGGCGTCGGAGCCTTGTTTGGCCAGGAAATCGACATGCTCGTGACGCCCGATCCTTTGAAGCGGCGCGGCCTGCAGTTCGAGCCCGTGTTCGACTACGAACAGGTGCTGGTGGTGAGTCGAGAGCACGCATTCGCCACCCGCGTCTACGTCGACCCAATCGAACTCGAGGCTGAGACGCTCATCACGTATCCAGTGGAGATCGAGCGACTGGACGTCTACAGCCAGTTCTTGCTACCGGCCGGCGTGATGCCCCGACGACACAAGGTCATCGAAACGACCGACATCATGTTGCAGATGGTGGCGTGCGGTCGGGGCGTGGCGGCGCTGCCAGCGTGGCTGGTCGCGGAGTACCGAGAGAAAATCAGCGTGGTCCCCGTGCGCCTCGGCAGCCGCGGGATCCGAAAGCAGATTTTTCTCGGCGTGCGCGCCGCCGACAAGAAGATCGCCTTCATCGCGGACTTCATCCGGCTCGCCGCGACCACGCAACCCAGCCACTCTTCCCCTACGGACCGCCGGCGGCGGGCCGTCTCGAAACGATGATACCCTTCTCTATTCGCTGCACGGGCGGTTCGCGCTGCGGGCGAGCTCGACGAATCCGGCGACATAGTCGATGCCAGCGTCTTGCTCGCGCACTCCCAAGAAGATCTGCTTTTTGACTCCGTCACGCCCCAGGCGCACGTCCACCAAGTCGAGCTCCGAACGGTACTCGTGGACCAGCCAGCGAGGCAAGGCCGCGACGCCGCGTCCGCTCGCCACCAGTTGCAGCATGATGTCGGTATTTTCTACGGTCTTCTGGCTCCGCGGAGTCACCCCTGCCGGCAACAAGAACTGCGTGTAGACGTCGAGTCGGTCGGTGGCGACAGGGTAGGTAATGAGGACTGCGTCCCGCAGCTGCTCAGGCTCGACATGAGCAGCCCCCGCGAGCTCATGGGCCCGAGCCACCGCCAGCACTTGCTCGTAATCGAATACCGCTTCGAAGCGGAGCTCGGGCTTGAAGACAGGATCGGGGGTGACCAACAAATCAATCTCGTAGCCCAGCAAGGCTGCCAATCCTCCGAACTGTACCTTTTGCTTCACGTCCACCTCGACGTTGGACCAGGCCGCCAGAAAGGGGGAAACTACCTTCAGTAGCCACCGGTAGCAGGGGTGGCACTCCATGCCGATGCGCAGTGTGCCCCGCGCGCCTCCGGCGAACTGACGCAGGCGTTCCTCCGCCAGATCCAATTGCGGCAGCACCTGCTGCGCCACGGCCAGCAAGTACTGCCCCGCCTGCGTCAATCGCAACTGTCTCCCCTCGCGCCGCCAAACTTCCATCCCGAGCTGCGCCTCGAGTTTCTTGATCGAATGGCTGAGGGCCGACTGAGTCAACCCCAGGAACTCGGCAGCCGCGGTCAGCGAGCCGAGTCTTTCCACCTCGCGCACGACCACCAGATGTACCCGTTCGAGCATGGCAACCATGAATGATATTCATGGAAACCTGAAAACAAAGCGATGGTGCTCATGGTTCGCCGCTGGCAGGCTCGCTGGGTGTTCAGCCGCGCCTCCCACCCCATGCAGCCGATCGATTCCTCCCCGTCCGCCCCCACTCCGTTCGTGGCCGCCCTAGCCCCTGAGCACCTGCCGCGTTGGCGGGTGACAGGCTACGCGCTGCGCCTGCGCGGCATTCGCGTGCAGGGCCGGGTCGGGGTGAGCGATGCGGAGCGAGCAGCGCCCCAGGAGCTGGTGGTCGCGGTGGATGTCGAGCTCGGCGGCACCAGCTACCCGGCCACCGACGACCTCGAGCGGGCGGCGAATTACGCAGAGATCGTCAGCGCTGTCGCCGAGACCGCGGACGCCCTCGCCGATCGGCTGCTCGAGACGTACGCCCTGCGCGTCACCGAACGCCTCGTCTTGCGCTGGCCCGCCGCGCACCGCGTGCGCGTCGCGGTCACCAAAGCCGCAGTCCCCGTCGCCCCACACACCGACGAAGCGAACGTCGAAGTCACCCTGGACAGCCCGTGGTCATGAACCCCGCGCGCTTCGCAGGCGCTGAACGCGAGCCCTGGCTTTCGGCCTCTGCCGCCAGCGTCGGATTCCGGCTCACCTATGCCATCACGCCGCCCAACCAGACCACGCCCCGCGAACGCAGGCGGGCGCTCGCCTCGGCTCAGTCCGCTCGCATTTCCGAGCTGCCCATCGACGCCCTCCTCATCTACGACGTGCAAGACGAAGCTGCTCGCAACGGCAGCCCGCGACCCTTTCCGTTCATTCCCAAGGTCGATCCGCTGACCTACGCGTTCGGAGATCTCACGCTCGCAGGTCTTCCGCGCGTGGTGTATCGCGCCCTCGCCAAGCAAGACGACGCTTCCTTGGGGCGCTGGCTCGATGCGTTGCACGCTCGCGGCGGGTCGGCGGTCCTCGTCGGCGCGCCTTCGCGTCACACGTCGACGGCGCTCACGTTGTCGGAAGCGCTGCTCGCCTGCCGGCGGCGCGTGCCCGATCTCGCGCTCGGTGGTGTCGTGATCCCGGAGCGGCACCGCCCCCCCACGGACGAAGTCGCCCGCGTCTGGACCAAGATGCAGCGCGGCTGCCGCTTCTTCGTCAGCCAAACGGTGTGGTCCGTGCCCCGGGCACAGCGCTTGCTCAGCGACCTCTGCCAATGGGCAGATCGGGAGGGCCGAACGCTGCCGCCCATCGCGCTCACTTTCAGCCCCTGTGGTTCGCCACAGACCCTCGAGTTCCTGGCGTGGCTGGGCGTCGAGATCCCCGAGCCGGTCAAACGCGAACTCTACTCCGCCAAGGACATGCTGGCGCGCTCGATCGATCTGGCGGCGGACGCCTTCGCCGAAATCCATAGCTGGTCAGCGCGCGCTGGTTTCAGCATCGGGTGCAACGTCGAAAGCGTCTCGTCCCGAGCAGCGGAGGTCGAGGCCTCCGTCGAGCTCGTCCGTCGCATCGACCAATTGCGGATCACTCGACGCCGCGACCCCGCGAGCCCCGAGGGCAGGACCGCGCGAGCCTGTGGCCCGTAGGCGCCGACCGCGAGCCCTGTGGCCCGTAGGCGCCGACCGCGAGCACCGTGCAGCGACCACGCGAGCCCTGTGGCCCGTAGGCGCCGACCGCGAGCCATGTGGCCCGTACGCGCCGACCGCGAAGCCCTGTGGGCACCGATCGCGAAGCCCTGTGGGCACCGATCGCGAAGCCCCCTGGGCAGCGACCGAGTCTG